>NZ_JBIAHA010000008.1:0-287946 GCF_042870175.1 Streptomyces sp. NPDC006643 | reverse complement strand
AACACGCTTCTGGTGGCGGAGCAGATCGATACGGAGGGCTGGTTCCAGGAGCGGAACCTGATGCCGAAGTTCGACATCCCCGAGGGCTTCACCGAGGTCACCTGGTTCCGCGAGGAGACCATGCGCGGCATGGCCAGGCGATTCCCGAACGGCATCCCGGAAGACCGGCAGAAGCAGGTCGAGTACGAGATGGGCATCATCATCGACATGGGGTTCCCGGGGTACTTCCTGGTCGTCGCGGACTTCATCATGTGGGCCAAGAACAACGGCATCGCGGTCGGCCCCGGCCGAGGCTCCGCGGCCGGCTCGATCGTCTCGTACGCGATGGGCATCACCGACCTCGACCCGATCGAACACGGTCTGATCTTCGAGCGGTTCCTCAACCCCGAGCGCATCTCCATGCCGGATGTCGACATCGACTTCGACGAGCGCCGGCGCGGTGAGGTCATCCGGTATGTGACGGAGAAGTACGGCGCCGACAAGGTCGCCATGATCGGCACCTACGGAAAGATCAAGGCGAAGAACGCCATCAAGGACTCGGCGCGTGTGCTGGGTTACCCGTACGCGATGGGCGACCGCCTCACCAAGGCGATGCCCGCCGATGTCCTCGGCAAGGGCATCGACCTCAACGGCATCACCGACCCCAAGCACCCGCGCTACAGCGAGGCGGGCGAGATCCGGGGGATGTACGAGAACGAGCCCGACGTCAAGAAGGTCATCGACACCGCGAAGGGTGTCGAGGGCCTGGTGCGGCAGATGGGTGTGCACGCGGCCGGCGTGATCATGTCCAGCGAGACCATCACCGACCATGTGCCGGTCTGGGTCAGGCACACCGACGGTGTCACGATCACGCAGTGGGACTATCCGCAGTGCGAGTCGCTCGGCCTGCTGAAGATGGACTTCCTGGGTCTGCGAAATCTGACCATCATGGACGACGCCGTCAAGATGGTGAAGGCCAACAAGGGCGTCGAACTCGACCTGCTCTCCCTGCCGTTGGACGACCCCAAGACCTACGAACTGCTGTGCCGGGGTGACACGCTCGGCGTGTTCCAGTTCGACGGCGGCCCCATGCGTTCGCTGCTGCGGCTGATGAAGCCCGACAACTTCGAGGACATTTCCGCCGTGTCGGCCCTGTACCGGCCGGGCCCGATGGGCATGAACTCGCACACGAACTACGCGCTGCGCAAGAACGGGCAGCAGGAGATCACCCCGATCCACCCGGAGTTGGAGGAGCCTCTCAAGGAGGTCCTCGGCCTCACCCACGGCCTGATCGTGTATCAGGAGCAGGTGCAGAAGGCCGCGCAGATCATCGCCGGTTACTCGCTCGGCGAGGCCGACATCCTGCGCCGCGTGATGGGCAAGAAGAAGGCCGACGAACTGGCGAAGAACTTCGTCCTGTTCCAGGCCGGTGCCAAGAAGAACAACTACTCGGACGAGGCCATCAAGGCGCTGTGGGACGTGCTGGTCCCGTTCGCGGGATACGCGTTCAACAAGGCGCACTCCTCCGCGTACGGGCTCGTCACCTACTGGACCGCGTATCTCAAGGCGAATTACCCCGCCGAGTACATGGCCGCGCTGCTGACCTCGGTGAAGGACGACAAGGACAAGTCGGCGGTCTATCTCAACGAGTGCCGGCGCATGGGCATCAAGGTGCTCCCGCCGAACGTCAACGAGTCGGTGGCGAATTTCGCCGCGCAGGGCGACGACGTCATTCTCTTCGGGCTCACGGCCGTGCGGAACGTCGGCACGAACGTGGTCGATTCGATCATCCGCTCGCGCAAGGCGAAGGGGAAGTACGCCACCTTCCCCGACTTCCTCGACAAGGTCGAGGCGGTCGTCTGCAACAAACGCACCGTCGAATCCCTCATCAAGGCGGGCGCCTTCGACGAGATGGGCCACACCCGGAAGGGACTGGTCGCGCACCACGAGCCGATGATCGACAACGTCGTACAGGTGAAGCGCAAGGAGGCGGAGGGGCAGTTCGACCTCTTCGGCGGCATGGGCGACAGCGACGACGCCTCCTCCGAGCCGGGCTTCGGGCTCGACGTCGAGTTCTCCGACATCGAGTGGGACAAGTCGTATCTGCTCGCCCAGGAGCGGGAGATGCTCGGTCTGTACGTCTCCGACCATCCGCTCTTCGGTATCGAGCACGTGCTCTCCGACAAGTCCGACGCGGCGATCTCGCAGCTCACCGGCGGTGAGCACGCGGACGGCGCGGTCGTCACGATCGGCGGCATCATCTCCGGCCTCCAGCGGAAGATGACCAAACAGGGCAACGCGTGGGCCATCGCCACCGTGGAGGACCTGGCGGGCTCGATCGAGTGCATGTTCTTCCCCGCGACGTATCAGCTGGTCTCCACCCAACTGGTCGAGGACACGGTCGTCTTCGTCAAGGGCCGCCTCGACAAGCGCGAGGACATCCCGCGTCTGGTCGCGATGGAGCTCCAGGTGCCCGACGTGTCGTCCGCCGGGACGGACGCGCCGGTCACGATCACCATCCCCACCGTGAAGCTCACCCCGCCCATGGTCAGCAGGCTCGGCGAGATCCTGAGCCACCACCGGGGCAACTCCGAGGTACGGATCAAACTTCAGGGCGCGCGCAAGACCACCGTCCTGCGGCTCGACCGGCACCGGGTGCAGCCCGACCCGGCGCTGTTCGGCGACTTGAAGGTGCTGCTCGGGCCGTCCTGCCTGGCGGGCTAGGCCTGGCAGGAAGGGACACAGCAGTCGTACGCCGAGGGGCACGCCCGGATTTCCGGGCGTGCCCCTCGCGTCATCTCAGCATGTGCGGCCGGCCGCGTCAGTTGTGGCCGAAGCGCTTCTCACGGCCCTTGTGAGGGACCTCGGACGGCGTGACCCGCTCCTGTATCTGCTCGGCCTTGGCGTCCGTCGAGGAGGACGAGGACTGCTCGGGGCGGTGCTCGGAGCCCGAACGGTCCTGCTGCTTGCCGCGGTCACGGTTCTTGTTCTTGGCCATGGTGCTGCCTCCTGAAGGATGTTGGTGCCAGGGCCGCGATCAGATTCACATATGCCGTGAACTACCGCATTTTGGATCATTGCTGAGCGTGACGGCCGGAAGTTCCGGTGTCCGCGGGGGTAGCCGGGAGCGATACGCCACGCCGATGATCCAGTTCCGGCCGTTAAGCCAGTTGCGGTCGGGCAGACTCGAAGGAAACCCGTAGCAACTCCCGATCCCGACGTTCCCGAAAGAGGGTGGAACACGTGGACCGCTGCGTCGTCCTGGTGGACGCCGGTTACCTGCTGGGCGCCGCCGCGAGTCTCCTCGCCGGAGAACCGGCCCGCTCCCGCATCACCGTCGACCACGCCGCCCTCATCCAGGGTCTGCGCGAGCGCGCCGAGGCCGACACGGAGCAGCCGCTGCTCCGTATCTACTGGTTCGACGGCGCCCCCGACCGCGTACCGCAGCCCGAACACCGCCGACTGCGCGTCATGTCACGTGTCACCGTCCGGCTGGGCGCTCTGACCCGCAGCGACGGTCGCTGGGCGCAGAAGGGCGTCGACGCGGCGATGCACGCCGAACTCACGGAGTTGGCCAGAAATCGCGCCTGTTCGGACGTGGTGCTGGTGACCGGTGACGGCGATCTGCTGCCCGGCCTGATGTCCGCCAAGGAACACGGCGTCGCCGTGCACCTCTGGGCGGTGCAGGCGGCGGACGGCGACTACAACCAGTCCGAGGACCTGGTGGCCGAGGCGGACGAGCGCCGCGTGCTCGACCGGGCCTGGATCACCAAGGCCGTACGCCCCAAGGACTTCGGCGGCAGCTGCGCGCCGCCGCCCGTGCCCCGCCCCGAGATCGCCGCGATCCTCTCCGCGCCGCTCCCGGAGTCGGCGCTCGCCGCGTCGGCCGAACGGGCGACGGAGGCGGGGACCACCTCGGCGCGCAACGGCACCGCGCCGCCGGCCACGGAGCACGCGCCGGGCGACGCGCCGGGACACGTATCCGGCCACGGGGCGGGGCACGCGCCGGGGCACGCACCCGGGCAGGTGCCCGACCACGGGCACGACACCGGGCACGCCCATCCGGCGTCCCCGGGCGCCAAGGGCGTCCCCACACCGAAGGATCTCGCCGCGCTCCGCGCGTCCGGACCCCATGTCGTGCCGCCCCCGCCGCCGGGCAACGCGACGCTGCGCTGGTCTTCCGACCGGGGCTGGGTCGAGCGTCCGGGGGCCGGCGGCCAGCTCGGCGAGTCGCCCGAGACGGCGTCGCTGCCCACACTCGCGCAGCTCACCAGCGCCGAGCAGCGCTGGGCCGACCGCGAGGAGGACATCACGACGGTCGGCGGTGACCCCTTCGAGGTGGGTCAGGTCTTCGCCCGACGGTGGATGGAGCGGCTGCCCGAGGCGAGCCATGTGCAGAAGCTGTCCACGATGTATCCGCGGATCCCGCACCGGATCGACGGCGAGGTGCTGAGATACGCGGCGCGTTTCGGACTGCTGGCACACAAGGACGACCAGATCGACGAGCACGACCGGTACGCGATCAGGGCGGGGTTCTGGCGCGAGATCGACGTACGGGCGGCGGCGGAGACCCCGCCCACGACCGAGTGACGCGAGGGGCCCCTGTCCCCGGGCGCCGGACGGGGCCCGGGGCCCCCGGACGAATTCCGGGCCGTCGCACCCCGTAGGCTCGACCCTTGTGAGTACGGTGTGCGCGGTACGGGAGCTGGTCAAGACGTACCCCGCCGCGCGCGGCAGACGTGGGGCCCCGGCGACGCCCGAGGTACGTGCCAACGACGGCATCTCCCTGGACGTGCGGCGCGGTGAGATCTTCGGCCTGCTCGGTCCCAACGGCGCCGGCAAGTCCACCCTCGTACGACAGCTCACCGGTCTGATGCGGCCCGACTCGGGCAGCGTGGACGTCCTCGGCCACGATCTGGTCCGCCACCCCGAGCGCGCCTCGCGCCTCATCGGCTATCTCGGTCAGGAGTCCACCGCGCTCGACGAGTTGACGGTCGGGCTCGCCGCCGAGACGACGGGGCGGCTGCGGGGGCTCGGAGTGGGCGAGGCACGCGCCGAGCGCGACGCGGTGCTCGCGGAACTCGGACTCACCGAACTCGCGGGGCGCTCGCTGAAGAAGCTCTCCGGCGGCCAGCGGCGGATGGCCTGCTTCGCGGCCACGCTGGTGGGGGAGCGGCCCGTGCTCGTCCTGGACGAACCCACCACCGGCATGGACCCCGTCGCCAGGCGCGCTGTCTGGGCGGCGGTCGACCGCCGCCGGGCCGAGCGCGGCGCGACCGTGCTGCTCGTCACCCACAACGTCATCGAGGCCGAGACGGTGCTCGACCGGGTCGCCGTGCTCGACCGGGGCAGGGTCATCGCCTGCGACACCCCGTCCGGACTCAAGGAACAGGTCGCCGGCGACGTACGCCTCGAACTCGTCTGGCGCGAGCGCGCCCCGCTCGACGTCCCCGAGGTCGCCGCGCTGCGCGGCTCCGCGCAGGAGTCGGGCCGCCGCTGGGTGCTGCGGCTGGCCCCCGACGAGGCGCGCGCAGCCGTCGCGGCGGTGACCGGCGGCGCGGCCTTCGCGGCGCTGGACGACTTCACACTGGCGACGCCGAGCCTGGAGGACGTCTATCTGGCGCTCGGCGGCCAGGTGCAGGGGCTGGTGAAGGCGTGAGCGCGCGGCCGAGGACAGTCGGATGTACGGCTCCGAGGCCCGGCCCGGCCGCCACCGGGGGCCGCGCCGTTCCCCCGCCGGGCGTCTTTGGGGCCGGCGTCCCCGAGCCGAGTGCTCCCCTTTCCGCGACCGCCTCGGCGCCGGGCGGGATTCCCACGCAGGCCGTCTCTCCCGTCGCCGCGGCCGTCCCCGTACCCGTCGGCACCTGCCGGAACGGGCCCGCGCCTATGGGGCGTTCGGCGCGTAAACGGCGTATGGCACGCTGGTCCCGGTCGGCGACGTACCCGACGTACCGTGCCCGCACCCGCCCGTCCGCACCGAACAGGAGCAGCGCCAGGTGAGCATCGTGCCCGCGGAGGCCGTCGCCGGGAAGAGCCGGACAGCCACGGACACCCGTGCCGCGAGCGACCGAGCCGACGGGGCGCCGGCGCCGCTGGCTCCGCGCGCACGGCTGCTGCCCTCGATGGCCGCCGTGTACCGCGCGCAGCTCTCGCGGGCCCGCGTCGCCCGTATCCCGCTTCTGTTCGTCGCGACCTTCCAGTCCGTCGGGATCATGATCCTGATGCGCGGCGTCGTCGACGGCGGCGCCGAGGCGCGGGCCGTGGTCGCCGGGTCGAGCGTGCTCGTCGTGGCCTTCGTGGCGCTCAATCTGCTCGCCCAGTACTTCGGTCAGCTGCGCGCGACCGGCGGACTCGACCACTACGCGACGCTGCCCGTGCCGCCCGCCGCCGTGGTGCTGGGCGCGGCCGGCGCGTACGCCTCGTTCACCGTGCCGGGCACCGCCGTGACGGCCGTGACCGGCAGTCTGCTCTTCGAGCTGCCGCTCACCCATCTCTGGGTGCTCGTCGCCGTCATCCCCCTCTCCGGCGCCGCGCTCGCCGGTCTCGGGGCGGCGCTGGGGCTCCTCGCGCCCCGTCAGGAGCTGGCCACGCTGCTCGGGCAGCTCGGCATGTCCGCCGCGCTGCTGCTCGGTGTGCTGCCCGCCGACCGGCTGCCGGGGCCGATCACGTACGCCCGCGATCTGCTGCCGTCCACCTACGGTGTGGAGGCCCTGGCCCGCAGCTTCGACCGGCATCCCGACTGGCCCACCGTCGTGCTGGATCTGGCGGTCTGCGCGGGCGTCGGCGTCGTGTCGCTGGCCGTGGCCACCTGGGCGTACCGGCGTGCGGCGGTCCGATGAGGCACGGCCGGGCCATGCCTGGCACGATGGCGGGGTGACAGCACCCCTGACGCCGCCCCACCAGCCGCCGAACGACGATCCCTGGCAGAAGCCGCAGGGCGCGGGAGCCCATGCGTACGTCCCGGAGGCGGCGTACGAGACCGACACGAGGACCGAGCTGAAGCAGGCCGCCGTCGTGACGCTCGCCGTGGCCGTCTCGGGTGTGCTGCTCGGACTGCTCTGGTTCTGGCTGTCGCCCCGGGTGCCGCTGATCGCCGGTGACTCCGCCGTCTTCCTGAAGGACACGGAGGGCGAGGAGGCGATCGGCGCGGACGGCACGTTCGTGCTGCTGGCCCTGGGGTTCGGCATCGTCAGTGCCGCCCTGGTGTTCTGGTTCCGCCGGCGCGGGGGCATCCCGCTGGTCGTGGGACTGGCGCTGGGCGGGCTGCTCGCGTCGGGGCTCGGCTGGCTGATCGGCTGGGCGCTGGGGCCGGACGACGTGGTGACACAGGCGCGCGCGCTGGGCGAGGGCGTGACGTTCGACGCCCCGCTGAAGCTGAACGCGCGGGGCGCGCTGCTGGCCTGGCCGGTGGCGGCGATGGTCGTCCACCTCGCGCTGACGGCCCTGTTCGGGCCGCGCGACCCGGACCCGGAGTGGGTGCCGTTCGGGGCGCCGTATCTGCCGGCGGACCGCGAGGACGGACCGGAGACCGGGCGCTGACCGGCGCCCCGGGGATGCCTGGTCGATCAGGCCGGAACGGGGAGCGCCCGCCGCGCGGAGGCTGATGTCACGCGCCCCACGCCGGACGGGCGTCTACGTCCTGGCGATCGGGGCCAGCGTCGCCGACGTCAGGGCGGCGAGGTCGGACGGGGACAGTTCCACCTCCAGGCCGCGGCGGCCCGCCGAGACGCAGACCGTCGGGTGGGTCCCCGCCGAGGAGTCGACCACCGTAGGGAGCCGCTTGCGCTGGCCCAGGGGCGAGATGCCGCCCCGTACGTAGCCCGTGGTGCGCTCCGCCGCCGCCGGGTCCGCCATCGTCGCGCGCTTGCCGCCCACCGCGGCGGCCAGCGCCTTGAGGTCCAGCGAGCCGGAGACCGGGACGACCGCCACGGTCAGTTCGCCGTCGACGTCGGCGACGAGCGTCTTGAACACCCGGTCCGCCGACACCCCCAGCGCCCGCGCGGCCTCCTCGCCGTACGAGGGCGCCGCCGGGTCGTGCTCGTACGCGTGCAGGGTGAACTCGGCCCCCGCCGCCGTCAGCGCGACCGTCGCCGGGGTACCGCCCGCCGCTCTCTTCGCCTGCTTCTTCGTCTGGTTCTTTGGCAAGGCGCCTGTTCCTCGCGTCCGTTGAGGGGGAGCCGTAGGGGGTCAGTTCGGGCTCGTCGGGCCCTTCGTCAGTTCCACGGCGGGCAGTGACGGCAGATGCCGGATCACCGCCGTCTCGGCCCGCAGGAGCTTCAGCTCCTCCCGCAGCCGCGTCACGGTGTCCGGCGCCTGGAGCAGACGCTGTTTCGCCGGGACGTCCAGGACGGCCGCCGCCGCCACCAGGTACGAGACCACGGACGGCTCTTCAGGCAGGTCGTCGCCGGTCGACAGCGAGCGCTCGCGCGCCCCCGCCAGCCGTTTCTGATAGCTGCGGAACGCCCGCAGGACGCCTTCGGCGAGCGCGCCCGCGCCCTCGCCCGAGTCCTCCGCGAGAGCTTCGACCTCGGCGGTCAGATAGGGCCCGCCGGTGTCGACGGAGAGCAGCTTGACCCGGCTGGTGCCGGTGGCCAGCACCTCGAAGCTGCCGTCCGGGCGCTCGCGGATGGTGGTCGCGTCGGCGACGCAGCCCACCTGGTGGAAGGAGTTCAGCGGCTCGGCGCCGAAGCCCGCGGCCGGCCCGCGTTCCGGCAGGGACGTGGGGTCGGGCATGCCGGAGGCGGTCGGCGCGACCTCGTGGCCGTCGCGGATGGCGACCACGACGAAGCGTCGCGGTTCGGACTCGTCGGTCTTGAGCAGCTCGCGCATCATGGCGCGATACCGCTCCTCGAAGATGTTCAGGGGCATGACGAGGCCCGGGAACAACACCGCGTTCAGCGGGAAGAGAGGGAGATGTGCGGTGGTCACAACGCTCAAGCGTAATGGCCGCGCGGGCGCCCTCTGTCTGTCCGGTTCCACAAGGGCATCCCGGAGGCCACCTGGAGACGTACGCCGTCGCGTGTCTCCAGGAACTGGCCGAGTGGATCGTCGGTCAGCGACGTCCACGGGAAGGACGTCGCGTACGGGCCGATCAGCCGGAACTGTTCCAGCGCCTCGTCCCACCGGTGCCGTCCGACCAGCACGTACGCCAGCAGATTCCGTACTTCCGCCGGCCAGGGGTCGCCCACCGTGTACATGGAGGAGAGCAGGATCGCCTCGTCGCAGGCCGCGTCGATCCGGTCCGTCGTGCCCGTCCCGCCCGTCCGGCCCGCCGTGCCGACCGCGCCGGTCGTGACCGGTGTCACGGGGGCGAGGCCGTCGCCGCTCATCAGTTCGCTGAAGGCGGCCCGCATCGGCAGGGCCTTGACGAGCGATCCCGGCAGCGCGTCCGCGGCGGCCTGTTCGGCGAAGTCGAAGCACTCCCGGTGCGAGCCGTGCCACCGCGCGGAGAGGTACTGGAGCGCCGCGACATGGCATCCGTAGTGGTGCGAGGAGCGGCGCACCGCCTCGCCCCACAGCGTCTCGAAGGCGTCGTGGCCCGCGTGTGTGCCGCGCGCGTGGTCCAGGGCGATACGCCAGGGCACCGGGTCGCGCGGGTCGGCCTCGGCGGCGGCGCCGATCAACGGGCCTGTCTCGCGCAGCAGTTCGGCACGGGCCGGGGACTCCCAGGCCCTGCGTACGCCGAGTTCGGCCCTGACGACCAGGGCGTCGGGGTCGTGCGGGGAAGCGGCGAGCCAGCGGCCCAGCCATTCCTCACGGTTGTGGGCGAAGGCGGCGAGCCGCATGACGTAGCGGTCGCGGTTCTCCCATTCGGCTGATTCGCGTGTGGTCGCCAGCAGCTTCGCCGTCTGCTCGTACTCGCCGAGGGCGGCCGAGACGAGCGCCGGGGCGAGCCGGTCGTCGGGGGCGTCGAGCAGTACCGCATCGTCCGGCGGGAGCCCGTCGGCGAGCCGAGGGGTGTGCCGGAGCATGCGCGCGGTACCGATCAGTGCGCGAATCAATGACATGGTGCGGACCATTGAAAACCGCAGGTCGCAGGGGCGCCAGAGGGGATATGTGAAGCTTTGGTGGTGGGGAGAAGGTTGCCTCCGGGTGGGTCAAGGGAAGGCAAAGAAAGCGGGTCGACCGCGGGTCAGCTGCGCCGCAGGAGACGTGAGGCGCCCGCTGCGACAGTTGTGGCGAGGATCCAGCCGAGCAGCACGATCCCGGCGGCCAGCCACTGCCAGGCGCCCTCCGTCCGCCAGTGCCCGTCCTGGCCGAGATTGATCACCGGAATCAGCAGATCCAGTACGTACAGGGCCGGATTCCACGCCGGATGCTCCTCGCCCTTCAGCGGCGCGGGCGCGTTCCGGGCGAAGGCGAAGGTGCCGCCCGCCCAGAGCATCGCCATCCACAGCGCGGCCCGGCCCGGCCGGTACCCGTACGCCACCGTCCAGTCCTGGACGTAGCCCCACAGCTTCGCCGCCAGCGGCAGCGTCTCGCGCCGCCTGCGCTGCTTGGCCAGCAGCACCTCGCGGGCGTCGGCGTCCTCACCGCTGTTGCGCATCACCTGCGCGAGACGTTCGTACGGCTCCGGCGAGTACTCCGGTGTCGCCGAGTCCAGCCACTCCAGGCGCCGGTTGAGCGGGAAGTGGCCGGACGGCACCACGTTCTCGTAGACGAAGCCGCCCATCGCGAGACCACCGGGGCCCGGCCAGCTCGTGGACAGGTCCATCAGCGTCGTGATCTTGGCGCCGTTCAGCACGACCCGGCCCTCCAGCGGGCGCTCGCACTGGAAGCGCAGCTCCGTCGCGGTGATCCGGCGCAGCGACAACTCCTCGACGGCCGCCATCAGGAAGCGCGCCTGGTGGAAGTCGACCGTGTCGCCGACCCGCCCGTCGTCGAGGCGGACCCCGCCGTAGCACTCGAAGCGCCGGATCTCGGTGCCCGGCGGCAGCGCCGCGGGACTGGCCGTGGTGCCGGTGTAGACCGTGCCGTACGGCGGTGTGGAGTTGGCGTTGCCCGTCGCGATGCTCACCACGGCGCCCGTCATGTAGAGCGAGCGCTCCACGGTCAGCTGCGGCGCGTTGAGCGCGCGGCGCTGTCCCGCCGCGCGCAGCCGGCTGCCGCGCAGCATCAGCGAGCCCCCGACTGTTGAACCGCGCAGACTGAACTCGCCGTGCGTCTCGATCTGTTCGGCCTGGAGATCCTGTCCCACCGACATCCCGTCGGCGGCGATCGACCGGCAGTTGCTGTCCGGCCGGACGGATATCTGGCTGATCAGCAGGTCCGTGCCGATCTGCGCGTCGGTCAGCCGGATACCGCGCGCGACCTGGCAGCGCGGCAGATGCAGATCGCCCTCGGTGCGCAGCCGGGCGGCCTCCAGGCGGGGAATCACGCAGCCCACCAGCCGCAGGGTGGTGAAGTGGCACTCGGGCAGCACCACTTCCCGCTCGAAGCGGCAGAAGGTCAGCTCCACATACGGCTCGACATTGCCGCCCGCGAGATCCAGCGACCCGCTGATGTACGCCCCGCGCAGCTTGAGGGCGGCGACCCGGCCGGGTCGCGCCGACGGGCCGCTGAGCAGCAGCAGGGCGACCACCCGGGCGCGCACGCTGCGGTGCTCGCCCCAGGGGCCGGCCGCCGCCGGGTCGTTGAGCAGTGGACTCGGCACGCTCAGGTCATAGGTGCTGCCGTTCCGGAATGCCTGCCACATGCCGAGTTCAGTGGCAGAGAGCCAGTCCGGAGCTTCGTCGTCCTGCGGCTCGGACACTGCCGCGCCTCGCTTCCCCGTGTGCCGTTCCCCGTGTGTGGTGCCTGTCGTCGTGCGGTCGTGCGGTCGTGCGTTGTGCGCTTGGGTGTCGTGCGGTCGTGCTTCGTACGTTCGTGGGTGGTGCGTTCGTGCGTCGTGCCGGTCGCTGTGCGTCATCAAGATCGCGGTTGGTGCCTGTGCGTGTCTGCCGCCGTGTGACTCCCGTGCAGCCGTCGCCGGAGGTGACTGCTGTTATGGGGTCGTACGAATGTTCTTCCCTCTGAGTGACCGAATGAACGCCGATCGTCAACCTTAGTAGCCGTGAGTGACATTCAGGGCTCATATCAGCCAGTGATACGGGCGACCGGCGGCGATATCCGGTCTGCGAGAATTGACCCCGTGATCTCACGAATCGATCTGCGCGGCGACGCCCTCCCCGAGGGCGGCGCTCTGCGCGGCCTCCTGCCCCGTGCCGAGTTCGACGTCGAAGCCGCCCTCGCGAAGGTGCGGCCCATCTGCGAGGACGTACGCCATCGCGGCACGGCGGCGCTGATCGAGTACGCGCGGAAGTTCGACGGCGTCGAGCAGGAACGCGTACGGGTCCCCGCCGAAGCCCTCGCGCGCGCCCTGGCGGAGCTGGAGCCCGCCCTGCGGGCCGGGCTGGAGGAGTCGGTCCGCCGGGCCCGTATCGTGCACCGCGCCCAGCGACGCTCCGAGCACACCACGCAGGTCGTGCCGGGCGGCACGGTGACCGAGAAGTGGGTGCCGGTCGGCCGCGTGGGGCTGTACGCGCCCGGCGGACGCGCCGTCTACCCGTCGTCCGTGATCATGAACGTGGTCCCGGCGCAGGAAGCGGGCGTCGGCTCGATCGCGCTCGCCTCGCCTCCCCAGAAGGAGTTCGACGGTCTGCCGCACCCGACGATCCTCGCGGCCTGCGCGCTGCTGGGCGTCGACGAGGTGTACGCGGTCGGCGGCGCCCAGGCCGTCGCGATGTTCGCGTACGGCACGACCGGCCCCGACGGCTGCCCGCCCGCCGACATGGTCACCGGCCCCGGCAACATCTGGGTCACCGCCGCCAAGCGCTACTTCGCCGGCCGCGTCGGTATCGACACCGAGGCCGGTCCGACGGAAATCGCCATCCTCGCCGACGCCACCGCCGACCCGGCGCACGTCGCCGCCGACCTGATCAGCCAGGCCGAGCACGACCCGCTCGCCGCCGCCGTCCTGGTCACCGACTCCGTCGAACTCGCCGACGCAGTCGAGAAGGAACTGGTGCCGCAGACCGCCGCCACCAAGCACGTCGAGGAGCGCATCGCGCCCGCCCTCGCGGGCAAACAGTCCGCGATCGTGCTGGTCGACGGGGTCGAGGAGGGCCTGCGGGTCGTCGACGCGTACGGCGCCGAGCACCTGGAGGTGCAGACCGCCGACGCCGCGGCCGTCGCCGCCCGGGTCCGCAACGCGGGCGCGATCTTCGTGGGGCCGTACGCCCCGGTCTCGCTCGGTGACTACTGCGCCGGCTCCAACCACGTCCTGCCGACCGGCGGTTGCGCCTGTCACTCCTCCGGACTCTCCGTCCAGTCCTTCCTGCGCGGCATCCACATCGTCGACTACACGCGCGACGCGCTCGCCGATGTCGCCCACCACGTCGTGACGCTCGCCGAGGCCGAGGACCTGCCCGCGCACGGCGCCGCCGTCAAGGCGCGTTTCGGCTGGAAAGTGCCGTCCGCGGGGGAGGTGTCCGGCGCGTGACCGGCATCGACGATCTGCCCGTACGGGACGAACTGCGCGGCAAGTCCCCTTACGGGGCGCCCCAGTTGGACGTCCCCGTCCACCTCAACACCAATGAGAACCCGTATCCGCTCCCCGAACCCCTGGTCGAGCGGATCACCGAGCGGGTCCGCGAGGCCGCGCGCGGCCTCAACCGCTACCCCGACCGGGACGCGGTCGAACTCCGCACGGAGCTGGCCGCCTACCTCCGCCGCACCGCGGGCGATCTCCCGCTGACCGCCGCGAACGTCTGGGCGGCCAACGGCTCCAACGAGGTCATCCAGCAACTTCTCCAGACCTTCGGCGGCCCCGGCCGTACCGCGATCGGCTTCGAGCCCTCGTACTCGATGCACCACCTCATCGCGCGCGGCACCAGCACCGGCTGGCTCTCCGGCCCCCGTAACGAGGACTTCACCATCGACGTGGCCGCCGCCGAGCGGGCCGTCACCGAGCACCGTCCCGACGTCGTGTTCATCACCACCCCCAACAACCCCACCGGCAGCGCCGTCGACGCCGCGACCGTCGCGCGGCTGTACGACGCCGCGCAGGCCGCCAGGCCCTCGCTGGTCGTCGTCGACGAGGCCTACGTCGAGTTCAGCCACCACCCCACGCTGCTGCCGCTGCTCGCCGGCCGGCCCAACCTCGTCGTGTCCCGCACGATGTCCAAGGCCTTCGGCGCCGCCGGACTGCGGCTCGGCTATCTCGCCGCCGACCCCGCCGTGGTCGACGCGGTGCAGCTGGTACGCCTGCCGTACCACCTCTCCGCCGTCACCCAGGCCACCGCGCTCGCCGCGCTGGAGCACACCGATACGCTGCTCGGATATGTCGAACAGCTCAAGACCGAGCGGGACCGCCTGGTCACCGAATTGCGGGCGATGGGCTTCGAGGTCACCGAGTCGGACGCCAACTTCGTCCAGTTCGGCCGCTTCGACGACGCGCACCGGGCCTGGCGGACGATCCTCGACCAGGGCGTACTCGTACGCGACAACGGCGTCCCCGGCCGGCTGAGGGTCACGGCGGGCACCCCCTCCGAGAACGACGCGTTCCTCGACGCGGTACGTACATTGACGAAGGAGCAGAGCGCATGAGCCGTATCGGCCGCGTGGAACGGACGACCAAGGAGACCTCGGTCGTCGTCGAGCTTGACCTCGACGGCACGGGCAAGGTCGAGGTGTCGACAGGCGTCGGCTTCTACGACCACATGCTCGACCAGCTCGGCAGGCACGGTCTCTTCGACCTGACGGTCAAGACCGAGGGCGATCTGCACATCGACTCGCACCACACCATCGAGGACACCGCCCTCGCGCTGGGCGCCGCCTTCAAGCAGGCGCTCGGCGACAAGGTCGGCATCTACCGGTTCGGCAACTGCACCGTCCCGCTGGACGAATCGCTCGCCCAGGTCACCGTCGACCTCTCCGGCCGTCCGTATCTGGTGCACACCGAGCCCGAGAACATGGCGCCGATGATCGGCGGTTACGACACGACGATGACCCGGCACATCCTGGAGTCGTTCGTCGCCCAGGCACAGATCGCGCTGCACGTGCACGTCCCGTACGGGCGCAACGCGCACCACATCGTCGAGTGCCAGTTCAAGGCCCTCGCCCGCGCGCTGCGCTACGCGAGCGAACGCGACCCGCGCGCCGTCGGCATCCTCCCGTCCACGAAGGGCGCGCTCTAGGGCCTCTCTTTCGGACCTTGCCGGGCTCGCGAGCCCCGGCACGCACACTCTCCCCCGTAGCCCGAGGGGGGCACAGGAGGTGCCAACGCTCCGCGTTGTCTCCCTCCTCCGCCTTGCGACCGCACGCACCAGACCCCGCTCACTTGTCCGGCCTGATCCAAAAGAGAGGCCCTAACCCCATGACCGGTCTCAACACCATCCTCATCGTCCTCGGCCTGTTCCTGGCCGGCGGCGTCTACTCCTTCGCGAAGCAGAAGCAGCCCACGGGCGTCATCGTGCTGCTCGCCATATGCTCCGCCCTCTGCCTCGTCGCCGGCATCCTCCGTATCCAGGGACTGTGGGAATGACCAAGAACGTCGTCGTCCTCGACTACGGCTTCGGCAACGTGCGTTCGGCCGAGCGCGCCGTCGCCCGTGCCGGGGCCGAGGTCGAGATCACCCGTGACTTCGACAAGGCCATGAACGCCGACGGGCTGATCGTGCCCGGCGTCGGCGCCTTCTCCGCCTGCATGGAAGGGCTCCGCGCGGCGCGCGGCGACTGGATCGTCGGACGCCGGCTCGCCGGCGGACGCCCCGTCCTGGGCATCTGCGTCGGCATGCAGATCCTCTTCGAGCGCGGCATCGAGCACGGCGTGGAGACCGAGGGGCTCGACGAGTGGCCGGGCACCGTCGGACCGCTCACCGCGCCGACCGTGCCCCACATGGGCTGGAACACCGTCGAGGCACCCGCGGACAGCCTGCTCTTCGCGGGTCTCGACGCCGGGGAGCGCTACTACTTCGTGCACTCGTACGCCGTCCACGACTGGTCCCTCGAAGTCACCAACCCCAAGATCCGCGCCCCGAAGGTCACCTGGTCCCGGCACGGCGAGCCGTTCGTGGCCGCCGTGGAGAACGGTGCACTGTGGGCCACGCAGTTCCACCCCGAGAAGTCCGGCGACGCCGGAGCCCAGCTGCTGTCCAACTGGATCGGAACCTTCTGATGTCCGGCACACCCCCCGCCGCCTCCGTGACGAGGCTCGAACTCCTCCCCGCCGTCGACGTGCGCGACGGCCAGGCCGTGCGGCTCGTCCACGGCGAGTCCGGCTCCGAGACCTCCTACGGCTCACCGCTGGAAGCCGCGCTCGCCTGGCAGCGCGCGGGCGCCGAGTGGCTGCATCTCGTGGACCTCGACGCGGCGTTCGGCACCGGCGACAACCGGGACCTCGTCGCCGGGATCACCGACGCCATGGACATCAAGGTCGAGCTGTCCGGCGGCATCCGCGACGACGCCTCCCTCGCCGCCGCCCTCGCCACCGGCTGCACGCGCGTCAACCTCGGTACGGCGGCGCTGGAGACGCCCGAGTGGGCGGCCAAGGCCATCGCCGAGCACGGCGACAAGATCGCGATCGGTCTCGACGTACGCGGCACGACACTGCGCGGGCGCGGCTGGACCAGCGAGGGCGGCGACCTCTGGGAGACGCTGGCGCGTCTCGACGCGGAGGGCTGCGCGCGATACGTCGTCACCGACATCGCCAAGGACGGCACACTCCAGGGGCCCAACCTGGACCTCCTGAAGAACGTGTGCGCGGCCACCGACCGGCCCGTCGTCGCCTCCGGCGGCGTGTCCTCGCTCGCCGACCTGCGCGCGATCGCCTCCCTGGTGCCCGCGGGCGTCGAGGGCGCGATCATCGGAAAAGCCCTGTACGCGAAGGCGTTCACCCTGGAAGAGGCGCTCGTGGAGGTGGCCCGATGAGCGACGCTCCCAAGAAGGCCGACGCGCCGGACGGCGTACGCCGCGTCTCATCCGGCGGCCCCTGGGAGGACGCCTACGGCTACTCCCGCGCCGTGCGGCTGCCCGGCGGTCTCGTGCTCGTCTCCGGCTGTACGTCGGTCGTCGACGGGCGGATCGCCGAGGGCGGCCCGTACGAGCAGGCCGTCACCGCGTTCGGCGTCGGCATCGAGGCACTGGGCGAACTGGGCCTCGGCGCCGAGGACGTCGTACGCACCCGGATGTATGTGACGCACGCCGGCGACGCGGACGACGTCGGCCGCGCCCACAAGGAGCTGTTCGGCGCCGTACGGCCCGCCGCCTCGATGGTCGTCGTCGCCGGTCTCATCGATCCGAGCCTGGTGGTCGAGGTCGAGCTGGAGGCGTTCCGCGCGCCCACCGGAGCCCCGGGAGGCCCGGCATGAGCCTCGCCGTACGAGTGATCCCCTGCCTGGACGTGGACAACGGCCGGGTCGTCAAGGGCGTCAACTTCCAGAATCTGCGCGACGCCGGTGACCCCGTCGAGATGGCCAGGCTGTACGACGCCGAAGGCGCCGACGAGTTGACCTTCCTCGACATCACCGCCTCGTCGGGCGACCGCGAGACGACGTACGACGTGGTGCGCCGCACCGCCGAGCAGGTCTTCATCCCGCTCACGGTCGGCGGCGGCGTCCGTACCCCGGAGGACGTCGACAAGCTGCTGCGGGCGGGCGCCGACAAGGTCGGCGTCAACACCGCCGCCATCGAACGCCCGGCCCTCATCCGGGAGATCGCCGAACGCTTCGGCCGCCAGGTGCTCGTCCTGTCCGTCGACGCGCGGCGTACGCCGGAGGGCACCTTCGAGGTCACCACGCACGGCGGGCGCCGGGGCACCGGCATCGACGCCGTGGAGTGGGCGCACCGCGCGGCCGAACTCGGCGCCGGGGAGATCCTGCTCAACTCGATGGACGCGGACGGCACCAAGGACGGCTACGACACGGAGATGATCGCGGCCGTACGCGCACACGTCACCGTCCCGGTCATCGCCTCGGGCGGGGCCGGCAGCCTCGCGCACTTCCCGCCGGCCGTCGACGCGGGCGCGGACGCCGTACTCGCCGCCTCCGTCTTCCACTTCGGCGATCTGCGGATCTCGCAGGTCAAGAAGGCGCTGCGGGAGGCCGGCCACCCGGTGCGCTGAGCCTTCGCGCGTAGCTGGACACCGCCCCGGAACGGTCCGTTCCGGGGCGGTTCGCGTGCCAACACCGGTGAACTCGCCGATGCGCGACGGAGGTTGGCGGCGGGAACATGACTTCCGTCAGCCAGTACGGCGGTCGCCGGCCGGCGGGAGCAGTGGCCCAG
The DNA here is from genome assembly GCF_042870175.1 of Streptomyces sp. NPDC006643. Classification (NCBI taxonomy): domain Bacteria; kingdom Bacillati; phylum Actinomycetota; class Actinomycetes; order Kitasatosporales; family Streptomycetaceae; genus Streptomyces; species Streptomyces sp. NPDC006643. Next base: position 269,707 of record NZ_JBIAHA010000008.1, on the reverse strand, counting down.
GACGACGGGCCCGGTCCCCGCCCGGGGCGTACCGCCTCCATCGAGAGGACCCCCCTCGTGCAGCAACTCTCCACCGGCGACAGCTCCGCGGGCCGCAGCCGCGCGCACTCCCGTCCACGCTTCTGGAGCGTCGCCCTGACCGCCGGCGCCGCGACCGCCGCCCTGTTCGGCGGGCTCGTCCCCGGAGCCCAGGCAGCCGCCCCCGAGACCGCCGCCGCCAACCCCTACGAGCGCGGCCCCGACCCGACCAACTCCAGCGTCGAGGCGGCACGCGGCTCGTACGCCGTCTCGCAGACCAGTGTCTCCTCGCTGAGCGTCAGCGGCTTCGGCGGCGGCACGATCTACTACCCGACGTCCACGGCGGACGGCACCTTCGGCGCCGTGGCGATCTCCCCGGGCTTCACCGCCACCCAGTCCAGCATCTCGTGGCTCGGTCCCAGACTCGCCTCGCAGGGCTTCGTCGTCTTCACCATCGACACGAACACCACCCTCGACCAGCCCGACAGCCGGGGCCGCCAACTCCTCGCCGCGCTCGATTACCTGACACAGCGCAGCACCGTCCGCACCCGGATCGACGCATCGCGGCTCGGTGTCATGGGCCACTCGATGGGCGGCGGCGGCAGCCTGGAGGCCGCCAAGAGCCGTACCTCGCTGAAGGCGGCGATCCCGCTGACCGGCTGGAACACCGACAAGTCCTGGCCCGAACTGCGCACGCCCACCCTGGTCGTCGGGGCCGACGGCGACACCGTCGCGCCCGTCGCCACGCACTCGGAGCCGTTCTACGAGTCACTGCCCGGGTCGCTCGACAAGGCGTACCTGGAACTCAACGGCGCCAGTCACTTCACACCCAACTCGTCCAACACCACGATCGGCAAGTACAGCCTGTCGTGGCTGAAGCGGTTCATCGACGACGACACCCGCTACGAGCAGTTCCTGTGCCCGCTGCCCCGGCCGAGCCTCACCATCGAGGAGTACCGGGGGAGCTGCCCGCTCGGCTGACGCCGCCGCCGGCCTGTGATCACGGCCCCCGCACTGTGCCCGCGCACAGTGCGGGGGCCCGCCCGCTGGGTCGCCGCCCAGCACCGGCCGACCCGCGCGGCGGCCGTCGACGTGAGCCTTCCGGGCTTGTTTACGCGGCAGTAACGTGCCGGACGTGACCCCATCGACGACCGTTCGCAGTCCGCTCCGGCTGTACGGCCGCAGCGGTGAACTCGCCCTCCTGGAAAAGCTGCTGACCCGGCTGCGGGCCGGCCGCGGCGGCGCCCTCGTGCTGACCGGGGCGCCGGGACTCGGCCGCACCGCGCTCCTGCGCCACGCCATGGACGGCGTGGGCGCGGACGCCGTCCTGCTGCACACGAGCGCCGCACCCGCCGAACGCCTGCTGCCCCACAGCGGGTTGCACACCCTCCTGTCCTCGGCTCCGTGCCCCGCGCCACCGCCCGCCGACCCCGCCGGGCTGCCCGCACTCCTGGCGACCGTCGGCGCCCCGCGCCCCCTGCTGCTCTGCGTGGACGACGCGCACGCCTGGGACGCCGCGTCCAGAGCCGCGCTCGTCCTCGCGATCCGCCGTCCGGCCCCCGGCCGCGCCGTCGCGGTACTGCTCACGGCCGCCGAACAGCACGACGGCGGACGGGACTTCACTGCGCTGCCCGCGCTCCGCCTCGGCCCCCTCGACCGGTCCGCGTGCCACGAACTGCTCGACCGGCTGACCGGCGGCCGGGCCGATCCCGGCGTACGGGAGGAACTCCTGCGCGAGGCCGCGGGCAACCCCCGGCTGCTCACCGCGCTCGCGGCCCGGCTGACCGAGGACCAACTGGCGGGCCGGAGCGGGCTGCCGCAGCCACTGAGCGGCGGTGAGAGCCTGCTCGACGCCTACGCCGCACACGTCGGCGCCCTGCCCGACGACACCCGGCTCCTGCTGCTGTTCGCGGCGGCGGCCGAGGAGCACGAACCCGAGGGCGCCGGCGCCGACGCGACCGTGCTGCTGCGGGCCGCACGGCTCGCCGGGATCGGCCCCGGCCGGCTGAGACCGGCCGAGGCACTGGGCGCGGTACGGGTCGACGGCGACCGTGTCCACTTCACCCAACCACTGCTGCGCCGGGCCCTGTTGCGGCGCGCCCCGCTCGCCCGCCGTCGCGCCGCGCACCGCCTGCTCGCCTCGGTGCTCGACGGACCGCACCGGACGCTGCCGCGCCTGCTCCAGCGCGCCTGCGCGGCCACCGGGCACGACCCCGTCCTCGCCGACGCCCTGGCACGCGCGGCCTGTCCGCCCCGCCCGCACGCCGACCGCGCAGCCGCCCTCACCAGGGCCGCCGCCCTGTCCACCGACGAGGCCCTGCGCGGCGAGCGGTTCGCCGCCGCCGCCGAGCACACCTGGCTCGCCGGTGACCCGGGAGGCGCCCGCGCGCTGCTGACCCGGGTACGCGCCGACCCCGCGCCCGGCCGCGCCCACTACGTACGCGGGCTGATCGCGCTGCGCGACGGGCCGGTCGCCGACGCCGGGGAAGCACTGCTCACCGCCGCCGGGCTGCTCGCGCCGCACGACCGGGCGCGCGCCACCGGCGCCCTGCTCGGGGCGGCGGAGGCCGCCTGGCTCACCGGCGACGTGCCCGGCTATCTGCGCGCCATGGACCGGGTCGCCGGCGGCGGCACCGATCCGGCGCTCGACCGCTTCCGCGCGGGCATGTGCGCCGTACTCGGCGGACGTACGGACGAGGGGCACGCCCTGCTGCGCGGCTGCTCCGACGCGGACGGGCGCACCGGTGACCCCGCGGCCCTGCTGCGGTCGGGCATCGCCGCCCTCGTCGTCGGCGACGTCGACGCCGCCTGCCGGGCCGGGGTGCGGGCGCTGGCCGCCGTACGCGCCCACGGCCCCGAGGCGCTGCTGCCGCAGGCCCTGGAACACCTGGCGTACGGGGAACTGCGGGCCGGCCGCCACGCGCCCGCCCGGGTCCACGCGTACGAGGGGCTGCGCGCCGCCGACCGGCTGGGGCAGCGCAACGCCGCCGCCGCGCTGCACGCCGTACTCGCCATGGCGGCCTCCGTGGAAGGCGACGCCCGCGCCTGCGCGGACCACGCGGCGCGGGCGGCGTCCGACGCCGGGCCGCACGGTCTCGCGCAGGCCGCCACGCTCGCCACCTGGGCGGTGGCACGCGCGGATCTGGCGGCCGGCCGGCACACCCGGGCCGCCGCCCGGCTCGCGCCGCTCGTCCTCCCGGGCCCCCGGCAGGGGCACTTCGCGGTCCGGATGCTCGCCGCGCCGTGCTTCGTGGAGGCCGCCGTCCTGGCGGGCCGGGGCGAGGAGGCGCGGGTGGCGGTCGAGGAGTTCACCGGGTGGACGGCCTGGACCGCCGACCCCCAGGCTCCGGCCCAACTGGCGCGCTGCCAGGCGCTGCTGGCCCCGCCGGGGGAGGCCGCCGCCCGCTACGAGGAGGCGCGTGCGCACCACGCGCGGTCGGGCGGCGACTTCGAACGCGCCCGTACAGAACTGCTGTACGGCCAGTGGCTGCGGCGGCGGCGCAGGACCCGCGAGGCCCGCGACCCGCTGCGGGACGCGCTCGTCGCGTTCGAGCGGTGCGGCGCCCGGAGCTGGGCCGAGCGCGCGGGAGGAGAGCTGAGGGCGGCGGGGGAGTCGGCCGCGGCGCCGGGACCGGCGGACCCGCTGACCGCTCAACAGCGCCGCGTCGCACGGTGCGTGGCGGAAGGCGCGACCAACCGGGAGGTGGCGGTGCGGCTCTCGGTGAGCCCGCGCACGGTCGACCACCATCTGCGCAACGTCTTCGCCGTACTGGGGGTGCGATCACGGACGGAACTGGCGCGTTTGCTGGACCGTGATGAGGAGAATCCGGCGAACCCCTAGGTACCGACTGGCCGGTATGTCATTCTGCGGGCGTCAGGAAGATCCGGCACGGGGCGGGCCGCACCCCCCCGCGCCGGAGCGAACCGACTCCCGGTGGAGGCCGCCATGACGTATGTCATCCGTTCGCGGGTCCGGGCGCGTCACGCGTCTCCCGTCATGTCCGCGGTCACCTCTCCGGCCGTGCACCACGGGGCGTCCGGGGCCGCGCACCGGCGGCCCCGTTCAGCGGCGGACGCCGAGGCCGTCGCCGTGCTGCACCGCGCCGCGCAGGCGCTCATGGACGACATCGCCGGGCTGACACACCGTCTGGTCACCGCGCTGCGCGACAAGGAGCCCGCCTACCGGGAGGCGATCGAGGCCGACGCCGCCGAGATCTGGCACGAGGTGAACCGCTCGCTGCGGCTGAGCGTGGGCTCCCTGCTCAGGCCCCGGGAGTCGCGCGAGGCCGCCTGCCGCCTGTCGTGGCGGATCGGCGAGTGCCGGGCCGAACAGGGCCTGCCGCTGGACGCGTTGCTGCACGCCTTCCGGCTCGGCGGTGCGATGGTCTGGCAGGGCCTGGTGGACGAGACCACCCGGCGCCGTCCCGAGGACATCCGGCTGCTCGTGCACGTCGCCGCCGACGTCTGGAGCTTCGTGGACGAACACTGCGGCCTCGTCGCCGACGCGTACCGGGCCACGGAGCGCCGGCTCGCCTGGCGCCGCCGCAACCACCAGCGGCTGACGGTCGCCGCCCTGCTCGACGGCACGGCGCGCATCGCCGACATCCCCGACGCCGCGACGATGCTGGGACTGCCCGAGGAAGGCCGGTACGTCGTCGTGGCGGCGATTGCCGCGGGTGCCGGGGGCGGGGCGGACGTGGTGGGTGTGCCGCCGGGGACACGCGCGCTGCGGCAGGTCGTCCAGGGCGTCGAGCACGTGGTCGTCCTGCTGGCGAACGAGTACGCGGACGAGGGCGCCCGCGGCACCGACCGTGAACTCACGGCGCTCGCCTCCGAGTTGACCGCGCCCGCCGGCGCACGCGTCGGGATCGGCTCCGCCGTGACCGGGCTCGCCGCCCTCGGCGAGGCGCGCGGGCTCGCCGAGACCGCGCTGCGCGCCTGCCCTCGCGAGGGCGGCGTCGTCCTGCTGGACGAGCATCTGCCGGCCGCGCTGGTCGTCTCCTCCACCCGGCTGGGCGCGGCCCTCGCCGGGCGGGTGCTCGGTCCGCTGGACGGGCTCGCCCCGGCCGACCGCGACCTGCTGGTGGACACGGTCAGGACCTGGCTGGAGGCGGACGGTTCGGCGCAGCGCGCCGGAACCCGGCTCTACTGCCACCGCAACACCGTCCTCAACCGGCTGCGCCGTTTCGAGCAGTTGACCGGCCGCTCGCTGGCGCGGCCCGCCGACGTGGTCGAGATCTCCCTCGCGCTCGCGGCCGGGCGGCTGCTCGACATCTGACCGCCCCGGGCTCCGGCCCCGGCTCCGGCCCCGGCCCCGCGCCCGCCCGCCGGAATCCGCAGGATTATTTGCGCAACAAATATTGCGCAACTTTCCTTTTGTATCTACGGTGGGGGTATGGCAGCCAAGGAACCTCGCAGAGTCGACGACCTGGACACCCTGAAGGCGTTCGGTCACCCGTTGCGGATGAAGCTCTACCGCGCGCTCTTCGTCTCCCGTACGGCCACCGCCTCCCAGCTCGCCGAGCAGGTGGACGAGGCCGTCTCGCTCGTCAGCTACCACCTGCGCAAGCTCGCCGACCACGGGCTGATCGAAGAGGCGCCCCAGCGCGGCCAGGACGGCCGGGAGCGCTGGTGGCGGACCGCGTCCGAAGGGCTCACCTTCCGGGACGAGGACTTCCGCGACGCGCCCGAGAAGGCTGCCACGCACGCCGCCATCGGCCGGATGTCGTTCGAACAGCGCGCGGAGATGTACCGCGCCCATCTGGACAGTCAGTCGGCCTGGGCGCCGGAGTGGCGCACGGCGGCGTTCAGCAGCGAGTTCCTCGGGCCGTTCACGCCAGAGGAACTGGTCGCGCTCAGCAAGGAGATGCACGAACTGATCAAACGGCACACCGACGCCGCGCGGGCCGAACAGGACGCCGGAGACACCGAGGGGCGCGAGAACGTCGCGCTGCACATCTACGGCTTCCCGTTCCGTCACTAGGGCGGGTTCGGAAAGCAGCGTCGTCCGCCTGCCGGGCGGGCCCCCGCCTCGCGGTGCGCGCCGCACCGACGTGCCAGTCCCACTCACGGAAGGAGCCCACGCCATGCACACCGACGTACACCTCCAGCTGCACGCCCTGCGCGCCGCCGAACTCCGTACGGAGGCGGCCGAGTTCCGGCTGTCCCGGGGCGCGGCCCCGGCCCCCGGCGGGCTGCGCCGCCGGCTGGGCTGGTTCCTGGTCGAGGTGGGTCTGCACCTCGTACGGCACCGGCCCGTGCACGTCGCGCGGATCGCCTGACGGAAGGAGCACGTGCGCATGAGCGAGACGGTCGTACCGCGGGAGACCGTGTCCGCACCCGAGCGGCCCGCCCACCGCGACACCAACGTCCTGCGCTGGCTCGCCGCCTTCACCCTCTCGATGGTCGGCGACAGCGTGTACTACATGGCGCTGGCCTGGGCCGCCGCCCGCTCCGGCAGCCCCACCCAGACCGGCCTCGTGCTCGCCGTCGGCGCCGTCCCACGGGCCCTGTTGATGCTCGGCGGGGGAGTCCTCGCCGACCGATGGGGCCCGCGCCGCGTGGTCATCGGCAGCGACGCCGCGCGCTGCGTGGTGATCCTCGCCGTCGCCGCCGTCCTGGCCCTCACCGCGCCCGGCCTGCCGCTGCTGATAGCCGTGGCCCTGGTTTTCGGCGTCGTGGACGCCCTGTTCCTGCCCGCCGTCGGCGCCCTGCCGCCACGGATCACCGCCCCCGGGCAGCTCGCCCGGGTCCAGGGGCTGCGCGGTCTCGCGGCGCGCGTGGCCAATGTGACCGGGGCGCCGCTCGGCGGGCTGCTGGTCGCATTCGGCGGCTCGGCGGCGGCGTTCGCCGTCGCGGGCGCGCTCTTCGCCGTGTCGCTGGTGCTGCTCGTCTCCGTAAGGATCGCGCCGCTGCCCGGCGGCGACACCGCCTCCGCCTCCGCCTCCGCCTCCGCCTCCGCCTCCGCCTCCGCCTCCGCCTCCGCCTCCGCTTCTGCTTCCGCTTCCGAGAGCGCCTCCGTGGAAGGCGGCGCGAGAACCGGCGTCCGCCACGAACTCACCGACGGCCTGCGCCACATCCGCCGCCACCGCGTCCTCGGACCGCTGATGCTCGTCATCGCCCTCAGCGAGCTGGGCTTCGTCGGCCCGCTCAACATCGGGCTCGTCCTGCTCGCCCAGGACCGGGGCTGGGGCGCCGGCGGCATGGGCTGGATCGTCGCCGCCTTCGGCGCTGGCGCCGGCGCCGCCTCCCTGCTGCTGGCGGTACGCGGACACCTCCCGCGCGCGGGCCTCGTCCTGTGCCTGTCCGTCGTCGCCGGCGCCCTCGCGATCGGCGCCCTCGCCTTCGTACCGACCGTCGCCCTCGCCGCCGTGACGGGCCTCTTCGTCGGGCTGCTCGCCGGGCTCGGCGGGGGACTGTGCGGGGCGCTCACCCAGACGGTCACCGAGCCCGCGTACCTCGGGCGGGTGACATCCGTGGCCACCCTCTTCACCCTCGGTGTCGCACCGCTGAGCTACCCGGTGACCGGCGCCGCCGTCGGCCTCTGGGGCACCGGTCCGGTCTTCACCGTCAGCGCCGCCGTCTGTGCGGCGGGCGGCGCGCTGGGCCTGGCCTTCGCCGGTCTGCGCCGCGCCGAACTGCCCGGCGGCCGGACCGGCTGACCGAACGGGGCGGCCCTACATCCCGAGCTTCGCCCGCTGGACCTTGTCGACGGCCTCCTTCTCGCCTTCCACTTCCACCCGCGCCGCGTCCTGCCGCCCGAAGACGTAGAGCAGCAGCTCGCCCGGCTCGCCGGTCACCGTCACCACGGGGGAGCCCCGGTGCGCCACCGCCGTCTGCCCGTCCGGACGCCGCAGCACCAGACCGACCGGCGACCTGCGGCCCATCATCCGGGCGCCCTTCTCCAGCCGCGCCCACAGGGCGTTCGAGAAGACCTTGTCCAGTTCGCGGGGCGACCAGTCGGGCTGGGCCCGCCGTACGTCCTCGGCGTGGACGTAGAACTCGACGGTGTTCGCCGCCTCGTCGAGCTGTTTGATCCCGAAGGGCGACATTCGCGGCGGGCCCGTACGGATGAGCTGGATCAGCTCCTCGTACGGCTTCGCCACATACTCGCCCCGCACCCGCTCCAGCCGGTTCCTGAGCGGGCCGATGACCTGCCCGCCCGCCGCGTCCGGGCGGCGCTCGCGCACCACCACGTGCGCCGCCAGATCGCGGGCGGTCCAGCCGTCGCACAACGTCGGGGCATCGGGTCCCGCCGACTCCAACAGGTCGGCGAGCAGAAGTCGTTCACGCTTCGCATGGGTCGACATACCTGCCAGCGTACGACTGCCGCGCGCCGTCCGCCCAGTGGACGCCCGCCGCCCGTGCCGCCCCGGGCGCGGCACAATGGGCCCATGACCAGCGCGACCGAGGGCCCAGGCCCCACCAGCGGCCTCGACCCCGCCATCGCCGCCCGCCTCAAGCGCGGGGCGGACGGGCTCGTTCCGGCCGTCGCCCAGCAGTACGACACCGGCGAGGTGCTGATGCTCGGCTGGATGGACGACGAGGCCCTGCACCGCACCCTCACCACCGGACGTGCCACCTATTGGTCCCGCAGCCGCCGTGAGTACTGGGTCAAGGGCGACACCTCCGGCCATGTCCAGCACGTCAGGTCCGTCGCGCTCGACTGCGACGCCGACACGGTCCTCGTCAAGGTCGACCAGGTGGGCGCCGCCTGCCACACCGGCGACCGGACCTGCTTCGACGCCGATGTGATCCTGCCGAAGACACCCTCCCCGGGGCCCGCCGCCGACTAGGCTCAACTGCCATGGATCTCGACACCTTCCGCAAACTGGCGGTCGACCGCCGTGTCATCCCGGTCGCCCGCAGACTCCTCGCGGACGGCGACACCCCGGTCGGCCTCTACCGCAAGCTCGCCGCCGAACGCACGGGCACCTTCCTCCTGGAATCCGCCGAGAACGGCCGCTCCTGGTCGCGTTACTCCTTCATCGGCGTACGGTCCGCGGCCACCCTCACCGAGCGCGACGGGCACACCCACTGGCTCGGCACCCCACCCGTCGGCGTCCCCCTCGACGGGGATCCGCTCGCCGCCCTGCGCGCCACCGTCGAGACCCTGCACACGCCGCACGACCACGAGGGGGACATGCCGCCCTTCACCGGCGGCATGGTCGGCTATCTCGGCTTCGACGTCGTCCGCCGGCTGGAGAAGAAGATCGGCGACCACGCGCGCGACGATCTGGGCCTGCCCGAGCTGACGATGCTCCTCACCTCGGACCTCGCCGTCCTGGACCACCGCTCCGGCACCGTCCTGCTCATCGCCAACGCGATCAACCACAACGACCTCGACACGGGCGTCGACGAGGCGTACGCGGACGCCGTCGGCCGGCTCGACGCCATGGAGCGCGACCTGGCACGCCCCGTGGACGGCGCGCCCACCGCCCTGCCGCCGTCCGAACTGCCCCCGTACACCGCGCTGTGGGGCGGCGTCGCCTACCAGAAGGCCGTCGAGGACATCAAGGAGCGCATCAGGGCGGGCGAGGCCTTCCAGGTCGTCCCCTCGCAGCGCTTCGAGACCCCCTGCGAGGCGAGCGCGCTCGACGTCTACCGGGTGCTGCGGGCCACCAACCCGAGCCCGTACATGTACCTCTTCCGCTTCGACGGCTTCGACGTCGTCGGCTCCAGCCCCGAGGCCCTGGTGAAGGTCGAGGACGGCCACGCGATGGTCCACCCCATCGCGGGCACCCGCCCGCGCGGCGAGACCCCGCAGGACGACCAGGCGCTCGCCGACGAACTGCTCGCCGACCCCAAGGAGCGCGCCGAGCACCTGATGCTGGTCGACCTCGGCCGCAACGACCTCGGGCGCGTCTGCGAACCCGGCAGTGTCGAGGTCGTCGACTTCATGTCCGTCGAGCGCTACTCGCACGTCATGCACATCGTCTCGACCGTCACCGGCCGCGTCGCCGAAGGCCGTACCGCCTTCGACGTCCTGACCGCCTGCTTCCCCGCCGGCACGCTCTCCGGCGCCCCGAAGCCGCGCGCCCTCCAGATCATCGACGAACTGGAGCCCTCACGACGCGGTCTGTACGGAGGCTGCGTCGGCTACCTCGACTTCGCCGGCGACTCCGACACCGCCATCGCGATCCGTACGGCCCTGCTCCGCGACGGCACCGCGTACGTCCAGGCGGGCGCGGGCGTCGTCGCCGACTCCGACCCCGTCGCCGAGGACACGGAGTGCCGCAACAAGGCGGCGGCGGTGCTGCGCGCGGTGCACACCGCGAACCGGCTGGGAGCGTCCTCGGGCAGCCCGTCGGAGGCGGAGCGAGGCCGGTAGGGGATAGTGGGTCGGGTGACTGCCGTACCCATTCCCCAGCCCCGCGCCGAGACCGCGGCGGACGCCACGAGAAGGCGCGCCGGCCGAAGTCTCGGCACCGCACTCCTCCTCGGCGCCGCCGGCTCCGCCGTGGTGCTGATCGCTTCCGGCCAGACCTGGGCCGAGGGCAGCGCCGTGGTGGCGGGCGGCAGCGTGTCGCTCGACGCCGGAGGCCGTGACGTCACCGGCGTCCCGGCCGCGCTCGCCGTCGTCGGCCTCGCCGCCCTCGTCGCCGTCTTCGCCGTACGCACGGCCGGCCGGCTGCTGGTCTCCGCGCTGCTCGCCCTCAGCGGCGCGGGGGCGGCCGTCGCCGCGTTCATCGGCGCGAGCGACAGCGCGGCGCTCGACGACAAGGCCGCGCGGACGACGGGCGACACCGCCGCGACGATCGGCGCCCTCACCCACACCGCCTGGCCCTACGTGACGGCGGCCGGCGGCCTGCTGATCCTGCTCGCCGGGCTGCTGGCCCTGCGGTACGGGGCGCACTGGCCGACCATGTCGGGCCGCTACGAACGCGACGGCACCCCCCGCTCGCCCCGTGCCCGGAAGCCCGCCACGAGGCCCGCCAAATCCGCCGCGCCCGCCGTGGATCCGGACCGCCCCGAGGACATCTGGAAGGCGCTGGACCGGGGCGAGGATCCGACCCGTTAGTACGTGACGGAGGTCATGACCCCCTGGCGGGGGAACGCGGACCGGTGCGGGACAATGATTCTTGAGCGCGCGACTCACCCGGCGCTCGACCCCCCAGCGCCACAGCAGCACATCAGCGAACGAGGAGCGAATTCATGGCCGGCAGCAACCACGGACACACCCCGGCCGCCTGGACCGGTGTCACCATCTCCATCATCGGCTTCTGCGTCGCAGGCGTCTTCATGGTGGCGGCCGACCCCCTGGGCGTCGTCGCCGGCCTGGCGATCATCCCCATCGGCGGTCTCGTCGGCCTCGGCATGCGGGCCGCGGGCCTCGGCGGGGTCAAGGAGTCCGACGCGGCGAAGCAGGCCCGCGTCGAGGCCGGGCTGGCGGCCCTGAACCGGGTCGAGGGCGACGGGCGCGCCGAGGAGCACTCCGCCGGTCAGCCGCAGCCGTCGGTCCAGGCGAAGCCCGAGCCGGCGAGCCAGACCGCGTAACCGAAGAACCGCACCACGCGTCGAGGCGCGGCCGTCATGACGGCCGCGCCTCGACGCGTGCCGGGGCGGACGGACCTCCCCGGCGACGGCGCGCGTACGGGACCGGGCTGCGCTTTCGCGCCCCCAGGGGAGACAATCACCCGGTGGACGCCATGCCTGTACCCGCCGCGCCGCCCCCGGCACCCGCCCCGGCGACCCGTGCCCGGCGGCTCCTCGCGCCGCTCGGCACGCTCGCCGGTGTCGTCGCCGCCTTCACCTACGTCGGCCTGGTCGACCCCAACGAGAGCGGCCACTACCCCGTCTGCCCGCTGCTCAGCATGACCGGCCTCTACTGCCCCGGCTGCGGCGGACTGCGCAGCGCGCACGCCGTCGCGCACGGTGACCTCGCCAACGCTTTCGGTGCCAACGCGCTCGCCGTCGTCGGGTACGGCGTCTTCGCCGTGGTCTGGCTCGTATGGCTGATTCGCGTCGCTCGGGGAACACGGATCCAGGTCTCGGTGCCACCCTTCTCGGGATGGGCCCTCGGCGCGGTCCTCCTGGCTTTCACCGTGGTGCGGAACCTGCCGTTCGGCTCCTCGCTCGCTCCGTGAAGTCCCAGGTGGCAGGCGGCTCGACCGAAGGATGCGGGCGCTGGGCCCTCCTGCGGATACCATCGACATGGCTGATCCTGATCCATGGCTGAATCCGACACCGTTCCCGGAAGGGGGCCGCTCGCGTGAGTGTGCTCGACGAGATCATCGAAGGCGTACGCGCCGACCTCGCGGAGCGGCAGGCGCGCGTCAGCCTCGACGAGCTCAAGGAGCGCGCGGGCAAGGCGCGGCCGGCCAAGGACGGCGTCGCCGCACTGCGCGGCGAGGGCGTCACGGTGATCTGCGAGGTCAAGCGCTCCAGCCCCTCCAAGGGCGCGCTGGCCGCCATCGCGGACCCCGCCGGACTGGCCGCCGACTACGAGGCGGGCGGCGCGGCCGTCATCTCCGTACTGACCGAGCAGCGCCGCTTCGGCGGCTCGCTCGCCGACCTCGAAGCCGTCCGGGCCAAGGTCGACATCCCCGTGCTGCGCAAGGACTTCATCGTCACGGCGTACCAGCTGTGGGAGGCGCGCGCGTACGGTGCCGACCTCGCCCTGCTGATCGTCGCCGCCCTGGAGCAGCCCGCGCTCGTCTCGCTCATCGAGCGCGCCGAGTCCATCGGACTCACCCCGATCGTCGAGGTGCACGACGAGGACGAGGTGGAGCGCGCGGTCGACGCCGGGGCGCGGATCATCGGCGTCAACGCGCGTGACCTGAAGACGCTGAAGGTCGACCGGGGCACGTTCGAGCGGCTCGCACCCGAGATCCCGGACGGCATCGTCAAGATCGCCGAGTCCGGTGTGCGCGGACCGCACGACCTCATCGCGTACGCCAACGCGGGCGCCGACTCGGTGCTCGTCGGCGAGTCCCTGGTCACCGGGCGCGACCCGAAGTCGGCGGTGGCCGACCTGGTCGCCGCGGGCGCCCACCCGGCGCTGCGGCACGGGCGGAGCTGACCTTCCCCGATGCCTCTCCTCGCCCACTCCGGAAGCCTGGCCGCCGTGCGCGCGCCCCACGCGCCGCTGGCGCGCGGGTGCAGGCCGCGCGGCTGCCGGGCGCCGGCCCGGCGGGTGCACGGACGTCGGGTGCGGTACGTGATCGGTGACGAACCAGGTCAGGTCAACGGGATGCGATGGCGCGGGCCGCGCTCCGGCGAGGCCCTTCCGACCACGATCGTCCCGTAGCCACGCATGGCTCCCCGCCACGCAGCCACGTAGTCCCTCAGCCACGTGCGGCTGTCGGCCACGTACGGCTCCTGGCCACGGCGACACACGTCCGGTCCGGAAGACCCACGCCCTCCCCGGCCCACGCCGGGTGCGGGGCGGCCTCGCTCATGGCGCATACGGTGCATCCACCCGTTGCTTCACGAGGAGATCATCCGTGACATCCGATTCTTCTGGTTCCTCCGTTTCCTCCGGGTTCTTCATCCCCGACCCCGTGGGCCTCAGCCCCAACGCCGAGGGCTACTTCGGCGACTTCGGCGGCAAGTTCATCCCCGAGGCGCTCGTCGCCGCCGTCGACGAGGTCGCGGTCGAGTACGAGAAGGCCAAGGGCGACCCCGCCTTCACCGCCGAGCTGAACGACCTCATGGTCAACTACACCGGCCGCCCCAGCGCGCTGACCGAGGTGCCGCGGTTCGCCGCCGAGGCCGGCGGCGCCCGCGTCTTCCTGAAGAGGGAGGACCTGAACCACACCGGATCCCACAAGATCAACAACGTGCTCGGCCAGGCGCTGCTCACCAAGCGCATGGGCAAGACCCGCGTCATCGCCGAGACCGGCGCCGGACAGCACGGCGTCGCCACCGCGACCGCCTGCGCGCTGTTCGGCCTCGAATGCACCATCTACATGGGCGAGATCGACACCGAGCGCCAGGCGCTCAACGTCGCCCGTATGCGGATGCTCGGCGCCGAGGTCGTGCCGGTGAAATCCGGCAGCCGTACCCTGAAGGACGCCATCAACGAGGCGTTCCGCGACTGGGTCGCCAACGTGGACCGTACGCACTACCTCTTCGGCACCGTCGCCGGACCGCACCCCTTCCCCGCCATGGTGCGCGACTTCCACCGCGTCATCGGTGTCGAGGCACGGCGGCAGATCCTGGAGCGGACGGGCCGGCTGCCCGACGCGGCCGTCGCCTGTGTAGGAGGCGGGTCCAACGCGATCGGCCTCTTCCACGCGTTCCTCGCCGACGCCGCCGTACGGCTGGTGGGCTGCGAGCCCGCAGGTCACGGCATCGCGAGCGGCGAGCACGCCGCGACGCTGAGCGCGGGCGAGCCCGGCATCCTGCACGGTTCGCGGTCCTACGTCCTCCAGGACGAGGAGGGCCAGATCACCGAGCCGTACTCGATCTCCGCCGGACTCGACTACCCGGGCATCGGCCCCGAGCACGCGTATCTGAAGGACAGCGGGCGCGGCGAGTACCGCGCGGTGACCGACGACGACGCCATGCAGGCGCTGCTGCTGCTGTCCCGCACCGAGGGCATCATCCCGGCCATCGAGAGTGCCCACGCGCTCGCCGGTGCGCTGGAGGTCGGCCGCGAGCTGGGGGAGGACGGTCTGATCGTCGTCAACCTCTCCGGGCGCGGCGACAAGGACATGGACACCGCCGCCCGCTACTTCGGGCTGTACGACGGGGAGAGCGCCAAGTGAGCGGGAACATCCAGCTGTTGAGCGACACCCTCGCCGCCGCGAGGAGCGAGGGGCGCGCCGCGCTCATCGCCTATCTGCCCGCCGGATTCCCGACGGTCGACGGTGGCATCGACGCCGTGAAGGCCGTCTTCGACGGCGGCGCCGACATCGTCGAGGTCGGGCTGCCGCACAGCGACCCGGTACTCGACGGGCCCGTCATCCAGACCGCCGACGACATCGCCCTCAAGGGCGGCGTGAAGATCGCGGACGTGATGCGCACGGTCCGCGAGGCGCACGAGGCCACCGGAAAGCCGGTGCTGGTCATGACGTACTGGAATCCGATCGACCGGTACGGCGTCGAGCGGTTCACCGCCGAGCTGGCGGAGGCGGGCGGCGCCGGGTGCATCCTGCCCGACCTGCCCGTGCAGGAGTCCGACGTATGGCGGCAGCACGCCGAGAAGCACGGTCTGGCCACCGTCTTCGTCGTCGCGCCGAGCAGCAAGGACGACCGCCTCGCGAAGATCACCGCCGTGGGCTCCGGATTCGTCTACGCCGCGTCCCTGATGGGCGTCACCGGCACCCGCCAGTCCGTGGGCGCGCAGGCCCAGGACCTGGTGCGGCGGACCCGCGCCACCACCGAGCTGCCGGTGTGCGTCGGGCTCGGGGTGTCCGACGCGGCGCAGGCGGCCGAGGTCGCCGCGTTCGCCGACGGGGTCATCGTCGGCTCGGCCTTCGTCAAGCTGATGCTGGACGCCCCCGACCGCGAGGCGGGGCTGGCGGCGGTCCGCGGGCTCGCCGCCGACCTGGCCGAAGGCGTTCGCAAGCGCTGACGGGTGGGGTAGCTCGTACGGGTGGACCTGGGACCGGGGAGGTGCGTACGCGCCTCCCCGGTTCGTTGCTGAGGCGTGAGCGAGAAGAACCGTGAGGCAAAGAGGAGCGCCCGAGAGCGGCTCCAGGAGCAGCGTGAGCAGGAGAAGAGGCGAGAGCGGCGCAAGCGCACCCTGATCGTCTCGGCGGCGGTGGTGGGCGTGCTGGGCGTGGCGGCGGCGATCGGACTCGTCGCCACCAACGCGAACAAGGACAAGGGCGACAGCGGCGCGGCGGGCCCCGTGCTCGCGCCGTCGGGCGCCCAGGGCAAGGACGAGCTGTCGATCCCGGTGGGCAGGGCGGACGCGCCGTCGACCCTCACCGTGTGGGAGGACTTCCGCTGCCCGGCCTGCGCCCAGTTCGAGAACGCGTTCCGGGACACGATCAAGGAGCTGGAGAGCGCGGGCCAGCTCAAGGTCGACTACCACCTCGCCACGATCATCGACGGCAACATGGGCGGCACCGGCTCGCTGCGCGCGGCCAACGCGGCGGCGTGCGCCCAGGACGTGGGCAAGTTCGCGCCGTACCACGACACGCTCTTCCAGAATCAGCCGCCGGAGCCGGACGACGCCTTCGCCGACAACGCCAAGCTGCTGGAGCTGGCGGGCAAGGTCGACGGCCTGGAGTCGGCCCCCGGCTTCAAGCAGTGCGTCGAGGACGGCAAGCACGACAAATGGGTGGTGAATTCGAACACAGCGTTCCAGAACGGCGGCTTCAGCGGCACGCCGACCGTCCTGCTCAACGGCGAGTCCGTCTTCCCCAAGAAGGGCGGCGAGGACATCAGTCCCGCCAACTTCAAGAGGTGGGTGATGGAAGCCAACAAGGGCAAGCAGCCCGGCACCGCACCGGCGACACCGCCCACCGGCGGCGCGTCCCCCTCCTGATTCGATCCTGAATCCCCCTGAACCCCGCTGAATCCAGCCCCCGCGCGCGCCCCTTTTCGCGCGGGCTCGTTATCCATACGTTGCCGGGCGGGTTGCCGTAGGCCCCGCCCGGCACGGTAGCGTCGGAACCGCCATGGACCTTGCCTATATCCCCAGTCCGTCGAGCGGCGTGATCCACCTCGGACCACTCCCGCTGCGCGGCTATGCGTTCTGCATCATTCTCGGTGTCTTCGTCGCCGTCTGGTACGGCAACAAGCGCTGGATCGCCCGCGGCGGCAAAGCCGGCACCGTGGCGGACATCTCCGTCTGGGCCGTGCCCTTCGGCCTTGTCGGCGGGCGGCTCTACCACGTGATCACGGACTACCAGCTGTACTTCAGCGACGGTAAGAACTGGGTCGACGCCTTCAAGATCTGGGAGGGCGGCCTCGGGATCTGGGGCGCCATCGCCTTCGGTGCCGTCGGCGCGTGGATCGGCTGCCGCCGCCGGGGCATCCCGCTGCCCGCGTACGCCGACGCCATCGCACCCGCGATCGTGCTCGCCCAGGCCATCGGCCGCTGGGGCAACTGGTTCAACCAGGAGCTGTACGGCAAGGCCACCGACCTGCCGTGGGCCGTCAAGATCAGCGAGGGCGTCAACCGCGAGGCGGGCACGTACCACCCGACGTTCCTCTACGAGTCGCTGTGGTGCGTCGGTGTCGCGCTGCTCGTCGTCTGGGCCGACCGCCGCTTCAAGCTCGGCCACGGACGGGCGTTCGCGCTGTACGTCGCCGCGTACTGCGCGGGCCGGGCCTGGATCGAGTACATGCGCGTCGACGAGGCGCACCACGTGCTGGGGCTGCGTCTCAACGTGTGGACCGCGATCATCGTCTTCGTGCTGGCGGTCGTCTACATGGTGGTCTCGGCGCGGATCAGGCCGGGGCGCGAGGAGATCGTCGAGCCGGACCGGGAGACGCTGACCAAGAGCGGCACACCCAAGGACGGCGAGGGCGGCAAGGACGGCGACGCGCAGGACAAGGACGCCGCCGACAAGGTCGAGATCAAGAAGCCGGGCGACGGCGACGACAGCGTCGATGCCGGGGCCGACGCCGGTGCCGGGGGCAGTCCCGACACCGCGGCGGCCAAGAACGTCTGACCGCGCGCACCGCGTACACCGCGCCACGAAAGGGCCGCCGGACCTCCTCAGGGGTCCGGCGGCCCTTTCGCGTACCCGGTTCGCGTACGTGTGCCCGGCTCGGCGCCCGGCTCAGCGGCTCGCGAGGCCGCGCGCGGCCAGGAAGAGCGTGCGGTGCGCCGCCGCCACGATCGCCGCGTCCACGAACCGCCCGTCCGGCAGCGCCAGCGCCCCCGCGTCCCCGGCAGCCGCCTCGACGATCTCGGCGGCCGACTCCACCTCCCGCTCCGTGGGCAGATACGCGCGCTCGATCACCGGCAGCTGACGCGGATGGATCGCCGACCGCCCGAAGAAGCCGAGCGAGCGGCCGTGCGCGCACGAGGCGGCCAGCCCCCCCAGGTCCCGTACGTCCGGGAAGACGGACTGGACGGGCGCCGGCAGCCCGGCGGCCCGCGCCGCCACCACGACGCGGCTGCGCGACCAGTCGAGCCCGGCGTCGCCGCGTACGCCCAGATCGGCGCGGAGGTCCGCCTCGCCGAGCGCGATACCGCGCACGGCGGGATGGGACGTACCGATGGCGTGGGCGTTCTCGACGGCGAGGGCTGATTCGAGCAGCGCGTACAGCGGGACGCCCGGAGCGCCGGCGGCCACCCGGTGGACGTCCGACGCGCGGCCGACCTTCGGCAGCCGTAGCCCGGCCAGTCCCGGGAGCCCGGCCAGGGCGGGGATGTCGTCCTCGCCGGCGATACGGACATGCACGGGCGTGGATCCGGGAGATGCCAGCAGTTCGGCCGTCGCGGCGCGGGCGTACTCCCGGCGGTCGGCGGCCACCGCGTCCTCCAGGTCGACGATCACCGCGTCCGCGCCCGAGGCGAGCGCCTTCTGTACGACGTCGGGCCGGTCGCCGGGCACGTACAGCCAGGTGAGCGGGGCGTGCCCCGGTTCGCGCGCCGGTCCGCCCGTCACAGCGCGCCCTCCGTACGGAGGGCGGCGATCTCCGGCGCCGACAGGCCCAGCGTCTCGGTGAGGACCGCGTCCGTGTCCGCCCCGTGCGGGCGGCCCGCCCAGCGGATGGAGCCGGGGGTCTCGGAGAGCCGGAAGAGCACGTTCTGCATACGGATCGGGCCCAGCTCCGGGTCCGGGACCTCGACGACGCTGTCCAGCGCCCGGTACTGCGGGTCGGCCATGACGTCGCGGATGTCGTAGACGGGCGCGATGGCCGCCTCCGCCTTCTCGAACGCGGCCATCGCGTCCTCGCGCGAGTGCCGCGCGATCCAGGCCCCGACCGCCTCGTCCAGCACGTCGGCGTGCTCCGCCCGCCCGCTGCCGGTGGCGAACCACGGCTCGGCCACCAGCTCCTCCCGGCCCACCAGCCGCATCACCCGCTCGGCGATCGACTGGGCGGAGGTGGAGACGGCGACCCAGGAACCGCAGGCGGTGCGGTAGGTGTTGCGGGGCGCGTTGTTGCGGGAGCGGTTGCCGGTACGGGGCTGTACGTAGCCGAGCTGGTCGTACCAGAGCGGCTGCGGCCCCAGCACCGTCAGGATCGGCTCGATGATCGCCAGATCGACCACCTGGCCCCGGCCCGTCGTCGCCCGGCCGTTCAGCGCGGTCATCACGGCGTACGCGGTGGCCAGCGCGGCGATCGAGTCGGCCAGCCCGAACGGCGGAAGCGTCGGCGGCCCCTCGGGTTCGCCGGTCATCGCGGCGAAGCCGCTCATCGCCTCGGCGAGCGTGCCGAATCCGGGGCGGTGCGAGTACGGGCCGAACTGCCCGAAGCCGGTGACCCGCGCGAGGACCAACCGGGGGTTGACGGCGGAGAGTTCAGCCCAGCCCAGCCCCCATCTCTCCAGCGTGCCCGGACGGAAGTTCTCGACGACCACGTCCGCGTCGGCCGCCAGCCGCAGAAGGAGGTCACGGCCGGGCGGGGTGGCGAGGTCGAGCGTGATGGTGCGCTTGTTGCGGCCCAGGATCTTCCACCAGAGGCCGACGCCGTCCTTCGCGGGCCCGTGCCCGCGCGACGGGTCGGGACGGGTGGGGTGCTCGACCTTGATGACCTCGGCGCCGAAGTCGCCGAGCATCGTGGCGGCGAGAGGCCCGGCGAAGAGGGTGGCGAGATCGAGGACGCGCAGGCCGTGCAGGGGTGGGGGAGCGGCGGTGGGGTCGGTGGAATTCGGTTCGGTGGAATTCGGTTCGGTGGAATTCGGTTCGGTGGCGTTCGGGGCGGTGGTGTTCGGGGCGGTGCGGGGCAGGTCAGGGGTCATGAGGCGGCCTCGTCGATCTCGGAGCGGTACGGCATGGAGGTGGACGCCCCGTGGCGCTGCACGCAGAGCGCGGCGGCGGCCGACGCCCAGCGCGTCGCCTCGGCCATCGGACGGCCCTCGCCGATCGCCACGGACAGCGCGCCGACGAACGTGTCACCGGCGCCCGTCGTGTCCACGGCGGTGACCTTCGGCGCGGGGACGGTCACGGGCTCGGCGCCGTGCGCCGCGTACAGACAGCCCGCCGCGCCCAGGGTGATCACCACCTCGGGAACCTGACGGAGCAGCACCTCGGCCGCCGCGTACGGGTCGGCGACGCCCGCGAGCGCCGCGGCCTCGTGCTCGTTGGGCACCAACAGGTCGGTGGCGGCGAGGAGTTCGGGCGGCAGCGGCTGGACCGGGGCGGGGGTGAGGATGGTCCGTACGCCGTGCCGCCGCGCCGCCCGCGCGCCGTCGAGCACGGCGCTCAGCGGGAGTTCGAGCTGGAGGAGAAGGGAACCGGCGGTAGAGATCAGGGTCTCCTCGCCGGGGCCGAGCGCGGTGAGGGTGCCGTTCGCGCCGGGGACGACGACGATCGCGTTGCCGCCCTCGTCGTCCACGACGATGTGCGCCGTGCCGGAGGGGCCCTCGGCGGTGTGGAGGAGATCGGTGTCCACGCCGGACGAGGTGAGCGTGTGCCGCAGCCGTACGCCGAAATCGTCGGCGCCGACCGCGCCGATCATCGCCACATCACCACCGGCGCGGGCGGCGGCCACGGCCTGGTTGGCGCCCTTGCCACCGGGGACCGTACGGAACTCACGCCCCGTGACGGTCTCGCCGTGCTTCGGGGCCCGTGCGACGTACGCGACGAGGTCCATGTTGGTGCTGCCGAGCACCACGATGCCGGTCATGGGCGGAGAGCCTCCTGGGTGAGTCGGGCGAGTTCGTCGAAACCGATGCCGTCGAATCCGACGACGGACGTGGCGAGCCGGTTCTTCAGCGGAGCCGTCCACCGCTCGGGCAGCCGGTCCGGGTGCCCGGCGAGCAGACCGGCGACGGAACCGGCGGTCGCGCCGTTCGAGTCGGTGTCCCAACCGCCGGACACGGCGCGGCAGATGGAGCCGGCGAAGTCGCCGTCGGCGTGGGTGAGGGCGGCGGCGAGGAGCGCGGCGTTGGGGACGGCGTGGACCCAGTGGTAGTGACCGTGGGCGGCGTGCAGCCGGTCGACGACGGTCTCGAAACTGTGGTGTGCGCGGGCGGTCTCGATGGCGTCGCGCACGGCCCTCGCGAGGCGCGAGCGCGGGGGTACGACGGCGAGGCCCTGCCGGAGGGCGGCGTGCACGTCCGTACCGTCGCTCGCGCCGCCGCCCGCCGCGGCGATGGTGGCCGCGACGAACATCGCGCTGTACACGCCGTTGGCGGTGTGCGTCAGCGCCGCGTCCCGGTACGCCTGGGCGGCGGCCGACGCGGGGTCGCCGGGGTGCGCCCACCCGTGGACGTCGGCGCGGATCGCCGCGCCGATCCACTCCCGGAACGGGTTGTGGTGCCGGGCGGTGTCCGGCGGCTCGATCCCCGACAGCAGATTGCGGTACGCGACCCGCTCGGCGGTGAACGTACGCCCGGCGGGCAGCTGGTCGAGCCAGAGCCGGGCGACGTCGGCGGTGCGGAAGCCGCGGCCGTACCGCTGGATCAACAGCACATTGAGGAGGGGGTAGTTGAGGTCGTCGTCCTCGGGCATGCCGTCGATGTTCTCGGCGAGCGAGTTGGCGGCGGAGCGGCGGTTCCAGGGGTGCGCGGCGGCGAGGTCCGGGGGGAGGCCCCTGGCGGTGAACCAGGTGGTGAGGGGCCAGTTGCCGGTGGCGCGGGCGAGGGCGCGGATGGCGTCGAGTTCGAGCTTCTCGACGGGCTTGCCGAGGAGGCAGCCGGCGGCGCGGCCGAGCCAGGCGGCGTGCAACTGCCGGACGCCGAGGCTTCCCCCGATCCCGCCCCTTCCCGAAACCGGGGGCGGGCCCCCGGGCCCCCGAGGGGTGGTCGCGTCGGAGCGGGGCGTGGGCGGCGCGACTTGTTCCCCGATCCCGCCCCTTCCCGAAACCGGGGGCAGGCCCCCGGGCCCCCGGTGGGTGGTCGCGCCCGGTGGGGCGGGGGGTGTCGGGGGCTGTGCCCCCTGCCCCCAGGGGGAGGCGCCGTCTGTCGGGGCGGGTGGCGCGGTTGCTGGGGGAGACGAGGGCGAACCCTCGAACCCCGGCGGGGTGGTGGGTGGTTCCGGCGGGCCCCCGGGCCCCCGGCGGGTGCTCGCACTCGTCGGGGTGGCGTCGGGGGACGGATTCGAGGGCGGGGAGGCGGGATCCCGCGTTGGCCAGTTGGCGGCGCACGCGTGCACGATCTCCGGGAGGTCCGTCGGTTCGTTCGCCGCCAACGGCGATGGCAGCAGCGCCAGTTCGTCCAGCAGGCGGACAGCCAGGGCGCGTAGTTCGGGGGGCGCCGGTGGGGTGGACGCGCCCGCGCGGGGTGGGGACGGCGGGCCGCCCGAGGTGCGCCAGGTGGTCGCCGGAGCCGACGCGTCGCGGCCGTCCTCCGACGCCTGGCGGAGTTCGTGACCCAGCAGGTCCTCCGGCTGGACCCACGTCATCCGCAACAACTGCTCCGTCATCGCGCCCCCGTCAGCGCACCGAACGCCGATTCGTGGGCGCGCCGGCGCGCCGAGTCGCGGTCGTGGACCTCGTACGCCACCTCCGTCAGCGTCCGCCCCGGGCCGTGCAGGTCGAGGCGGCTCGCCTCCGACACGTGTTTCGACCAGTCCGGCGGGATCGTCGCCTCACCGGACAGCGCACCGGCGACCGCCCCGCTCATGGTGGCGATCGAGTCGCAGTCGCGGCCGTAGTTGACCGAACCGAGCACCGTACGCCGGTAGTCGCCGTCCCCGACGAGCAACATGCCCAGCGCGACGGGCAGTTCCTCGATGGAGTGCAGCCGCGAGGGCCGGCGCGCGCCGAGGGACGGGGCGCGATAGTCGGGGCCCACCGTGTCGAACGGCGCGACGGCCTCCCGCAGCGGACGCAGCGCGGGCTCGAAGTCCTGGTAGCCGACCGCCACTTCGCACACCGCCTCGATCGCGGCGCGCGTCCCGTCCTTGGCCAGCGCCAGGCACGCCTCGACGACGCTCGTCGGCGTCGCCCCCGGCACGCACGCCGCAGCGACCGCCGCCGCGAGGACCCCGGCCGCCTCCCTGCCGTACGAGGACTGGTGCGCGCCTGCGACATCGACGGCCTCCGCGTAAGCCGCCGCCGGATTCGCCGCGTTGACGAGGCCGACCGGCGCCATGTACATCGCAGCGCCGCAGTTGACGATGTTCCCGGTGCCCGCCTCGCGGGGGTCGACGTGCCCGTAGTGGATGCGGGCGACCAGCCACTTCTCGGCGAGGAAGATCCGCTGGAGCGGCAGCGCCTCCGCCTCCAACTCCGGGATCCAGCGCGGCGTGGAGATCAGGTCGGGGACGAGATGATCGGCGACGGCGTACGCGTCGAGGTGGTCGCGGACCGTGTCGTACACCCGGACCAGCGCGTGCGTCAGCAAGGTGTCGTCGGTGACGTGGCCGTCGCCCTTGTGGTACGGGGCGATGGGCCGCGCCGTACGCCAGTCCTCGTTCCACGGGCCGACGATGCCGGAGACCCGGCCGCCGTGCCGGTCCACGATCTGCTCGGGGGTGTAGCCCTCGACGGGACCGCCGAGCGCGTCGCCGACGGCCGCGCCGACGAGGCTGCCGGTGATCCGGTCATCGAGCGAGGGCATGGCGGATGGTGTGGGTGGCGTCATGCCGGAATTGTCCACCCGGGTAGGTCCTGGTGGGGTGAAGCTCGCCGCCCGTGGCGCTACCGGGAGTTGTGGTCCGCCGCCGCGAGCGCGCGCGTCAACAGCCCGGCGAGTTCGACCAGGTCCGTACCCGCGAGGCGGGGCAGAGCGCAGCCCGCCAGGGTGCGGCAGGCGTCACGCCAGGTCGGGGGTACGGTCGCGCCGCCGCTGAGCGCGCCGGTCAGTGCGCCGGCGAGCGCGGGCGCGGAGTCCGCGACGCGCGAGAGGCACGCGGCGGCGGGCACGGCGGCGGAGACGTTTCCGCCGGAGGCGACGGTCAGTGCGAGGGCGACCGGCACGGTCTCGGCCGCCGCGATGCCGTAGCTGTAGACGTGGTCCACGATCTGATGCTCCAGCAGCGGGACGAGCGCGAACGAGCCGGCCGGCTCGTCGGCGAAGTCCCGTGCCAGTTTGACCGCGTGCTGGGCGTTGCGGCCGATCTCCGTGCTGTCCGGCAGCTGTTCGAGCGCGGCGGCGACCGCGGCCTCGGTGCCGCCGCCGCCGAGCGCCGCGGCGACGGCGGCGGCCATCGCGCGTGCGCCGTGCACTCCGTCGCCGTCCTGGGTGTAGCGGGCGTCGAACTCGGCGAGTTCCGCCGCGGCGTGCGGCCGACCCGGATGGACGACCGCCAGCACCACGGCCCGTACGCACGCCGCGTCGTCGAAGTAGTGCGGGTTGTCGTGGCCGGTCGCGGGCGGGCGCAGCCCGGTGGCGAGATTGCCGAGCCCGGCGCGTACGGAGATCCGGGCGCGGAGCGGCAGTACGGCGGACTCCACCTCCGGGGCACGGTCGGCGGCGGCGGCGATCTCGGCGGCGAGGGTGTTCCAGGCGAGGTCGACGGCGGCGCGCGTCCGGCGGTCGGCGGGGAGGCCGACGAAGAGGTCGCCGAAACCGGTGAGCACGGTCTCGGCGGCGAAGGCGGCCCACTCGGCGTCGTCGGACGGACCGAGGCGCAGGGGCTCGGGGGGCTGGTTGAGGGCGATGGGGACGGGGAGGGTGGTGGTGGCGTTCTGCTCGGCGAAGGTGTCGAGTTCGCGGGTGAGCCGCCGGGTCCACTCGGGCATCCGCGCGGCCCGATGCCGCGCGGCGGGCCACCCGGCGGCATCCCCGGCGGCGAGCCCGAGAAGCAGCCCTTCGACCCGATCGCCCTTCGGGGCGAGGCCCGCGCCGGGCGCCTGGGGTTGGGTGACGGCGAGGTGTTCACAACGGGGTACGGCTGCCGCCCCTGCGGCCGGTTCGGCGGTGGTCGCCCTGGGGCGGGCCGGGGGGTGTGCGCGGCGGGTGGGCTCGGTTGCGGGGGTCGGCGGGACCGGGTTCCGCTCGACGCCGACGCTGTCTGCGGCTTCCGGGTAGGCCGGGTTCCGCCCGGCAGTGGCTGCGGCGGCAGGTGTCCCGCGTCCGTCCGCCCGCAGCTCGCCGCCCCCGTCCCCGTACCTGACCTCCGGTGTCCCGCTCATCGTGCCGCCCCCTGTCCCTCGTCGTCCGGTGTCAGCAGGTCGGCGATGTCCAGTACGTGGTAGCCCCGCATCGACGGGAGGCAGCTGCCCCGGACCGGGCCGATTGCCGAGGACCATTCGGTGGGGATCGCTCCGGCTCCGGAGATCGCGCCCGACAGGGCGCCCGCCACCGCCGCCGTGGTGTCCGCGTCGCGGCCCATGTTGACCGCCGTCAGGACCGACGTACGGAAGTCGCCGCGGGCCGAGGCGAACGCGCCGAACGCCAGGCCCACCGCCTCCGGGGCCAGGTCCGTCCACGGGTAGCCGCCGATGACGACCGACGAGCGCACCGCCCGTTCCCTCGTCAGCGTGTCGGGGTACTCGCGGCCCGCCGCCACCACCGCGCGGCGCAGTGAGCGGGCCGTCCAGGAGTCCATCGGGATCGCCGAGAGCGCCGCGGCGACCACCGAGGCCGGGCCCGCGCCCGTCATCGCGGCGGCGACGCCCGCCGCGACCGCCTGGCCGCCGTAGATGCCCTCGCCCTCGTGACTGACCGTGCCGTCGACCGCGACGAGGCGGGCCGCCTCCGCCGGGCGGCCGGCGGCGAAGACGCCGAACGGGGCCGCCCGCATCGCGAGGCCGTCGCTCCAGGCGTGCCGGTGCTGTGCGGTGATCGGGGCGGCGAGGCCCCGGCGCAGATTCTCCAGCGTGCCTCGTTCGCTGAAACCGGCTCCCCGGAAGGGGCCCTCGTCGAGGTCGGCCAGCCAGTGGTGCCAGGCGTTCTCGACATGGGTGACGGTCAGGGCCGAGCCGTGTCTGGCCAGCAGGAGGCCGGAGAAGATCGCGTACTCGGTGTCGTCCGTGCCGGCCGGGTCGTCGGTGACGAAGCCTTCGATACGGCCCCAGCGGCGGCGGATCTCCGAGGGGCGCATGTTCTCGGCCGGGGCGCCCAGCGCGTCGCCGACGGCGAGGCCGAGCAGCGCGCCGCGCGCCCGTTCGCGCAGAGCGGCGACCTCGGAAACGGGGCCGGGAACGGGGCTGGAAACGGGGCCGGAACCGCAGGCGGTCAACTCCATCGCGGGGCCTTTCGCACGCACCGGGCCTGGGCGGGCCCGTCTTTCGCGTATGCCTTCCACGCCGCGCCCCCGGGGAGTCCGACCGGCGTCGCTGTCACCCGTCAGGCCCTTGGTAAGCATGGCTTTCCTTGCTGGCGGGGGCCGCGATTCGTGCGTACTTTCGGACCCGTGGCGGGGTGTCCCGTCACCGGGGAACAGTGGGACCAGCAGGGGAAGGGGACAGCCGTGTCCGTCATGGACAACGAGGCGTCGCTCCACGGAGCGCACCGCGACAATCACACGCACCGCGATGTGAACGGCGGCTGGCTGCGTCCCGCGGTCTTCGGCGCGATGGACGGGCTCGTCTCGAACCTCGCCCTGATGACCGGTGTGGCGGGCGGCGCCGTCGACCGGCAGACCATCGTCATCACCGGTCTCGCGGGCCTGGCGGCCGGTGCCTTCTCGATGGCGGCGGGGGAGTACACCTCCGTGGCGTCCCAGCGCGAGCTGGTCCAGGCCGAGCTGGACGTGGAGCGGCGGGAGCTGCGCAAGTTCCCCAAGGACGAGATGGCGGAGCTGGCCGAGCTGTACGAGTCGCGCGGTGTCGAGCCGGAGCTGGCCCGGCAGGTCGCCGAGCAGCTGTCGCGCGACCCGGAGCTGGCCCTGGAGATCCACGCGCGTGAGGAGCTGGGGGTCGACCCGGACGATCTGCCGTCGCCGATGATCGCCGCCGTGTCGTCGTTCGGCTGCTTCGCGCTGGGCGCGCTGCTGCCGGTCCTGCCGTATCTGCTCGGCGCCACCGCGCTGTGGCCCGCCGTCCTGTTGGCCCTGGCCGGTCTCTTCGCCTGCGGCGCGCTGGTGGCGCGCGTGACGGCGCGCAGCTGGTGGTACAGCGGGCTGCGCCAGCTGCTGCTCGGCGGTACGGCGGCGGCGCTCACCTACGGCCTCGGGACGCTCTTCGGCGCCGCCGTCTGAGCCCGTACGCTTCCTGAGTCCGTACGCTTCCTGAGTCCGTACGTTCCCTGAGCCCGTACGCTCCCTCGGCGGGCGCGTACGCCCCGTACGGCTCCCGAAGACGGACGGCCCACGTGCGACATATTGCGTGGTCGGGGCCGTACCGTCACTGTGGTGACGAACATCCCGCGACCACTCTTCGGCGTTTGCGCCGTCCGGGTGGGACACTATGCATGGCGTCACATATCTAGCCGTTACCCGGTTGTTTCGAACGCTTGAACTCCGGGCATGACCCGTAGGCGCTGCGGGCAAAGAAGCCCGCTCCGCCGTGGTCCGGTGTCCGGCGTTTCCTTCGCCTCTGTTCGCCTCCGATCACCCTCGGTCCACCTTCGCCGCCCGGCTACGGCGGCCACGCACGACGTCCACATGTTGGAATCAGCTTTCCGCTTCCTGAGCAGCCGACCCATCATGTAACCTGCACGAAATTTTGCCCTGGGCCAACGTCGTCCCTCGGTTTATCGCAAATGCCACGACGACGACGGGAGAGCCGATGCGTTTCGACGCCTGGTCGCCCATGGATGGCCGCCCCGCTGCGCAGGGCATGTATGACCCCCGTAACGAGCACGACGCCTGTGGCGTCGGGTTCGTGGCCACCCTGACCGGTGTGCCCGGCCACGAGATGGTCGAGCAGGCGCTGACCGTACTGCGCAATCTCGAACACCGCGGTGCCACCGGCTCCGAGCCCGACTCGGGTGACGGCGCCGGCATACTGCTCCAGATCCCGGACGCCTTCCTGCGCGAGGTCACCGACTTCGACCTGCCCGAGGCCGGCGCGTACGCCGTCGGAATCGCCTTCCTGCCCGCAGAGAACCCGGACGAATACGTCTCACAGATCGAGACGATCGCCGCCGAGGAGGGCATCGACGTCCTCGGCTGGCGTGAGGTGCCGGTCGCCCCGCAGATGCTCGGCGCCATCGCGCGCGCCACGATGCCGGTCTTCCGCCAGCTCTTCGTCGCCGCGTCGACGGACACCGGCGCCCAGGACACCGACGCCCAGGACACCGGCGCCCAGGGCACCGGCGCCCGCACGGGCATCGAACTCGACCGCAAGACGTTCGTGCTGCGCAAGCGCGCCGAGCGTGAGGCCGGGATCTACTTCCCCTCGCTCTCCGCCCGTACGATCGTCTACAAGGGCATGCTGACCACCGGCCAGCTGGAGCCGTTCTTCCCCGACCTCTCCGACCGCCGCTTCGCGACCTCCGTCGCCGTCGTGCACTCGCGCTTCTCCACCAACACCTTCCCGAGCTGGCCGCTCGCCCACCCGTACCGCTTCGTCGCCCACAACGGCGAGATCAACACGGTCAAGGGCAACCGCAACTGGATGAAGGCCCGCGAGTCCCTGCTCGCCTCCGACGTGTTCGGTGACGACCCCCGCACGCTGGAGCGCACCTTCCCGGTCTGCACCCCCGACGCCTCCGACTCGGCGTCCTTCGACGAGGTCCTGGAACTGCTCCACCTCGGCGGCCGGTCGCTGCCGCACTCCGTACTGATGATGGTCCCGGAGGCGTGGGAGAACCACGACTCGATGGACCCCGCCCGGCGCGCCTTCTACCAGTACCACTCCACGATGATGGAGCCCTGGGACGGCCCCGCCTGTGTCACCTTCACCGACGGCGTCCAGGTCGGCGCGGTCCTGGACCGCAACGGACTGCGCCCCGGCCGCTACTGGGTCACCGACGACGGCCTCGTCGTCCTCTCCTCCGAGGTCGGCGTCCTCGACATCGACCCCGCGAAGGTCGTCCGCAAGGGCCGCCTCCAGCCCGGCCGGATGTTCCTCGTCGACACCGCCGAGCACCGGATCATCGAGGACGACGAGATCAAGGCGACGCTCGCCGCCGAGAACCCGTACGAGGAGTGGCTGGAAGCCGGCGAGATCGAGCTGGAGGACCTGCCCGAGCGTGAGCACATCGTGCACACGCACGCCTCCGTCACCCGCCGCCAGCAGACCTTCGGCTACACCGAGGAGGAGCTGCGGATCATCCTCGCCCCGATGGCCCGCACCGGCGGCGAACCGCTCGGCTCCATGGGCACCGACAGCCCGATCGCGGCGCTCTCCGCCCGCCCCCGGCTGCTGTTCGACTACTTCACCCAGCTGTTCGCGCAGGTCACCAACCCGCCGCTGGACGCCATCCGCGAAGAGCTGGTCACCTCGCTGCGCTCCACCCTGGGCCCGGCCGGCAATCTGCTGAAGCCGACCGCCGCGGCCTGCCGCAGCGTCACGCTGCCGTTCCCGGTGATCGACAACGACGAGCTGGCCAAGCTCATACACGTCAACGCCGACGGCGACATGCCGGGCATGACCGCCGCCACGCTCTCCGGCCTCTACCGGGTCGGCGGCGGCGGCGAGGCCCTGGCCGCCCGTATCGAGGAGATCCGCGCCGAGACGGACGCCGCGATCGAGAGCGGCGCGCGGATCATCGTGCTCTCCGACCGGCACTCCGACGCCGAGCACGCGCCCATCCCGTCGCTGCTGCTCACCGCCGCCGTGCACCACCACCTCATCCGTACCAAGCAGCGCACCCAGGTCGGGCTGCTGGTCGAGGCCGGTGACGTACGCGAGGTGCACCACGTCGCGCTGCTGATCGGTTACGGCGCCGCCGCGGTCAACCCGTACCTCGCCATGGAGTCCGTCGAGGACCTGGTCCGCGCCGGCACCTTCATCGAGGGCCTGGAGCCCGAGCAGGCCATCCGCAATCTGATCTACGCCCTCGGCAAGGGCGTCCTGAAGGTCATGTCCAAGATGGGCATCTCCACCGTCGCCTCCTACCGGGGCGCCCAGGTCTTCGAGGCCGTCGGTCTCGACGAGGCCTTCGTGGAGAAGTACTTCAGCGGTACGGCGACCAAGATCGGCGGCGCCGGGCTCGACATCATCGCCCAGGAGGTCGCCGCCCGGCACGCCAAGGGCTACCCGGCCTCCGGCATCTCCGCGTCGCACCGCGCGCTGGACATCGGCGGCGAGTACCAGTGGCGCCGCGAGGGCGAGCCGCACCTGTTCGACCCGGACACGGTCTTCCGGCTCCAGCACGCCACCCGCAACCGCCGCTACGACATCTTCAAGCAGTACACGGACCGGGTGAACGAGCAGTCCGAGCGTCTGATGACGCTGCGCGGACTCTTCAGCTTCGACTCCGGCCGTGAGCCCGTCGCCCTGGACGAGGTCGAGCCCGCCTCCGAGATCGTCAAGCGCTTCTCCACCGGCGCCATGTCGTACGGCTCCATCTCCAAGGAGGCGCACGAGACCCTCGCCATCGCGATGAACCAGCTCGGCGGCAAGTCCAACACCGGCGAGGGTGGTGAGGACGCCGACCGGCTGCACGACCCGGAGCGCCGCTCCTCCATCAAGCAGGTCGCCTCCGGCCGCTTCGGCGTCACCAGCGAATACCTCGTCAACGCCGACGACATCCAGATCAAGATGGCCCAGGGCGCCAAGCCCGGCGAGGGCGGCCAGCTGCCCGGCCACAAGGTCTACCCGTGGGTCGCCAAGACCCGGCACTCCACCCCCGGCGTCGGCCTCATCTCGCCGCCGCCGCACCACGACATCTACTCGATCGAAGACCTCGCCCAGCTCATCCACGACCTGAAGAACGCCAACCCGGCCGCCCGCATCCACGTGAAGCTGGTCTCCGAGGTCGGCGTCGGCACGGTCGCCGCCGGTGTCTCCAAGGCCCACGCCGACGTGGTCCTGATCTCCGGACACGACGGCGGTACGGGCGCCTCGCCGCTCACCTCGCTCAAGCACGCGGGCGGCCCCTGGGAGCTGGGGCTCGCCGAGACCCAGCAGACCCTGCTGCTCAACGGGCTGCGCGACCGCATCGTCGTGCAGACCGACGGCCAGCTCAAGACCGGCCGTGACGTCGTCGTCGCCGCGCTGCTCGGCGCCGAGGAGTTCGGCTTCGCCACCGCGCCGCTCGTCGTCTCCGGCTGCGTCATGATGCGCGTCTGCCACCTCGACACCTGCCCGGTGGGCATCGCCACCCAGAACCCGGTGCTGCGCGAGCGCTTCTCCGGCAAGGCCGAGTACGTCGTCAACTTCTTCGAGTTCATCGCCGAGGAAGTCCGCGAGCTGCTGGCCGAGCTGGGCTTCCGTACGCTCGAAGAGGCCGTCGGCCACGCCGAGTTCCTCAACACCGAGCGGGCCGTGGACCACTGGAAGGCCCAGGGCCTGGAGCTGGCACCGTTGTTCCACGTGCCGATCCTGGGCGCCGGCGCCGTACGCCACCGGACCGTCGAGCAGGACCACGGCCTCGGCAAGGCGCTCGACAACCAGCTGATCAAGCTCGCCGCCGACGCGCTGAACGCCGAGAGCGCCGAGGCCGCCCAGCCGGTCCGCGCGCAGATCGCCATCCGCAACATCAACCGCACCGTCGGCACCATGCTCGGCCACGAGGTGACCAAGAGGTTCGGCGGCGCGGGCCTGCCGGACGACACCATCGACATCACCTTCACCGGCTCGGCCGGCCAGTCCTTCGGCGCCTTCCTGCCCAGCGGGATCACGCTGCGCCTGGAGGGCGACGCCAACGACTACGTCGGCAAGGGCCTGTCCGGCGGCCGGGTCGTCGTCCGCCCCGACCGGGGCGCCGACCATCTCGCCGAGTACTCGACCATCGCGGGCAACACCATCGCCTACGGCGCGACCGGCGGCGAACTGTTCCTGCGCGGCCGGACCGGCGAACGCTTCTGCGTCCGCAACTCCGGTGCCACGGTGGTCTCCGAGGGCGTCGGCGACCACGGCTGCGAGTACATGACCGGCGGCCACGCCGTCGTACTCGGCGAGACGGGACGCAACTTCGCGGCCGGTATGTCCGGCGGCGTCGCGTACGTCATCGACCTCGACCCGGACAACGTCAACGCCGGCAACCTCGGCGCCGTCGAGACCGATTTCTCGGCCGCCGACAAGGAGTGGCTGCACGACGTCGTGCGCCGCCACCACGAGGAGACCGGCTCCACCGTCGCCGAGAAGCTGCTGACCGACTGGGACACCTCCGTGGCCCGCTTCAGCAAAATCATTCCTTCCACCTACAAGGCAGTGCTCGCCGCCAAGGACGCCGCTGAGCTCGCCGGTCTCTCCGAGCAGGAGACCACCGAGAAGATGATGGAGGCGGCGACCAATGGCTGACCCCAAGGGCTTCCTGACCACCGGGCGCGAGACGGCCGAGTCCCGCCCCGTGGAAGAGCGCACGAAGGACTGGAACGAGGTCTACGTTCCCGGCTCGCTGCTCCCGATCATCAGCAAGCAGGCCGGGCGCTGCATGGACTGCGGCATCCCCTTCTGCCACCAGGGGTGTCCGCTCGGCAATCTCATCCCCGAGTGGAACGACTACGCGTACCGCGAGGACTGGACGGCGGCGAGCGAGCGGCTGCACGCCACCAACAACTTCCCGGAGTTCACCGGCCGGCTCTGCCCCGCGCCGTGCGAGTCCGCGTGCGTGCTGGCCATCAACCAGCCCGCCGTCACGATCAAGAACGTCGAGGTCTCCATCATCGACAAGGCGTGGGACAACGGCGACGTCGTTCCGCGTCCCCCGGAGCGCCTGTCCGGCAAGACCGTCGCCGTCATCGGCTCCGGCCCGGCGGGCCTGGCCGCCGCCCAGCAGCTCACCCGGGCCGGCCACACGGTCGCCGTGTACGAGCGCGCCGACCGCATCGGCGGTCTGCTGCGGTACGGCATCCCCGAGTTCAAGATGGAGAAGTCCCACATCAACCGCCGTATCGAGCAGATGCGCGCGGAAGGCACCAAGTTCCGTACGGAGACGGAGATCGGCCGCGACATCGACGCGGCGAAGCTCCGCAGGCGCTACGACGCGGTGGTCATCGCGGCCGGTGCCACCGTCTCGCGCGACCTGCCCGTCCCCGGCCGTGAGCTGAACGGCATCCACTTCGCCATGGAGTACCTGCCGCTCGCCAACAAGGTGCAGGAGGGCGACCTGACGGTCTCCCCGATCACCGCCGAGGGCAAGCACGTCGTCGTCATCGGCGGCGGCGACACCGGCGCGGACTGTGTCGGTACGGCGCACCGCCAGGGCGCGGCCTCCGTCACCCAGCTGGAGATCATGCCCCGGCCGGGCGAGGACCGGGCCCCGAACCAGCCCTGGCCGACCTTCCCGATGCTCTACAAGGTCACCTCCGCGCACGAGGAGGGCGGCGAGCGGATCTACTCCGTCTCCACCACCCACTTCGAGGGCGACGAGCACGGCAACGTCCAGTCGCTGCATCTCACGGAGGTCGAGTTCGCGGACGGCCGTCCGGTGCCGAAGGAGGGCACCGAGCGGACCATCCCCGCCCAGCTGGTCACCCTCGCGATGGGCTTCACCGGCACCGACCGGGCGAACGGCCTGGTCGACCAGTTCGGCCTCGAACTGGACGCGCGCGGCAACATCGCACGGGACGCCGAGTACGCGACCAACGTCGACGGCGTGTACGTTGCCGGGGACGCCGGTCGCGGTCAGTCCCTGATCGTGTGGGCCATCGCCGAAGGCCGTTCGGCGGCGCGCGGCGTCGACCGCTATCTGACCGGAGCGAGCGATCTGCACGCCCCGATCCGCCCGACGGACCGCTCACTCACGGTCTGACGGAGAGAAAAGACGTCCCGTACAACGGCGTACGGGCGGTGACGGCCCGGGGGACGTCCCCTGGACCCTCCGCAAGACACGGCGCCCGCCAGTCCCCGACCGGACGACGGCGGGCGCCGTGGCATGTGTTTCCGATGCTGTGTAACCTCGACGGACCTCCCCCCGCGCCCCATCGAGTGAACGGCAGCACTCATGACCACAGCGCCCCTCGCGGGAGGCCCCGCGATCAGTCTCGTCAAGGTGGAGCAGACCGCGCCCGCGCTGGTCGAGCACTACCGGGCGGCGGGTATGTCACTGCGCAAGCACGGGATGAGCGGTCAGCGCGCCGCCGTCTATCTGGTCCTGGACTACTCGGGATCGATGCGCGAGTACTACCAGGACGGCAGCGTCCAGGCCTTCGCCGACCGGGTGCTCGCGCTCTCGGCGAATCTGGACGACGACGGCGTGGTGCCCGCCGTGTTCTTCTCCACGGACGTGGACTGCGAGACGGACATCGCGCTCGCCGACCACCGCGGCCGGATCGACCGGATCGTGTCCGGGCTCGGGCACATGGGCAAGACCAGCTACCACCTCGCCATGGACGCGGTGATCGACCACTATCTGGACAGCGGGTCGACGGCGCCGGCCCTGGTGGTCTTCCAGACGGACGGCGGGCCGATCAACAAACTCGCCGCCGAGCGCTATCTCTGCAAGGCGGCGGAACTTCCGCTGTTCTGGCAGTTCGTCGGCTTCGGCAACAAGCGCAGCTCGCAGTTCAACTTCCTTTCGAAACTTGACGAGTTGGCCGTGCCGCAGAAGCGGTCCGTCGACAACGCGGGCTTCTTCCACGCCGGTCTCGACCCCCGCGAGGTGCCGGACGACGTCCTGTACGACCGCCTCGTCGCGGAATTCCCGCAGTGGCTCGGAGCGGCCCGCGCGCGGGGCATCGTACGTGGCTGACCTGCCCCGCGTGTCGGATCCACGTAAGCCCCGGGAGCGTGCTAGGCTGACCGCGTTGCAGTTTTGGTACCCATGAACTTTATGTGCGCCTGACGGGAATGTTCCTCAGGCGCATTTTATTGTTTTCGCCGGCTTCTCCGGATGGGGCTCAATGCGGCGACGAGGAATCCGTGAAGTGCGGATTCGTCTCTGCACCTGTTTTAGGAGAATGACATGGCTACTGGAACCGTGAAGTGGTTCAACTCGGAAAAGGGCTTCGGCTTCATCGAGCAGGACGGCGGCGGCGCCGACGTCTTCGCCCACTACTCGAACATCGCCACCCAGGGCTTCCGTGAGCTCCAGGAGGGCCAGAAGGTCTCGTTCGACGTCACGCAGGGCCAGAAGGGCCCGCAGGCGGAGAACATCGTCCCGGCCTAATTTCCGGACGCGTACCTCGCAGCCGGGGCCCGCACCTGCACGGTGCGGGTCCCGGCTTGTGCTGTCCCCAGGCCCGGGCCCTGTCCACAAAGTCCCGTCCGGCTCGCGGTGCACCGGACGCCGGCTCTCCCTCGTAGCCCTTCGGGCCCGGGAGGCGCCCCCTGCGTTGTCGGATTCGCCCGAGTACGCCCAGTTGTTACGAGGGCGATCCTCCGCCTTGCGATCGCACGCACCGACGAGTCATCAGCCGCTTCACGGCGGGCGCGAGCCCCGGCCCCGCGGGCGGATGACGCTACTTTGCGGACACGACCCAGGAAGGTTCTTCACCGAATGACTCGCTCCGAACGCCCGGCCCGCGCACCCCGCCCTGCCGGTAAGCGCCCGGTCAACTCCCGCGCCAAGAGCCCCGCGAAGGGCTCGGCGAAGGCGCCGGTCCGCCGCGCCGCGCGCCCGCAGGAGTTCACGCTGCCGGAAACCATCACCCCCGCGCTGCCCGCCGTCGAGGCGTTCGACGAACTCGACATGCCCGCGGCCCTGCTCAAGACCCTCACCTCGCTGGATGTGACCGAGCCCTTCCCGATCCAGGGCGCCACCCTGCCGAACTCCCTCGCCGGCCGCGACATCCTCGGCCGGGGCCGTACCGGATCCGGAAAGACCCTCGCCTTCGGACTCGCGCTGCTGGCCCGTCTCGCCGGCCGCCGGGCCGAGCCGCGCGCCCCGTACGCGATGGTGCTCGTGCCCACGCGCGAGCTGGCCCAGCAGGTCACCGACGCGCTGACCCCGTACGCCACCGCCGTCAACCTGCGCATGGCCACCGTCGTCGGCGGCCTGTCGATCAGCAAGCAGGCCGGGCAGCTGCGCCGCGGCGCCGAGGTCCTCGTGGCGACGCCCGGCCGGCTCAAGGACCTCATCGAGCGCGGCGACTGCCGGCTCGACCAGGTCACCATCACCGTCCTCGACGAGGCCGACCAGATGGCCGACATGGGCTTCATGCCGCAGGTCACCGCGCTGCTCAAGCAGGTGCGGCCGGACGGGCAGCGGATGCTGTTCTCCGCGACGCTCGACAAGAACATCGACCGGCTCGTACGGCAGTATCTGACCGACCCCGTCGTCCACTCCGTCGACCCCTCGCAGGGCGCGGTCACCACGATGGAGCACCACGTCCTGTATGTCATGGACGACACCGACAAGAAGGCCG
The DNA here is from genome assembly GCF_042870175.1 of Streptomyces sp. NPDC006643. Lineage (NCBI taxonomy): Bacteria > Bacillati > Actinomycetota > Actinomycetes > Kitasatosporales > Streptomycetaceae > Streptomyces > Streptomyces sp. NPDC006643. Next base: position 233,420 of record NZ_JBIAHA010000008.1, on the reverse strand, counting down.
TCACGATGCGCATCGCCGCGCGCGAGGGCCGGGTGCTGCTGTTCCTGGACACCAAGCGGGCGGTGGACCGGCTGGTCAAGCGGCTGCTGGCGAGCGGTGTACGGGCGTCGGGCCTGCACGGCGGCCGATCGCAGCCCCAACGCAACCGCACGCTCGACCAGTTCAAGACCGGACTGGTGACCGTGCTCGTCGCGACGAACGTCGCCGCGCGTGGCATCCATGTCGACGACCTCGACCTGGTCGTCAACGTCGACCCGCCCGTCGACCACAAGGACTATCTGCACCGGGGCGGGCGCACCGCGCGCGCCGGTGAGTCCGGCAGTGTCGTGACGCTCGTCCTGCCCGAGCAGAAGCGGGACATGACGCGGCTGATGTCGGACGCGGGCATCGCCCCCCGGACGACCAGCGTGAAGTCGACCGACGAGGAACTGGCGCGGCTGACCGGGGCGCGGGAGCCCTCCGGGATCGCGATCACCATCGAGGTGCCGCAGGCCGCCGTGCAGAAGCCGCAGAAGGCGCGCGCGTCGCGTCCGGCGCGGCGGACCGGCGGCGCCGGTTCGGGTGGCGCGGGTGCCAGGCTGGGCGGGGCCGGCGGCTCCGGGCGCGGCAGCCGGGGCGGCCGTCGTGGCCGCCCGGGCGAGCGAGGCGCGGAGGGCGGTCGCCGCACCGCCGCGTAGCGTCTCCGGCGGATGTACGTGGACCGGCCCGGGTGCGCGGCCCAGCTCATGAGCCGCGCCGCGCACCCGGGCCGGGCGCGTCACGGGCCGGTCGTTCGGTGCGGGCCATGCGGCGTGCGTACCCGGCTCGGGTGCGTGGTCCCGCTCACGGACGTGCGCTGCTCGGGCCGGGGCGGCGGGGCACCGGCCGGTGCGCGGGTCTCGGGACTGGGGCGGACGCCGCCGACGACGAGTAACGCCGGTCGGGCGGGGGCGCCTTGCGCCTACCGGGCTTTCGTATTGGCGCGGAGCTGTTCGGACAGCCGCGCGAGTTCGGCCGGCGTCACGGGCGAGGCGGCCCGGCGCTGGGCGGTCACGTTTCTGACGGCGGCCATGAGCGCACCGCCGACCGGGATCTGACGGGGCGGCAGGGCCGCGGCAGGCCGGCCTCCGGCGACAAACCGGCAACAACGGGGGGATGTCGTGGCCGTACCGACCGGTTAACTTCCCGAAAACTCCACCGACTTGGCATTGACGTGCACACGTCTACGCGCGTCATCATGAGGGCATGCGAATCCCCCCACGAATCGCCCTCATCGGCGGCGCAGCCGCCCTTCTGTCCACCCTCCTCGTCGGCGGCACGGCGGCGACCGCCGCCACGGCCGCCCCGCTCGCGGTCGGCGACATCTGCTACTCCGACCTGCCGTCGCAGGCGCACGACACCCTCGACCTGATCGACCAGGGCGGGCCCTACCCGTACCCACAGGACGGCGGGGTCTTCCAGAACCGCGAGGGCATCCTGCCGCAGCAGTCCACCGGCTACTACCACGAGTACACCGTCGAGACGCCGGGCTCTCCCGACCGCGGCGCGCGCCGCATCGTGACCGGCAACGCGCAGCAGGACTACTACACCGCCGACCACTACGAGTCCTTCGACCTCGTCGACCACGGCTGCTGATCCCGCGCCGTCCGCACCACGACAGACAGGTAACCTCCGCCCCATGACTGTGACCTATGTGATCCCCGGGGCGGAGGTCACCGGCCTTGAGCGTTTCTGGGAAGTGGTCGGCGAGGCCGTGAACGGCCCGGACGGCTACTTCGGCCGTAACCTCGACGCCTTCGCCGACTGTCTCAGCGGCGGTTACGGGACCCCGGACGACGGGGACTTCGTCATCGAGTGGCGCGAGGCCGGACTCTCGCGGCGCGCGCTCGGCCACGAGGAGACGGCGCGGCAGCTCCGGCTCCGGCTCGCGCGCGTTCCCGAGGCCAGCAGAGCACGTGTGCGCCAGGAGTTGGCCGAGGCCGAGGCCGGCCGTGGCAGCACCGTCTTCGACTGGCTCACGGAGATCATCGACGATCGCGCGCCGGGCACACTGCGGCTGCTCTGATCCGCCGGGGCGCACGGCTCCCGCGCCCCCACCCCGGCTACCGCCCGCGCGGCAGCAGGCCCGCCAGCCTGCGCCGGAGCGCGGCGTCCGGCAGATCGCGCACCGCCTCGGTCGCGCTCTCGCGCGCCCGGCCGGTCACCGAACCGTCGGCGAGCATCCTCGCCAGCGCGTCCACCGCCCGGGGATCCCGGCGCGCCGCCAGCCCCCGCGCCGCCTCGGCGGCCGTGACCGCCACCGGATCCGTCAGCCGCGCCACCAGCGCCTCACGGATCGCCGGTGTGTCGGCGCCGGTCACCGCCAGGGCCGTCGTCGCCCGCTCCCGTACCGCGTTGTCGATGTCCGCGCTCAGCGCCGCCAGCGCCAGGGCCCCCGCCTCGTCGTCGTCCGGCACCAGCGCGGCCAGCGCGACAACCACCCGCAGGCGTATCGCCGCGTCCGGATGGCCGGTGTGCCGCAGGATCTCCGGCAGGACCGCCGGGTCGCCCTGCTCCCCGAGTGCCGTCACACACGCACCGATCAGCTCCGGCGTACGCGCTCCCGCGCTCAACTCCCGCAGCGCGGGCAGCGCGCTGGCGGCGAACGGCCCGCTCCCGGGCGCCGCGTCCACCGCGCCCAGCCGTGCGAGTACGTCGGCGGCGAAGGCGCGACGCCGCGGATCGTCGCTCGCGCACCAGGCGAGCGCCGCCTGGAACGACTCCTCGTCGCCGCGCCGCCACAGCGCCGCCACCGGCTCCCGCCAGCCGTCCCGGTCGGGCACCGCGCACCGCAGCGCCCGCGCCGCCAGCTCCTCGAACGGCGTCCGGATGTCCAGCGACTCCTCCAGGGCCGTGGCGATCGCCCCGTGCCCGGTCTGCCGCTCCAGGCTCGCCACCGGCACACCGTCCTTGAGGGTCTCCACGACGATCGTCACCCCGCCGTCCTCCTCGATCCGGCGCACCACCGTCTCGTCGCCCCCAGCGGCCATCGGCAGCAGCTCGGCGTGCAGTTCGTGTTCCACCGCCTCCGGCGCGCTCCACCGCAGCGCCTCGGCCAGCGCCTCCTCGCGCGCGCCCGCGCCGTGCCGCAGCAGGGCCCGTACGGTCGACGGCGAGCCGCGCCGGGCGGCGGTCACCAGCGGCGGCTCGCCGTCCGGGGCGCCCCCGCCGGGGCCCGGCAGGTCGGGGTCCGCGCCGTGCGCCAGCAGCGCCTGGACGGTGGCCGCGTGGCCCTGCCCGACGGCCCAGGCCAGGGCCGTGAAGCCGTACGCCTCGCGCCGGTCCGGGTCCGCGCCCGCCGCCAGCAGGGCCAGCACCACCTCCGTATGACCGCCGCACGCGGCCCCGCACAGCGGCAGATCGCCGCCGTCGGGGCCGCTCGGGCGCTCGGGGTCGGCGCCCGCCGCCAGCAGCAGCCGGACCACACCGGGTTCGTCGCTGACGGCGGCGGCGTACAGCGCGCTCTGGCCGTCCTGGTCGGTCGCCTCGGCGGGGACGCCGGAGCGGAGCAGTGCGACGACGGCGTCGTCCCGGCCCTCGTACACGGCGGAGAACAGTTCGTCCCACGCTCTGCCGGAGCCCGCTGTCCGCTCGTTCGTCATACTGCGACCTTCGCCCGGGACGATCATTCGCGCCAAATCGACAAAGCGATGACCATCCGTCACCTGCGGTGAAGTCCCCTTCCTTCAGGGGCAGTTCAGGTGTCGCAGTCCAGGACGGTGTGACAGAGCTGGCACCGTGCCCGCACCCGGCCCCGGACCGGCACGCGGATGCGCTGGAAGCAGGTGGGGCAGGAGAACGACACCCGCAGCCCGTCGGTGAGCGTCTCGAAGGCGTACGCGCGACCCGCGTCCCCGGATCCGGACCCCGGTCCGCCGGGGTGGTCGAGCGCGTAACGGCGGTCCTTGGCGTACCGGTGCCGGCCCGACCAGCCCGCCGTGGTCAGCGGCGGCTGCTGCTCGTCCCGTACGGCCTGGGCCTTGCCCTTCGTGTACGCGGTGTAGCCCTGCGGGCTGGTGAACCAGATGCCCGGGTCCTCGTTGAACACGATGGCGCGCTTGGCCAGTACGTAACCGAACTCCTCCGGCGTCAGATAGCCGAGCTTCTGGCTGGAGTCCCGGTCCTCCCGGAACGCGTCGAGCAGCAGCCAGCCCGCGCCCAGATAGGTCGTCACGGTGTCGGTCAGGATCTCGTTGTCGCGGGTGCCGGGGAAGCTCAGCCCCAGCCGGTGCAGCAGGACATGGGTGATCTCGTGCGCGAGGGCGGCGCCGATGTCCCTGCGGTGTGTCCGGAAGCGGTCGTTCAGCTCGATGAAGTACTCCGGGCCCGCCGTCAGCTCGACGCTCGCCGCGTGCTCCATCTCGCGGAAGCTCACGATCATCCGGGCGTCCGGCAGATGCAGCTGCTGGACCAGTACGCGGGCCACCCGCTGCACCCCGAGATGGAGGTCGTCGTGATCGGCGAAGGCGACGTCGGCGGGCGCGACGCTCGTGTCGTACTGCCGGATCCCGTCGTCCGACAGCCGCCGGTAGAGCGCCGTGATCGCGGCCCGCGCGGTGTCGAGATGCGGATAGCCGTGTACGACCGGGCTGCCGTTCGCCCCGCGTCTGTCCGTCACGCCACTACCCCTTCGTAGGACGGTCGACCGTCCTCAACTGTACGGCGGCTGCTCCGCCGGCCGTGGAGCGAGACCCGACCGTTCGGTTGGCCGAAACCTATGTCTTGTGCCACGGCTGATTTATTTCGCATAATCCGGATCACGCTGTGGCGGGCGGAACGGGCGGTCCTCTTTCTCATCGGTCGTCGGGTCGGCTTCGCCATGCGTACGGCACCCCCACGTGCTGAGCGTCATCCGTACACAGCTTCACGCACGACAGCCCCACGCAAGACAACGAAATGCACTGTTTCCCCCCACGAAAGGCAGTCAGTTGAGCTTCCTGCGTGCCCTGAAAAGATGCGCCGTCGTCGGCGCGGTCGTCCTCGCCGGTGTGAGCCTTCAGCCCACCACCGCCTCCGCCGCCCCCACCCCGGCCCCGCCGGTCGTCGGCGGCACCCCCGCCGAACAGGGTGAATTCCCCTTCATGGTCCGCCTCTCCATGGGCTGCGGCGGCGCGCTGTACGAGCAGGACATCGTCCTGACCGCCGCCCACTGTGTGGACGGCTCCGGCCCGAACACCTCCATCACCGCCACGGCCGGTGTCGTGGACCTCCAGAGCCCGGACGCCATCGAGGTCAACTCGACCGAGGTCCTCCAGGCCCCCGGCTACAACGGCACCGGCAAGGACTGGGCGCTGATCAAGCTCGCCCAGCCGATCGACCTGCCCACGCTCGACATAGCCACCGACGACTCGTTCAACAGCGGCGAGTTCACCGTCGCGGGCTGGGGCGCGGCCACCGAGGGCGGTGCCCAGGAGCGGTACATGCTCAAGGCCAACGTCCCGTTCGTCTCCGACGCGGACTGCGAGGGCGCGTACGGCAGCAGCCTCGTACCGTCCGAGGAGATCTGCGCCGGCTTCATCGACGAGGGCGGGGTCGACACCTGCCAGGGCGACTCCGGCGGCCCGATGTTCCGTGACAACGGCGCGGGCGGCTGGATCCAGGTCGGCGTCGTCAGCTGGGGCCAGGGCTGCGCGCAGCCGGGCTTCCCGGGTGTCTACACCGAGGTGTCCACCTTCGCCGCCGACATCCAGTCGGCAGCGGCGGGTCTCTGACGCCCTGTCGGAGGGATCACCGGCGCGCGCTGAGCGCGTGACGTGACACGTATGAGGAGGGGTGGATTCCGGGCCGGTCGGTCCGGAACCCACCCCTCTTCCTCGTTTGGCGGGCCCGTCCAGGCCGTCCCGCCTTCGTCCGTGTGGGCGCCTTGTCCCGGGATGCTCGCGCGGCGGCCGGAGATGAGGGGCGTTCCGGTGTTCGGTGGCCGGACGACGACCGGAGGCCGACCGTTCGGTTGGCCGAGATTCGTATCTTGTGGGGCCGCAGCTGCCCTCCGGATAATCCGTCTCGCGTTCCTGTCGGGCTCATGCCAATGTCGTGCAACGCGCGTCGACCCGTGTGTCCTACAGGGGCAAATCCCTCAAGCCCCCACGAAAGGCAGACCGTTGAGCATTCAGGGTGTCCTCAAGAGATGCATCGCTGCCGGCGCTGTCATGCTCGCCGCCATCAGCCTCCAGACCACCAGCGCCTCCGCCGCTCCCGTGCCGGACGCGCCCAAGACGCAGGCCGCCGCCCCCCTCGCGCCCCCCGTCGTCGGTGGCACCCGCGCCGCCCAGGGTGAGTTCCCCTTCATGGTCCGCCTCTCGATGGGCTGTGGCGGCTCGCTGTACTCGCCCACCGTCGTGCTGACCGCCGCCCACTGTGTGAGCGGATCGGGCAACAACACCAGCATCACCGCCACCGCGGGCGTCGTGGACCTCCAGAGCTCCAGCGCCATCAAGGTCCGCTCCACCAAGGTCCTCCAGGCCCCCGGCTACAACGGCACCGGCAAGGACTGGGCGCTGATCAAGCTCGCCCAGCCGATCAACCTGCCGACCCTGAAGATCGCCACCACCACGCAGTACAACACCGGCAACTTCACCGTCGCCGGCTGGGGAGCGGCCCGCGAGGGCGGCGCCCAGCAGCGCTACCTCCTCAAGGCCACCGTCCCGTTCGTCTCCGACGCCACCTGCAACTCGAACTACGGCGGCCAGATCATCGCCTCCGAAGAGATCTGCGCCGGCTTCGCCGCCGGTGGCGTCGACACCTGCCAGGGTGACTCCGGCGGCCCGATGTTCCGCAAGGACAACGCCGGCGCCTTCATCCAGATCGGCATCGTGAGCTGGGGCAACGGCTGCGCCCGGCCCAACTACCCCGGTGTCTACACCGAGGTCTCCACCTTCGCCTCCCAGATCGCGTCGGCCGCCTCCACTCTCTGACCCGACCGGGTCCGACCGGCTGTTGACCGTGTGACCCGCAGAGGCGGGACAGGGCAAGGGACCGGCGCCTTCGGCGCGTTAGTCCAAGACCTGTCCCGCCTTTGTCCATGGGCGCACCCGCTCCTCGCGACGCAGATTGACGTGCACGGAACACCGTGGACGAAGAGGAGCGACGTGAACGCCAACGCAAGTGACCGAGGCCCCCGCCGCAGAACCGTCGTGGCCGCCACCGCGCTCGCGGGGGCCGGCGCCGCCCTCGCCGCCGCCCCGGGCAGCGCCTTCGCGGCCGGTACGGGGGCACCCACCGCAGCCGCGCCCGCCCCCGGCACCCGCGAGACCGTCCTGCGCTCGCACGAGCTGGAGGTCCGTGTCGACAGCGGCTTCCCGAGGGTCGTGTCGTACACCGACCGTGGCACCCGCGCCGTCCTGCACGGACAGAGCGCCACCGTCACCACCGTCGTCGTCGACGGAACACCGCACACCCCGAAGGTCACCACCCGGTCCGGCGGCCGGGCGCGGATCGCGTACACGCTCGCCTTCGACGGCGGCACCGAGATCGACGTCGAGATCGCCGTCGACGGCCCGCGCGTCGACTGGCGCGTCACCCGTGTCGCGGACACCGACGCCCTGCGCGTCGGCACCCTGGAACTGCCCGAACTCGCCCTGCTCTCCGTACGGAGCGACCAGAGCGGCGCGACCCTGCTCGCCGCCCGCGTCGAGATCGACAAGGCCAAGAGCGGCGACACCCTCGTCGAGGTCACCCCCGACACCCCCGAGAGAGCGGCGGCAGGCTGCGCGTACGCCGTCGTGGCACACGACCGGCTCGGCGGCGCGATCGAGACCAACACCGTGTACGACAGGCCCGCCGCCGGCACCACCTGGGACAACGGCCGGCTCCGGCACCGCACCGAGCGGCGGGACGGCGTCGCGCTGGCCCTGCTCGGCTGCGGCCAGTGGACACACCGCGCGCAGACGTCACCGGTGGACGCCACCGAACCCCTGCCGTACGCCACCGTCGTCATCACCCGCGATCGGGACGGCTCCGGCACCGTCGACTGGCAGGACGCCGCCACCGCCTTCCGCGACATCATGGTCACCCCGCTCGGCGCCGACGAACAGCATCTGCGGGTCGTCCCGCACATCCCCTTCAACTTCGCCAGCCAGGCCACCAACCCGTTCCTGGCCACCCTCGACCAGGTCAAACGGATCTCCCTGGCCACCGACGGACTACGCCAGTACACCCTCCTCAAGGGCTACCAGTCCGAGGGCCACGACTCGGCGCACCCCGACTACGCCGGAAACCACAACACCCGCGCCGGCGGCCTGACCGACCTCAACACCCTCCTCAAGGAGGGCGCGAAATGGCACAGCGACTTCGGCGTCCACGTCAACGCCACCGAGTCCTACCCCGTCGCGAACGCCTTCTCCGAGACCCTCGTCGACAAGACCGACGAACAATGGGACTGGCTCGACCAGAGCTACCGCATCGACGCCCGCCGCGACCTCGTCTCCGGCGACATCGTCAAACGCTTCCAGGACCTGCGCGACGAGACGCACCCCGCGCTCAACACCCTCTACATCGACGTCTTCCGCGAGTCCGGCTGGAACTCCGACCGGCTCCAGCGCGCCCTGCGCGACCAGGGCTGGCACATCACCACCGAATGGGGCCACGGCCTGGAACGCTCCGCGCTCTGGTCGCACTGGGCCACCGAGACCGACTACGGCGCCGACACCTCGCGCGGCGTCAACTCCCAGCTCATCCGCTTCATCCGCAACCACCAGAAGGACGTCTTCGCCGACAAGTGGCCCACCCTGCTCGGCATCCCGCGCACCGGCAACTTCGAGGGCTGGGTCGGCAAGACCGACTGGCACGACTTCTACCGGCTGATCTGGACCGACTCACTGCCCGCCAAATACCTCCAGGCGTACCCGATCCAGCGCTGGAGCGAGCACGAGATCAGCTTCGCCGGACCGACCAGGACCGTCGTCAGCGACACCGGCGGCACCCGGCGCATCACCACCGACGGACGGCTCGTGTACGACGACGGGCGCTACCTGCTGCCCTGGGAGCCGCGCGAGGCCACCGACCCCCGCAAGCTCTACCACTACAACCCCACGGGCGGCAGCACCCGGTGGCAGCTGCCGCGCGGCTGGGCCGGACGCTCCCGCACCGCCCTGTACCGGCTCACCGACCAGGGCCGTGAACACGTCGCCGACCTGCCCGTACGGGGCGGCAGAGTCACCGTCGACGCCGAGGCCGGGCAGCCGTACGTGCTGTACCCCGCCCGCGTACCGGGCGGCCCCGACCCGCACTGGGGGCAGGCCACGCCCGTCCACGACCCCGGCTTCAACTCCGGCTCCACGGACGGCTGGCGGGTGACCGGCGGTCCGGCCCGCGTCGAGCCGAGCGCGCTCGGCGACTACGAGCTGGTGATCGGCGCGGGCGGCGCCACCTCCGTAGGACAGCGCCTCGAACGCCTCGCGCCGGGCACCTACGCCGCCTCCGTACAGGTCGAGGTCGGCGCCACGGCGGGGGAGCGGCGCCGGGCCGCCCTGGAGATCCGTACCTCCGACGGCGTGCGCGCCGTCAACTGGACGGACAGCTCCACGGCGGGCAACTATGTGGCCGCCGACCGCAAGCACGGCACCCGCTTCCAAAGGATGTTCACCTACTTCACCGTCCCCGAGCGCGGCGGCCCCGTCGACCTCCTGCTGACGGCGGCGGCCGGCGAGGCGCGCGTGCGGTTCGACAACGTACGCGTCGTCGGGGCGCGCCGCTCCACCCGGCCCGGCGCACTGGTCTTCGAGGACTTCCAGCACGTCCCGCAGGGCTGGGGTGTCTTCGTCAAGGGCGACGCGGGCGGCGCCACCGACCCGCGCACCCACATCGCCCAGCGGCACGCGCCGTACACCCAGCGCGGCTGGAACGGCAAGGCGATCGACGACGTCGTCGACGGCACCGAATCGCTCAAGTCGCGCGGCGAGAACGACGGGCTCGTCTACCGCACCACCCAGCACACCGTCCGCTTCGAACCGGGCACGCGCTACCGGGTCACCTTCCGCTACGAGAACGAGAAGGCCGGACAGTACGCCTGGATCACGGCGGTGGACGAGCCGGGGGAGCGGGAGATGTCACGCGCCGAACTGCCCGTCGCGACCGAACCGGCCGTCCTGAGCTACGAGTTCACCGCTCCGGAGAGCGGGGAGAGCTGGGTCGGGCTGCGCAAGGTCGGGGACGACGGCACGGCGGAGTTCGTCCTCGACGCGTTCGAGGTCCGCGAGGTGTAGCGGGCCCCCGGGCGGGCCCCGCACGGGGCCCGCCCGGCCAGGGCCCGTCAGGCCGGCTGTACGTCACGACAGTTGTACGTATCCCTCGCCCGCGCCCTCCAGCTCCAGCACCCACACCTCGTTGCGCCCCGCCCGCAGCACCGGCCCCGGCACATACAGCGACTCCTGCGGGCCCACCGCCCAGTACCGGCCCAGACAGAAGCCGTTGACCCAGACGAAGCCGCGCGTCCAGCCCGGCAGCCGCAGCCGGGCGTCACCGGGGGACGCCACATCGAAAGACCCCCGGTACAGGCCCCGCGCCCCCGGCCAGGACGCGGCGCGCAGCGGCAGCGCGGCGACCGCAGCCGCGTCGTCGAAGGCGTCCAGCCGCAGCCCCCGCGCCCGTACCCCGTGCAGATACTGCCGCTCGTGCAGGAAACCGCCCGTGATCCCCTTCGGCTCACCCGTCCGCGGCCCGTAGTTGACCCGCCCCAGCGACTCCACCCACGCCTCCACCACCGCCGGACCGGCCACCGGCTCCGCCAGCACCGAATCCTCCTCACGCAGCACCCCCGCCCGCACCCCGTCGACCTGCACCACCGCCAGATCGCGCAGCCCCGCCAGCGTGAGCGGATACGGGCGCCGGGGACCCGGCACCGCCACGCGGTAGCGCACCAGCCCCCGGTCCACGCCCAGTTCGTCGAAGGACGGCGGCATCGGCGTCCGTGTCTCCGGCCCGCCCAGCGCGTCGATCACCTCGTCCAACGGCGCCCACCCGTCCAGTTCCGCGCGCATCGGCCCGCCGGCCAGCACCGGGGGAGCGGGCGGCAGCTCCGGCAGCGGACCCTCCTGGAACTCCGCCAGCACCTCCCGGAACAGCCAGAACTTCTCCGTCGGCCGCCCCGCCTCGTCCACCGGCGCGTCGTAGTCGTACGACGTCACATCCGGCTCCAGCACACCGTCGTGCAGCGCGCCGGCGCGATTGGCGCCCGCCCGGCCCGCGAAGCTCGTACCGCCGTGCGCCATATAGATGTTCACCGACGCACCGCACGCCAGGATCTCCCGCAGCGCCCCCGCAGCGTCCGCCGGATCGCGCACCGCGGGCCCGGCGCCCCAGTGGTCGAACCAGCCGCACCAGAACTCCATACACATCAGCGGTCCCTCCGCCCGGTGCTCACGCAGCGTCTCGAACGCCGCTCGCGCCCCCGAACCGAAATTCACCGTCGCCAGCACACCGGGCACCGAACCACCGGTCAGCATGTGGTCCTCCGGCCCGTCGGAGGTGAACAGCGGCACCTCGATCCCGCAGCTACGGAGCAGCCCGGCCAGTGTCGAGAGGTACGGCAGGTCGGAGCCGTAACTCCCGTACTCGTTCTCGACCTGCACCATGACCACCGGCCCGCCGCGGCCGATCTGCCGGGAGGCGACCTGCGGCAGAAGACGCCGCAGCCACCGCTCCACCGGCCCCAGGAACTCCGGATCACCGGTCCGGATCCGCGTGCCCACCGCCGCCGTCAGCCAGTGCGGCAGCCCGCCGTTGTCCCACTCCGCGCAGATGTACGGGCCCGGCCGCACGATCGCCCACAGCCCCGCGCCGGCCGCCGCGTCCAGGAACCGGCCCAGCGCCTCCACATCGGCGTACCGGCCCGGCGCGGGCTCGTGCAGATTCCACGGGACATACGTCTCCACACAGTTCAGGCCCATCGCCCGCAGCATCCGCAGCCGGTGCGGCCACAACTCCTCGTGCACCCGGAAGTAGTGCAGCGCCCCCGACAGGAGCCGCACCGGCCGGCCGTCCACCAGGAAATCCTCGTCACCTACAGTGAACTCGGCCACCGCCGCCGCCCTTCCGTCCGATCAGGTCCCGGGGCCACCCTCACCCCCTGGTCAGGGACGGGTCCATGGACAAAGATCGGCAGGATCTTGGACTCGCCGTACGGCGGGAGAGGAGGAACGGCAGCGGATGTACCACACCTGGATGCGGTACTTCACCCCCAGCCCCGTCCACCACCGGCTCGGCCTCGTCTGCCTCGGCGTGGGCCTCCAGCACGGCCGGCTGCCGACGGTCGGACCCCGCGTACTCGACCACCACGTCGCCGTCGTCATCGGCGCGGGCAGCGGCTGGTACCGCGACGCCGAGGGCCACCGCACCACCGTCACCGCGCCCGCGCTCCTGTGGCTGCTCCCCGGCGTACCGCACCACTACGGCGCCGACGCAGAGACCGGCTGGGACGAGAGCTTCGTCGACTTCACCGGCCCCGCCACCGCCACATACACCGAACTCGGCTACATCGAGACGGACCGCCCCGTCGTCCCCCTCTCCGACGCGGCCACCGCGCGCGCCGCCGTCGGCCGTATCGTCCGCGCCGCACGGCGCGGCAACCCGCTCCTGGAGGTCGAGACCGGCGCCGCCGTCCACGAACTCCTCGTCGAACTGCGCCGCGCCCGCGCCGACACCAACGCCGAGGGCGAACTGGTCCTCCAGGCGCTGGCCCGCGACGCGTTCCTGCCGCTCTCCGTCGCCGAACACGCCGCCCGGCACGGTATGACGCCCGCCGAACTGCGCGGCGCCGTCCGCAGAGGCGCCGGCTGTAGCCCCAAGGACTATCTGCTGGGCATCAGACTCGGCCGTGCCAAAGAACTCCTCGCCGCCACCGAACTGCCCGTCGCGGCGGTCGCGCGCCGCGTCGGCTACGACGATCCGGCGTACTTCTCCCGGCTGTTCACACGCCGCGTGGGCATCGCGCCCATCCGCTTCCGACAGCGCCAGGGCCGGGCCGTCCCCGGCGGCTGGAGCACCTGCGTGCCGGATCCGGACCACCCGCCGACGATCACGACGTCCTCTCCGTGAGACGCGTCGCCGGTCGTACGGCGCAGGCCCTAAGCTTCCGCACCATGACCACGAGTGACAACGACGGCGAGGGCGGCGTCGACCAGGCCGTCCAGGCCGAACTGGACCGGCTGCGCGGCAGTATCGACAACATCGACGCGGCCGTCGTCCATATGCTGGCCGAACGGTTCAAATGCACCCAGCAGGTCGGCGTCCTCAAGGCCGTGCACCACCTGCCGCCCGCCGACCCGGCCCGCGAGTCCCGGCAGATCACCCGGCTCCGGCAGCTCGCGGAGAGTGCCCGGCTCGACCCCGCGTTCGCCGAGAAGCTCCTCAACTTCATCATCGCCGAGGTGATCCGCCACCACGAGACGATCGCGGACAGCTCCGCCCGCCAGAACTCCGCCTAGGCCCGGCACCGGGGCCCCCACGCCCGACGGCCGGTGTTCGGAGCGTGTCCGGCACTTCCGGACAACCCCGGCCCGGCATGTGCCCCGCCCCGCCCCCGTACCCCCACCCGTGCGCTCTCAGCGCAACCCCCACCCGCTGCGCGTCCCCGGACCCATCGGGCAGCATGTCCCCATGTCCGTACTGACGCGCGACGAAGCGCAGACCCGTGCCCAGCTCATCGACGTCCACCGGTACACGGTCGCCCTCGACCTGACCACCGGCGACGAGACCTTCGAATCCCGTGCCGCCATCCAGTTCACCGCCCGCGCGGCCGGAGACACCTTCGTCGAGCTGAAGCCCGCACAGTTGCGCTCCGTCACCCTCGACGGACAGCCCCTGGACCCCCACGCGCTCGACCAGAACCGGCTCGCGCTCACCGGCCTCGCCGCCGGCGAGCACGAACTGCGCGTCGACGCCACCATGCGCTACTCCCGCACCGGCGAAGGCATGCACCGCTTCACCGACCCCACCGACGGCGAGACCTACGTCTACACCCAGATGTTCCTCGAAGACATCCAACGCGTCTTCGCCGTCTTCGACCAGCCCGACCTCAAGGCCGTCTTCGAACTCTCCGTCACCGCCCCCGAAGGCTGGACCGTCCTCGGCAACGGCATCGCCACCGACGAGGGCGACGGCCGCTGGAGCATCGCGCCGACCCCGCCCATCTCCACCTACCTCGTCGCCGTCGCCGCCGGCCCCTGGCACTCCGTACGCACCGAACACGCGGGCCTGCCCTTCGGCATCCACTGCCGCCGCTCCCTCGCACCCCATCTCGACGTCGACGCCGACGAGATCCTCACCATCACCCGCGCCTGCTACGACCGCTACCACGAGAAGTTCAAGGAGCCGTACCCCTTCGACTCCTACGACCAGGCCTTCGTCCCCGAGTTCAACGCGGGCGCCATGGAGAACCCCGGCCTCGTCACCTTCCGCGACGAATTCGTCTACCGCTCCGCCGTCACCGACACCGAGCGGCAGACCCGCGCCATGGTCATCGCGCACGAGATGGCCCACATGTGGTTCGGCGACCTCGTCACACTCACCTGGTGGGACGACATCTGGCTCAACGAGTCCTTCGCCGAGTACATGGGCTACCAGACCCTCACCGAGGCCACCCGCTACACCGACACCTGGGTCGCCTTCGGCATCGACCGCAAGTCCTGGGGCTACGACGCCGACCAGCGGCCCTCCACCCACCCCGTCGCGCCCGACCCCGACGCCGTGCCCGACACCGCGTCCGCGATGCTCAACTTCGACGGCATCTCCTACGCCAAGGGCGCCTCCGCGCTGCGCCAACTCGTCGCCTGGCTCGGCGAGAAGGACTTCCTCGCCGGCATCAACACCCACTTCGCCCGGCACAAGTTCGGCAACGCCACCCTCGCCGACTTCATCGACTCCCTCGCCGCCTCCACCGACCGCGACGTGCACCGATGGGCCGAGAAATGGCTCCGCACATCCGGCGTCGACACCCTCACCCCCGCCGTCGGCGGCAACGGCTCCGAAGCCGGCTGGACCCTCGACATCGCCCAGCAGGGCAACCGCCCGCACCGGATCGCCGTCGGTGCCTACGACCGCGACCTCGTCGACCCCGGCCACCTCACCCCCCGCGACCGCTTCGAGATCGACATCCCGCAGCAGGACGGCCCCACCGTCCGCCCCGGCCGCCGCCCCGACCTCGTCGTCCTCAACGACGGCGACCTCACCTACGCCAAGGTCCGCCTCGACGACCGCTCCTGGGCCACCGCCCTCGACTCGCTCTCCGCCATCCCCGACCCGCTCACCCGCGCCGTCGTCTGGAACGCCGCCCGCGACATGGTCCGCGACGGTGAACTGGCCCCCACCGCCTACCTCGACGCCGCCCGCACCCACCTCCCGCGCGAGTCCGACCTCGCCGTCGTCCAAGGCGTACTGGGCTTCGCCGCCACCCAGATCGCCGACCGCTACCTCGGCCCCGACGACCGGCCCGCCGCCCTCGCCACCCTCACCAGCATCTGCCGCGCCCTCATCCGCCGCACCGAGGACGGCAACGCCCCCGGCCTGCGCCTCACCGCCGTACGTCACTTCATCTCCGCCGCCACCCAGCCCGACGGCATCCAGGACTGGCTCAGCAACGACAGCGTCCCCGGCGGCCCCGAACTCGACCCCGAACTGCGCTGGCGCATCCTCTACCGGCTCGCCGTCCTCGGCGCCGTCGACGACACCGCCATCGCCGCCGAACTCGCCCGCGACCCCAGCGCCACCGGCCGGGAAGGCGCCGCCCGCTGCCACGCCGCGCTCCCCGACGCCGACGCCAAAGCCGCCGCCTGGGACCGGATGTTCCGCACCGACGACCTCTCCAACTACCTCTTCACCGCCACCGCCCAGGGCTTCTGGCAGCCCGAACAGACCGACCTCGTACGCGGATACGTCCCCCGCTTCTACACCGACGCCGTCGAACTGGCCGGCCGCCGCGGCCCCGCCATCGCCGAATGCGCCGGACGCTACGCCTTCCCGGTCCACGCCGTGGACCAGGCGGCACTGCGCCTCGGCGAGGAATGCCTGGCCGGGGCGGACCTGCTGCCCGCCCTGCGCCGCAAACTGGTCGACCAACTGGACGACCTGCGCCGCGCGTTGCGGGTACGGGAGGGCTGACCCTCCTTACGGAGGAGCGCGAGTTCACGAGGAGGGCGGGCCCGGCACCGGGCCCGCCCTCCCGCGTACGGAGGACGCAGACGTACGGAGGACGTACGCGTACGGAGGCCCGCACACGCACGGAGGCCCGCGCGCTCCTTCACTCTCCTTCAGCGCACACCGCTACCCCCGCCGGGTCCGGATCGTTGTGCACCGTGGGCACCACCGACCGACCCCGGACCCCCTGGTGTATCCGGCCCACCCGCCCTGAAGGACCCTCCATGACCGACCTGTCAGCAGACGATCACGACCGGCCGCACGATCTGGTCGGCATCGGCATCGGACCGTTCAACCTCTCCCTCGCCGCGCTCGCCGACGGCGTCCACGGGGGCCTCGCCGCCACCTTCTTCGAACAGCGCCCCGCCTTCCACTGGCACCCCGGCCTGCTTCTCGACGGCACCACCCTCCAAGTGCCCTTCCTGGCCGACCTGGTGACCCTCGTCGACCCGGCGAGCCCCTGGTCGTTCCTCAGCTACCTCAGAGCGCGCGAGCGGCTGTATCCGTTCTACTTCGCCGAGCGCTTCCACATCCAGCGCGCCGAGTACGACGCCTACTGCCGCTGGGTCAGCGAACAGCTCCCCGGGCTCCACTTCGGCCACCAGGTCGACGCCGTCCGCTGGAACGCCGAACGCGCCCTGTTCGAGGTCGACTTCACCCAGCTCGACCACGACGGCGAGGTCGAGGCCCTCGGCCGCGCCTACACCCGCAACATCGCACTCGGCATCGGCACCGAACCCCACATCCCCGAACCGCTCAAACTCCTCGCCGACACCCCCGCCGTCCCCGTCATCCACTCCGCCGACTACCTCGCCCACCGCGAACGGATCCTCGAAGCCGAACACATCACCGTCGTCGGCTCCGGCCAGTCCGGCGCCGAGGTCTTCCTCGACCTGCTGCGCGCCCGCCCCGCAGGCGCCGAGAAACTCCACTGGCTGGCCCGCACCGAGGCGTTCGCGCCCATGGAGTACTCCAAACTCGGCCTGGAGCAGTTCACCCCCGACTACACCAGCTACTTCCACGCACTGCCCGAACAGGTACGCGACGAACTCATCCCGCGCCAGTGGCAGCTCCACAAAGGCATCGACGCCGACACCATCGCCGCCATCCACGACGAGCTCTACCGCCGCACCATGCACGGCGGGTGGCCGGACGCCGTCCTCACCCCCGGCGTCCTCGTCCGCACCGCGGGCCGGGTCGGCGCCACCAGGATCGAACTCCACCTCGAACACGCCCAGCAGGCCGACCGCTCCCGCCTCACCACCGACGCCGTCGTCCTCGCCACCGGCTACCGCGAGCGCCCGCTCGGCCGGCTCCTGGCCGGACTCGACCCGTACATGCGGCTCGACAAGTCCCAGCGCCCGCGTATCGACGCCCGGTACCGGCTGGTCCTCGACCCCTCCGTCACCGGCTCCGTCTATGTACAGAACGCCGAACGGCACACGCACGGCGTCGGTGCCCCCGACCTCTCACTCGCCGCCTGGCGCAGTGCGACGATCCTCAACTCGCTCACCGGCACCGAGCCCTACCCGCTGCCGCGCCGCACCGCGTTCACCAGCTTCGGCCTCGACGGACAGGAAAAGCACCGGCAGGTGCCGGTGCCGAGGGGCCTCGTACCGCTCTCCGAGGTGCGCTGACAACCACGGGAAGGGGTTTGCGCCGGTGCGGTGCCGAGGGGACGGCACCACACCGGCGCGTCATCGCGCGACGAGTCAGAAGACCGGGGTGCCGTCGCGCGTGAGCTTCCAGTCCACCGAGGCGAACGCCGTCGGGTCGACGGTCTTCGCCGTCTGCACCCACGTGATGATCGTGTTCCGGATCTCGTCCGGGTCGGACCACAGCTGCTGGGCAGCCGCGACATGCGGGAAGTTCCCGCCGCCGCTCGCCCGGTAGTTGTTCACCGCCAGCACGAACTTCGCCGCCGGGTCCAGGGCCTTGCCCTCGAAGGACAGATTCACGATCCGCGAACCGGCCGGCTTGGCGATGTCGATGTCGTACGTCAGCCCCGACACCACGTCGTAGTTGTAGTCCGGGATGTTGTCCGCGTTCGTCAGCTTCGACGTGTCCACCGGCGCGCCCGCGGCCGTCTGTACGTAGTACCTGGCCGAGAACTCCAGATAGTCCTTGATCTGGGCACCCGTCAGCAGCCGCGCCTCCAGGGTGTTCTCGAACGGATACAGCGCCGCCGCGTCCTTGATGGTCACCTCGCCCGCCGGGATCCCCGCCGTACGCGAGAAGCACGACGCCTGCGACAGCAGCGGCAGCGCCGCCCACTCACCGCCCGCGAGACCCGCCTTCACCGTCTCCGTCTGCACATGGTTGATCAGATCGATCAACGGCTCGTCACGCCACGGCGCGTCGGCCGTCGTCATCGCGGCCGTCGACGTCCCGATGACCTGGTTGACATAGGCCACGACCTTGCGGTGCTCGTCCACCAGCAGCCCGGTGATCTTCTTGTCCTCCTCCACCGTGTTGGAGTTGAGGACCTGCGCGCCCACCTTCTCGACCGACCAGCGGCCCCGCTCCCACACCAGGTCGAAGTCGAACAGCGTCAGCCGCTGCCCCCACTTCAGCGGCTCGGACAGCACCACGTCCTTGCCGGTCTCCTTGTTGGTCACCCGGTACTCGGGAATCTCGCTGTGCGCGTGCCCGACCAGGATCGCGTCGATGCCCGGCACCTGCTCGGCCACCAGACCGGCCGCGTTCTCGATGTGCGGAAGCTGGTCTCCGTAGGAGGACGTACCGCTCGACCCCGAATGCGCGGACACGATCACCACGTCGGCGCCCATCGACCGCAGCTTCGGCACCCACTTCGCGGCCTGCTCCTCCAGACCCGGGAACGTCATCCTGCCCTGGACGTTGACCTTGTCCCAGATCGCGATACCCGGGTTCGTCAACCCCAGCACCGCGACCCGCACATCACGCCCGTGCGGCGTCCGCAGCCGCTTGATCACATACGGCGGGAACGCCGGCCGCAGCGTCTTCGCGTCCAGTGCGTTCGCCCCCAGCAGCGGGAAACGGCACTGCTCCTCGAACTTCCGCAGCACCGGAATGCCGTAGTTGAACTCGTGGTTGCCGAGCGCCGCGGCGTCGTAGCCGATCGCGTTCATCGCCTGCGCCATCGGATGCACCGGACCACGCTTCGCCGTGATCGGGTCGATCTTGGCGTAGTAGTACGAGAGCTGAGTGCCCTGGATGGTGTCGCCCGCGTCGATGAGCAGGGTGTTGCCCCGGCCCTTCTCCTTACGGATGCGGTTCACCAGCGTCGAGATCTTGGCCAGTCCGACGTCGTTGCGGTCCTTGTCGTCGAACTCCTTGTCCGTGAAGTAGTCCCAGTTGAAGACATTGCCGTGCAGGTCGGTCGTGCCCATCACGGTGAACGAGTACCGCTTCGGCGGACGTCCGTGGCCATGCCCCTGACCGTCACCGTGCTCCCGCGCCGCCGCGGGCACGGCCGCGCCCCCGGCGATCGCCACACCGGCTCCGGCGGCGGCCGACCGCTCCAGGAACGTCCTTCGGTTCAGCGGCATCGCTACTCCCTCGATCTCGTCACCCACGCGCACAACGCGCGTAGATAGGGCGGCTAGATTCTGACGCAGGAACGAGGAATCGAACACCCCCGGCGGGTTTCGATCCGGTGACCGCCGAATGTCGTGCCCGGACGGGAGTTCGGATGGCAGAGTGACCGGACAGGCCGGCGAGGCGTACACCACGCCCCCCAACTCGCCCCCGTACAAGGGAGAACCGCACATGACCACCGACGCCTCCGCCCCCACCGCCGCGCCCTACGGCACCCCCGAGACCCCCAGGGTCGCCGTCCGGGGCGAGGCGCGCCTGGAGTTCGACCCCGAGATCGCCACCATCGACATCTCCGTCGGCGCACGCGGCACCGACCGGCGCACCGCGCTCGAAGACCTCACCCGCCGCAACAACGACGTCCTCAGCCTCGTCAAGTCCTACGGCGACGCCGTCGAGAAGCTCGTGACCGGCTCCTTCTCCATCAACCCCGAACTCACCCGGCACGGCCGCGGCGAACGCGTCCGCGCCTACCACGGCCGGGTCAACATCACCGCCCAGCTCACCGACTTCACCGCGCTCGGTGAACTCACCACCCGCCTCGCCGACCTCGACCTCACCACCGTGAACGGCCCCTGGTGGGCCCTGCGCCCCGGCTCGCCCGCCCACGGCGAGGCCCGCAGGCAGGCCGTCCGCGAGGCCGTCCAGCGGGCCCGCGAGTACGCCGCCGCGCTCGGCTCGAACCTCGCCGCCCTGGTCGAGCTGGCGGACATCGGCGCCGAGAACGCGGCGCCGTTCGCCACGCGTGCTCCCGCGTACGCGATGAGTTACGGCGGCTCCGCCGAGGCCGCCGGAGCGCCGCCCGCGCTCGATCTCGAACCGCAGCGCCAGACCGTCTACGCGCAGGTGAACGCGCGCTTCACGATGACACCGCCCATTCTCTGAACCGGCCGCCGTCAATACCCGAATAATGCTCATCGGAGCGCGGCCCCGCCCACTTCAACAGTTGTCAACAACCCTTCATGCAAAGGTTGTTGAGTAGTCATGTGAGACCAATTACCTACCCGGCGGTAAGGTTTAGTCTCGAATCATGCGCCGAGCAAAAATCGTCTGTACCCTCGGGCCCGCCACCGACTCGTACGACCAGATCAAAGCACTGGTCGAGGCCGGAATGGACGTCGCCCGCTTCAACCTCAGCCACGGCAGCTACGCCGATCACGAGCAGCGCTACCAGCGCGTACGCAAAGCCGCCGAGGAAACCCGCCGCAGCGTGGGAATCCTCGCCGACCTTCAAGGCCCGAAGATCCGTCTCGGGCGCTTCCGCGAAGGCCCCGTACTCCTTGAACGCGGCGACGAATTCACCATCACCGTCGAACCCCTCGAAGGCGACCGCCACACCTGCGGCACCACCTACGAAGGACTCGCCGACGACGTCACCGCCGGTGAGCGCATCCTCGTGGACGACGGCAAGGTGACCCTGGAGGTCACCGCGGTCGACGGACCCCGCGTCCGCACCACCGTCGTCGAAGGCGGCATGGTCTCCGACAACAAGGGGCTCAACCTCCCCGGCGTCGCGGTGTCCGTCCCCGCGCTCTCCGAGAAGGACATCGACGACCTCCGCTGGGCCCTGCGCATCGGCGCCGACGTCGTAGCGCTCTCCTTCGTACGCAGCGGACGCGACATCGTCGACGTCCACCGCATCATGGACGAGGAGGGCCGGCGCGTCCCCGTCATCGCCAAGGTCGAGAAGCCGCAGGCCGTGGAGAACATAGACGACATCGTCGCCGCGTTCGACGGCATCATGGTGGCCCGCGGCGACCTCGGCGTCGAGATGCCGCTGGAGCAGGTGCCGATCGTCCAGAAGCGCGCGATCAAGCTCGCGAAGCGCAACGCGAAGCCGGTCATCGTCGCCACGCAGATGCTCGACTCGATGATCGACAACTCCCGGCCGACCCGCGCCGAGGCGTCCGACGTCGCCAACGCCGTCATCGACGGCACCGACGCGGTGATGCTGTCCGGCGAGACGAGCGTCGGCAAGTACCCGGTCGAGACGGTCCGCACGATGAGCCGCATCGTGGAGGCGGCGGAGGAGGACGTCCTCGCCAAGGGCCTGCCCCCGCTCACCGAACGCAGCAAGCCCCGCACCCAGGGCGGCGCGGTCGCCCGCGCGGCGGCGGAGATGGGCGACTTCCTCGGCGCGAAGTTCCTGGTCGCCTTCACCCAGTCCGGGGACACGGTCAAGCGCCTCTCGCGTTACCGCTCCCCGATCCCGCTGCTGGCCTTCACGCCCGACCCGGCGACGCGGGCGCAGCTCAACCTCACCTGGGGTGTGGAGGCGTTCCTCGGCCCGCACGTGGACTCGACGGACGCCATGGTCGACCAGGTGGACGAACACCTGCTGCGGATCGGCCGCTGCGACAAGGGCGACATCGTGGTGATCACGGCGGGCTCCCCACCGGGAGTCGCGGGCTCGACGAACCTGGTCCGGGTCCACCACGTGGGCGAGGACGACAGCCCGAAGTAGGGGGTGTCGGGCCGGGGTTGTTCAGTGCTTCGGCCCGACGTGGGTGTCCATGAGGGCGACGGATGTCTTTCTGGCGACGGAGATGTTCTTGGCGTTCGCCTTCTTCCAGGCGACCCCGAGGGTGTCGAGAGTGTCGGTGAACAGGCGCAGGATGTCGGCGGACCTGTTGGTGAAGAAGTACCGGGGGTACTCGTAGCGCTTCATCGCGCCGCCCACGGCGCGGGTGGTCCAGTTCGTGGTCCGGCAGCCGTCGGAGTGGATCAGCCCGCGTAACAGCTCCCACGGGTGGGCGTCCACGATCTCCCGCTGCCAGCCGACGAGTTCGATGGGCCGGTCGTGCTTCTTGCCGGGGCCGTGCTGCGGGAAGAGACACGGCCAGTGCCGGTCGTAACTGCTCACCATCACGCATCCCTGTCTCTGCACGACAGCCACGGAGACACCGGGCCGGACGGCGGGAATGGCCGCCCGGCACAGCTCGATCAGACCGGGCCAGGCATCCGCGCAGGCGATGCGCAGATAGTGGCCACCGCGGGGATACGGGCTGATGCAGCCGTCACCGAGGTAGAGGCCGAGGAGATAGGCGTACGACGCTTGGTCGGCAGGTTCCGACGGACACTCTCGCGCCATGCGTGGCAGGGGCTCGACGCGGGTCTGCCAGGCGCGTATCGCGGCACGCGACACGCCAGTCTGCCTGCTCACGGAGTTGAGGCTGCGGCCTTGGGCGACGAGCGCCAGCGTGCTGCGTCGCGTCTTCATGTCGTACATACGACCGAGCTTGACGTGATCTTGTGTCAGCCGAGCGGAAACGGTGTCTGTGTCACACGTTCACGTGAAGATCGGCGAAAATCACGCCAACCTTAGAAACGAAGGGAAAGTGCCCCGAGTCGGATTCGAACCGACGCTGTATGGGTTTTGAATCCATGGCCTCTACCGCTGGGCTACCGGGGCTCCTTCGAAACGAAGGAAGGGACGGGCCCTCCGTGCTCCAACCATACCGTAGCTAGGTAGGCTCTTGCCCAGCAGTATCTGCCAGTAACGAGGAGCCTCAGTGACCGCCCCCGAGTCGCCCCAGCCCGTCGACGACGACAAGTCGCATGTCCCGCCCCTGACGACCCGCGTCGTCATCGCCGAGGACGAGGCGCTCATCCGTCTCGATCTCAAGGAGATGCTCGAAGAAGAGGGCTACTCCGTCGTGGGCGAGGCCGGTGACGGTGAGCGTGCCGTCGAGCTGGCCCGTGAGCATCGGCCCGATCTTGTCATCCTCGATGTGAAGATGCCCGTCCTCGACGGGATCTCCGCCGCCGAGAAGATCGCCAAGGAGTCCATCGCCCCCGTCCTCATGCTCACCGCCTTCTCGCAGCGCGATCTCGTGGAGCGCGCCCGGGACGCCGGTGCGATGGCGTATCTCGTGAAGCCGTTCAGCAAGAGCGATGTCGTGCCGGCCATCGAGATGGCCGTCTCGCGCTTCAACGAGCTGAAGGCCCTGGAGCAGGAGGTCGCCGATCTGACGACCCGGCTGGAGACCCGCAAGCTCGTGGACCGCGCGAAGTCGATCCTCCAGACCCAGTACGGCCTCACCGAGCCCGCCGCGTTCCGGTGGATCCAGAAGACGTCGATGGACCGGCGGCTGTCGATGCAGCAGGTCGCCGAGGCCGTCATCGAGGACGCCGAGGAGAAGAAGGCCGCGAAGGGGCAGTAGGGGCCGCGTACGGGATCTCGTACCGGACTTCGTACAGACGAGAAGGCCCGCACTCCCGAGGGGGTGCGGGCCTTCTCACGTACGTACGCGGGGACTCAGTCCTCGCCCAGGTACGCCTTGCGTACCGACTCGTCCACCAGCAGGTCCTGCCCGCTGCCCGAGAGCACGACCTTGCCGACCTCCATCACATGGCCCTGGTCCGCCAGTGACAGCGCCGCCTGGGCGTTCTGCTCGACGAGGAGGATCGTCGTGCCCTGCGACTTGAGTTCGGCGATGGTCGCCATGATCTTCTGCATCATGATCGGCGAGAGTCCCATGGAGGGCTCGTCGAGCATGAGCAGCTTGGGCTGCGACATCAGCGCCCGTCCCATGGCGAGCATCTGCTGCTCACCGCCGGACAGGGTGCCGGCCGCCTGCTTGCTGCGTTCGCCGAGGATCGGGAACAGCTCGTAGGCGCGCCTGATGTCCTTCTCGATGCCGGCGGTGTCCTTCCGGAGGAAGGCGCCGAGCTTGAGGTTCTCCGCGATCGTGAGCCGGGGGAAGATCCTGCGGCCCTCGGGGGAGTGCGCCAGGCCCATCGCGACGATCTTGTGCGCGCCGATGCCGTTCAGCGGTTTGCCGTCGAAGACGATCCGGCCGCCGGAGGGCTTGAGCAGCCCGGACAGGGTGCGCAGGGTGGTCGTCTTGCCGGCGCCGTTGGTGCCGATGAGCGTGACGATCTGACCGGCTTCGACGCTGAAGGAGATGCCCTTGACGGCTTCGATCTTGCCGTAGGCGACCTTGAGGTCCTCCACCTCCAGTAGTGCGGTCACTTGGTGTCTCCTTCTGTGCCTGCCGTGCTGTGTGTCTCCGCGGCCTCCACCTCGGAGACTTCCTCGGCGCCGGGGGCGCCCTCGTAGGGGGTGCCGAGGTAGGCGGCGACGACGCGCTCGTCGGCCTGGACGACCTCGGCGGTGCCCTCGACCAGCTTCTGGCCCTGGACGAGGACGGCGACGCGGTCGCACAGGTTGAAGATGAAGCGCATGTCGTGCTCGATGACGAGTACGGCGATGCCCTGGTCGCGGATGGCGAAGACCAGGTCCTGGGTGGTGCGGGTCTCCTGCGGGTTCATGCCGGCGGTGGGCTCGTCGAGCAGGAGCAGGCCCGGGTCGCTGGCGAGTGCGCGCGCGATCTCCAGCTTCCGCTGTTCTCCGTAGGGGAGGTTGCGGGCGAGGTGGTCGCGCTTGGCGGCGAGGCCGGTGAACTCCAGGAGTTCCATGGCGCGTGCCTCGGACTCCTTCTCCGCCTTCTTGAAGCCGGGGCCGCGCAGGAGCGCGGACCAGAGGCCTTCCTTGGTCCTGGTGTGGCGTCCGACGAGGACGTTCTCCAGGACGGTCATGTTGGCGAAGAGCCGGATGTTCTGGAACGTACGGGCGATGCCTGCCTTGGTGACCAGGTGGGACTGGTGCGGCAGGACGGTGCCCTTGTAGCTGACGGTGCCGTCGGTGGGGACGTACAGACCGGTGAGGCAGTTGAAGAAGGTGGTCTTGCCCGCGCCGTTGGGGCCGATGAGGCCGACGATCTCGCCGGTGTTGACCTGGAGGTCGACGTTCTGTACGGCGGTGAGTCCGCCGAATTTCTTGGTGACGCCGGTGGCCTGGAGCACGGGCACACCGGTGGCGGTGGCGGCCTTGGGGGATCCGGCGCCGGTGGGTTCGATGTCGGTGGTCATGTGGGTCACACCCCCGCTTTGCTGAGGCCGATATCGCCCTTGGGGGCGTCCAGTTGCCCGGTCTCGTGGAATTCGAGCTGCTTCCTGCGGTCGGCGATGAGGCCCTCGGGGCGGAATCGCATGAGCAGGATCAGCGCGATGCCGAAGAGCAGCAGCTGGTAGTCGGACATGAACTGGAGCTTCGCCGGGATGAGGTAGAGCAGCGAGGCGCCGATGAGGGGTCCGCTGACGGTGCCCATGCCGCCGAGGATGACGGCGGCGAGGAGGAACGCCGAGTTCGGCGGGACGGCTTCGACGAACTTGTACTGGGCGGGGGTGACGGTGAAGGTCACGTGTGCCTGTACGGTGCCGGCCATGCCGGCGAGGGTGGCGCCGAGGGCGAAGGCGAGCAGCTTGAGCCGGAAGGCGTTGATGCCCATGGCCCTGGCCGCGGTCTCGTCCTCGCGGATGGCGACCCAGGCGCGGCCGATGCGCGACTGGTCGGAGCGCCGGAAGACGGTCACCACGATGATGGTGAACAGCAGCATCAGCAGGTAGTAGTTGGAGAATCTGCCGAGTTCGACGCCGAGGATCGTATGTGGTTCCCCGAGGTTGAACCCGAACAGGTCGAGGTCGGGGATGTTGGGGATGCCGTTGGAGCCGTTGGTGACGTCCGGGCCCGAGGATCCGTCGAGGTTCTGCATGGTGATGCGGAAGATCTCACCGAAGCCGAGGGTCACGATGGCCAGGTAGTCGCCGTGCAGTCGCAGGGTCGGCGCGCCGATGACGACGCCGAAGATCAGCGAGGCGCCGGCGCCGCAGAGGACGGCGGCCCAGAACGGGAGCTGGATGCCGATGGTGGACGACGGCGATCCGGAGACGAGGGCGGCCGTGTAGGCGCCGACGCCGAGGAAGGCGACGTATCCGAGGTCGAGCAGGCCGGCGAGGCCCACGACGACGTTGAGTCCGAGCGCGACGGTGGCGAAGATCAGGATGTTCGTACCGATGGAGGCGTACGCGTCGTTGCTCTGGGTGAACGGGAAGGCGAACGCGGAGACGAACGCCGCGGTCACGGTGACGTTCTTGTGCTTGGAGGTGAGGCCCGCGAGGCGGCGGTTGAGGCCGGCGCGGGAGACGGCGGTGGCGCCGAAGGCGACGAGGAGGATGTAGCCGATGAAGAGTTCGGCGGCCTCGGTGTCGATGCCGTAGGTGAAGACGAACAGGCCGAGCCCGAAGGCGGCGGCGATGATGAGGATTTCGGCCCAGCCGGGGAGCGCGGTGGCTTCCTTGGGCGTGGGGGCCTTGAAGGACTGGACGAGCCGCTGCCAGGCGTTGGGGTTGTCGTGGTCGCCCGGGACGTCGCCGGGGAGCCCGAGGGCGGCGAGGACCGTGATGAGCGAGGCGGCGGCGGCGACGTAGCCGCCCGGTTCGAGGTTGGCGAGTCCGCCGAGTTTCACGGCGATCGCGATGACCGTGTACCAGGTGGTGGCGAAGGTGCCGAGGGCGAAGAGGAGGACGGGGCCGTTCTTGCCGCCGGGGGTGAGCCAGCCGAGTCCGCGTACGCCGTAGCCGGCGACGACGAAGAGCAGGGTCAGCAGCGCACCGGTGAGGGTGAGCAGTTGGAGGCCGCCGGGGTAGCCGGTGACGGTGAGGTCGCCGGGGAATTCGGCGGTCCAGGTCCAGGCGAGGAAGGTGCTCGCGAAGGTCGCGACGGCGCCGATCGCGGCGCCGAGGCTGGCCGCCGCGGGCGGGAGGCCGATGACGGGGCGGCTGTGCCGGGGCGCGGGGGCCGCGGGGTTCGTTTTCGTCGTGGTGGTGGTCATCGGTATCACGCCCGATCCGAGACGCGTGCGCCGAGTAGACCTTGTGGCCTCAGCAGCAGTACGAGGATGAGGAGGACGAACGCCCACACGTCCTTCCAGGCGCCGCCGCCGAGCTGCGACATGCCGGGGATGTTCTCGATGTAGGCGGTGGCCATGGATTCGGCGAGGCCGAGTACGAGGCCGCCGATCATGGCGCCGTAGATGTTGCCGATACCGCCGAGGACCGCGGCGGTGAAGGCCTTGAGTCCGGCGATGAAGCCCATCTTGAAGTTGACTTCGCCGTACTTGAGGCCGTGTGCGACGGCCGCGATGGCGGCGAAGGCGGCACCGATGGCGAACGCGGTGACGATGATGCGGTCGGTGTTGATGCCCATCAGCTTGGCCGTGTCCGGGTCCTGCGACGTGGCCTGCATGGCGCGTCCGGTGCGGGTCTTGGAGACGAAGATCCCGAGCGTGATCATGCACAGGGGTGCGGCGATGAGCAGGAAGAGGTCGCCGCGGCTGATGGCGAACGCGCCGAAGTCGAGCCTGCCGCCTTCGAATTCGGGGAAGGGGCGGGACTTCGTGGCGTCCGGGTAGAAGGCCCAGATGGCTTGCTGGAGTGCGATGGAGAGGCCGATCGCGGTGATCAGTGGTGCGAGCCTGGGGGCGTCCCGCAGGGGCCGGTAGGCGAAGCGTTCGGCTCCTACGGCGACGAGCACGGAGCAGGCCATCGCCATGAGGATCATGAGGGGCAGTGCGAGCAGCAGGCTGGTACCGCTGGGCAACCAGAGAAATACGGTCAGCGCACCGAAGCCGCCGATCATGAATATCTCGCCATGGGCGAAATTGATGAGCTGGACTATGCCATAGACCATCGTGTAACCGATTGCGATGAGTCCGTACAGCGCGCCGAGTAGCAGGCCGTTGGCAAGTTGCTGCGGCAGATCGTTCACCGCGGGGCCTCCGAATGAGTGGGGTCAGATACGGCCGCGGGGGGGCGCTGTGGCGCCCCCGCGCGGTGGTAGTTCCTTCAGGAGGGAGGGCTGGTGAGCCCGATCAGCCCTCGAACACGCCCGTCTTGACGGGGACGTGCTTGCCGCCCTTCACCTCGTAGAGGGAGAGCTGCTTGTTCACGGTGTCGCCGAACTCGTCGAAGCCGACGGTGCCGGTGACGCCGTCGAACTTGACGTCCTGCATGGCCTCGGTGATCTGCTTGCGCGCGTCCTTGACGTCGCCGGGCAGCTTGCCGTCGTTCTTCTCGACGACGGCCTTGACCGCCTGGATGATCGCCCAGGTGGAGTCGTAGGAGTAGCCGCCGTACGCCTCGAACGCGCCGTCGTAGCCGCCGGCGGAGTAGTCGGCGATGAACTTCTTGGCGGTGTCCAGGGTCTCCAGGGGCGCGCCCACGGAGCTGGCGAAGTCGCCTTCGGAGTTCTTCTTGCCCAGCTTGATGTACTCGGCGCTGAAGAGAGCGTCACCACCGACGGTGGGGATCTTGGCGCCGGCGTTCTTGATCTGGCTGGCCAGCGGGGCGCCGGCCGGGTACTCGCCGCCGTAGTAGACGAAGTCGGCCTTGGCCTGGGCGACCTTGCTCGCCACGGCCGAGAAGTCCTTGTCGTCCGGGTTGATGTGGTCGGTGCCGACGACCTTGCCGCCGAGCTTCTCGAACTCGGCGGAGAAGGTGGCGGCGAGACCGGCTCCGTACGTCTTCTTGTCGTCGATGACGTAGACGTTCTTGAGCTTCTTCTCGTTGAACATGAACTGCGCGGCGTACGGGCCCTGGATGGCGTCCGTGGTCGCGGTGCGGAAGTACGTGTCGAAGCCGCGGACCTTCTTGCCGGTCTGCCAGTCCTTGCCCTGAGTCATCTCGGGGTTGGTGTTGGCGGGCGACACCTGGACCAGGTTGTCGTTGGCGAAGACCTTCTGCATGGCCTGGCCGACGTCGGAGTTCAGGGGGCCGACCACGCCCATGACGTCCTGGTTGCCGACAAGCTTGGTGGCGTTCTGCTGGCCGGTCGCGGCCTGGGCCACGTCGTCCAGGGACTCCAGCTTGAAGGTGACGCCTTCGACTTCGTTGTTCTTGTTGGCCGTCTTGACGGCGAGGTCGGCGGAGTTCTTGATGCCCTGGCCGAGCGCGGAGAGGTCTCCGGTCAGCGGCGCGTCGAGGCCGATGACGACGGTCGTCTTTCCGCCGCCGCCGCCCTCGCTGCTGTCGTCGCGGGAGCCGCAAGCAGAAAGCGTGAGGGCTCCTACAGTGACCGCAGTGGTGACTATGAACAAGGAACGGTGACGCACGATCAGTCCTTTCCCCTGGCACGGCTGTCCCTGATTGAGAAGCCGGGTCGAGCGCTGGAACCGAACTGAAAGTAATCCGGTGGCGCGGTGACTGGCCGTGACTCTAAGCGCGCTGGTGGGGGTGGTGCAGAGGTGCGGCCCATGATGTGACGCTCTTGTTATGACGGAAGCGTGGTGAAGCCCGCAAGGGAAGGGAAAGGCGTGCGATTTGAGACCGTTCGGAAGTCCACATAGTGAGAACCAGCAGGACCGTGACGGTAATCGGGCGGTTACGGAGCGGGTTCGCCGCATGCCCGGTCGATGGCCGCGCCGAGGTCTTCGGGGTATCCGTCGCCGAGGATCCGGCTCTGTTTCTGGACCGCCCTTTCGTTACGCAGGGTGATGTCCAGGAAGGGGAGTCCGGAGTTCCGTGGCACTTCCCCGCAGTCGAGTACGTAGACGGTCACCGCCACGTCGCGGGACGCCCCGGCGGGCACGGTGAACGGAGCGGACGGTTCCGTCGATACGGCGAGCGCCGCGGACGGCTGGGTGACGGCGTCGACGGTCACACGGCGGCCGGGCTCGGTCGAGATGGTGACGTCGAAGGTGAACGCCCCGGCGCGTTCGCTCTTCGGCGCCGCGCCCGCGTAGACGAAGCCAACCACCTGCGAGGGCCAGGGTGGTGGCGGCGCGGGCGGTGGCTCCGGGGCGTTGAGCGCGTACACGCAGACCCCCGCGCCGAGGGTCGCGACGACGGCCAGGACCGCCTTGCGGCGGTGGCGCGCGGGCACGGCGAGACGGGCGCGGGGCGGCGTCGCCCCGGTGAGCGGGGCAGCGGGGTGGTGGTAGGTGTCCTCACCCGGTTCGACGGGGCCGATGCCGCTCATGTGCCGAAGTTAGTGGGCATCGCCGGCGAGGACAATGGATCGTGCCCCACGGCGTAACGCAACGTCACCATCGGGGGTCCCACCTGGCTCTCCCGCGCCGGGGTCCGGAGGTGGGCCGTGCGCCGCGCGAGCCTCAACGGGCCCTGGTTTCCGGGATGTTTCGCGGCCGTCGGGCGACGGCCGCGCGTCTCACCTGTTGGTCACCGGAGGGCCGGGCGGAGCCCGTTCGATCCCGCCTCCGGCCCGCTTGAGCCTCCCTTGAGGTTCGCCCTCCGGCGTCCCCCGACGTCCCTCAGGTGTCCTTCGGGCGACCCCCGGGCGTCACTCCGGTTCCGCCCCTCACACGTCCCTCACGCGTCCTTCCGCTTCATGAAGGCGCTGCCGTCACCGCTCTGGAGCAGACACGTCAGCCTGGCCGTGCACACCCGCTTGTCCCGCTCGTCGGTGATCACGATCTCGTACGTCGCGGTGGACCTGCCGCGGTGGATCGGGGTGGCCACGCCCGTCACGACGCCGTCGCGTACGGCGCGGTGGTGCGTGCAGTTCAGATCCACGCCCACGGCGACCTTGCCCCGGCCGCCGTGCATCATCGCGCCGATGGAGCCGAGGGTCTCGGCGAGTACGGCGGAGGCGCCGCCGTGCAGCAGCCCGTACGGCTGGGTGTTGCCCTGCACGGGCATGGTGGCGACGACACGGTCGGCGGACGCCTCGGTGACCCGCAGGCCCATGCGGGTGCCGAGATCCCCGGCGGAGAAGAGCGACTCCAGGTCGATCTCGCCCGGCCCGTACTCGTCGATGATCTCCTGCGGGAACGTCGCTGAGGGCTGCTCGTTCGCTGTGTTCTCACCCATGGGTCAGGCTCCGATCGGCTGCGTGGTGCGGTGCGGTACGTGCTGCGGTGGATGATCCGGGCATGGTTTCCGTGCGTGGTCGCGGTGCGCGTCCGCGTGTGCCGTGCGTGCCGCTCCGGGGTGGGCCGGGGGCGGCACCTCGCGTCAGCGGTGCTCGAAGCGCACGACGACGGACTTGCTCGCCGGGGTGTTGCTGGTGTCGGCCGTGGAGTCCAGCGGCACGAGCACGTTCGTCTCCGGGTAATAGGCGGCGGCGCAGCCGCGGGCCGTGGGGTAGTGCACCACCCGGAAGCCGCGGGCGCGCCGCTCGACGCCGTCCCGCCATTCGCTGACCAGATCCGTGTACGAGCCGTCGGCCAGGCCCAGCCGGTCCGCGTCGTCCGGATTGACCAGGACGACGCGGCGGCCGTTCCGGATGCCCCGGTAGCGGTCGTCGAGACCGTAGATCGTGGTGTTGTACTGGTCGTGCGAGCGCAGCGTCTGGAGCAGCAGCCGGCCCGCCGGCAACTCCGGGTACTCGATCGGCGCCGCTGTGAAGTTGGCCTTGCCGGTGGCGGTGGGGAAGCGCCGTTCGTCGCGCGGGGCGTGCGGGAGCTGGAATCCGCCCGGTGCGGCGACGCGTTCGTTGAAGTCCTCGAAGCCGGGGACGACACGCGAGATGCGGTCGCGGATCGACCCGTAGTCCTTCTCGAACTCCTCCCACGGAGTCAGCGACGCCGGGCCGAGGACGGCACGCGCCATGCGGGCGACGATCGCCGGCTCGGACAGCAGATGCGGGCTCGCGGGCGGGAGGTTGCCGCGCGAGGCGTGCACCATGCCCATGGAGTCCTCCACGGTCACGATCTGCCTGCCGCCCGCCTGCACGTCCTTGTCGGTGCGGCCGAGGGTCGGCAGGATCAGGGCACGCGCGCCGGTCACCGCGTGGGAGCGGTTGAGCTTGGTCGACACGTGCACGGTGAGCCGCGCGGTGCGCATCGCCGCCTCGGTCACCTCGGTGTCCGGGGACGCCGACACGAAGTTGCCGCCCATCGCGAAGAAGACCTTCGCGTCGCCGTCGCGCAGGGCGCGGATGGCCCGTACGACGTCGTAACCGTGGTGGCGCGGCGAGGTGATCCCGAACTCCCGGTCCAGGGCGTCGAGGAACGCCGGCGCGGGCCGCTCGAAGATGCCCATGGTGCGGTCACCCTGGACGTTGGAGTGGCCGCGTACGGGGCACACCCCGGCGCCCGGCCGGCCGATGTTGCCGCGCAGCAGGAGGAAGTTGACGACTTCGCGGATGGTCGCGACGGAGTGCTTGTGCTGGGTGAGGCCCATCGCCCAGCAGACGATGGTGCGCTTCGAGGCCAGCACCATGGCCAGCGCGCGCTCGATGTCGGCGCGCTCCAGTCCCGTCGCGATGAGGGTCTGCTCCCAGTCGGCCTCGCGCGCGGTGGCGGCGAACTCCTCGAAGCCGTGGGTGTGTTCGGCGACGAACGCCTGGTCCACGGCGGCCGGGTCGCTCCCGGCCGCGTCGAGGATCAGCTTGTTCAGCAGCCGGAACAGGGCCTGGTCGCCGCCGATCCGGATCTGTAGGAAGAGGTCGGTGAGCGCCGCGCCCTTGAGGAGGCCCTGCGGGGTCTGCGGATTCTTGAACCGTCCCAGACCGGCCTCGGGCAGCGGGTTCACCGAGATGATCCGCGCGCCCGCCGCCTTGGCCTTCTCCAGGGCGGAGAGCATCCGGGGGTGGTTGGTCCCCGGATTCTGCCCGGCCACGATGATCAGGTCGGCCTGGTGCATGTCCTCCAGGGACACGCTGCCCTTGCCGACGCCCAGGGTCTCGGCGAGCGCCGAACCGGACGACTCGTGGCACATGTTGGAGCAGTCCGGCAGATTGTTCGTGCCGAACTCGCGGGCGAACAGCTGGAGCAGGAAGGCCGCCTCGTTGCTGGTGCGGCCCGAGGTGTAGAACAGCGCCTCGTCGGGGGAGTCCAGCGCGGTCAGTTCCTCGGCGATGATCGCGAACGCGCGCTCCCAGCTGACCGGTTCGTACCGGTCCCCGCCGCCGCTGTCGCCGTCGGTGCCGGTGCCCGCGCCGCGCTCCAGGAGCATCGGCTGGGTGATCCGGCCCTGCTGGCCCAGCCAGTAGCCACTGCGTGTCGCCAGATCGGCCACCGGGTGCGCGGCGAAGAAGTCCGGCGTCACCCGGCGCAGCGTCGCCTCCTCGGCGACCGCCTTCACGCCGTTCTCGCAGAACTCCGCCGTGTGCCGGTGGTCGCCCTCCGGCCAGGCGCAGCCCGGACAGTCGAAGCCGTCCTTCTGGTTGACCTTGAGCAGCGTCCGCGCGGCCCGCCGCACGCCCATCTGCTGCTGGGCGACGCGCAGTGAATGCGCCACGGCCGGCAGTCCGGCGGCGCTGCTGTGCGGGGCGGCGACCTGCGGGGCGTCCTGGACCGGATCACCCGAGGGCGGCTTGCTGGCCATCACGCTCTCCCAAACTCGTACGTCGCGACTCCCCCCGATCCTGTCACGCACCACCGACAGCACGTCGAGCCGGAGCAGCCGGGTCAGGATTGTCAGTGGGGCGTGGCAGGATCGGGTACGTGGCTGAGACAGCATCGAAGAAGACCGCAGACAACCGTCCTCGCCTGCTCCTCATGGACGGGCACTCTCTGGCGTACCGGGCGTTCTTCGCGCTGCCCGCGGAGAATTTCACCACCAGCTCCGGCCAGCCGACCAACGCCGTCTACGGCTTCGCGTCGATGCTGGCGAACACCCTGCGTGACGAGGCGCCCACGCACTTCGCGGTGGCCTTCGACGTCTCGCGCAAGACGTGGCGCTCGGAGGAGTTCCCCGAGTACAAGGCGAACCGCTCCAAGACGCCCGACGAGTTCAAGGGCCAGGTCGAGTTGATCGGTGAGCTGCTGGACGCGATGCACGCGCACCGGTTCGCGATCGACGGCTTCGAGGCGGACGACGTCATCGCCACCCTCGCCACCCAGGCCGAGGAAGCCGGTTTCGAGGTCCTCATCGTCACCGGGGACCGGGACTCCTTCCAGCTCATCACCGAGCACACCACGGTGCTGTATCCCACCAAGGGTGTCTCCGAGCTGACCCGGTTCACCCCGGAGAAAGTCCACGAGAAGTACGGGCTGACGCCCGCGCAGTATCCGGACTTCGCCGCCCTGCGCGGCGACCCGTCGGACAATCTCCCCAGCATTCCCAAGGTCGGTGAGAAGACGGCCGCGAAGTGGATCAACCAGTTCGGTTCCCTCGCCGATCTGGTGGAGCGCGCCGACGAGGTCAAGGGCAAGGTCGGCGAGAGCCTGCGTGAGCACCTGGACTCGGTCAAGCTCAACCGTCATCTCACCGAGCTGGTGCGTGACGTCGAGCTGACGAAGACCCCGCAGGAGCTGGAGCGCGCCCCGTACGACCGGACGGCCCTGACCGGATTCCTCGAAGTGCTGGAGATCCGTAACCCGAGCCTGCGGGAGCGGCTGCTCGCCGTCGACCCGGGCGCCGTCGAGGAAGA
Organism: Streptomyces sp. NPDC006643; assembly: GCF_042870175.1. Lineage (NCBI taxonomy): Bacteria > Bacillati > Actinomycetota > Actinomycetes > Kitasatosporales > Streptomycetaceae > Streptomyces > Streptomyces sp. NPDC006643. Next base: position 198,520 of record NZ_JBIAHA010000008.1, on the reverse strand, counting down.
GGCCCCGGCCCCCGAGGCGGGCATCGCGCTGGACGGCACGGTCCTCGCCTCCGGCGAGCTGGCCCCCTGGCTGGCGGAGCACGGCGACGAGCCGCTGGGTGTCGCCCTCGTCGACACCTGGGCGCTCGGCACGGGCAGCATCGGCGAGGTCGCGCTGGCCGCGGCCGACGGCGCCGCCGCCTGGTTCGACACCACCCAGCTCGACGAGGCCGACGAGAAGGCCTTCAGCACCTGGCTCGCGTCGGCGGACCACCCCAAGGTGCTGCACAACGCCAAGAGCGCCATGCGCGTGGCCCCCGAGCACGGCTGGCGGATCGGCGGGGTGACCATGGACACCGCGCTCGCCGCGTATCTGGTCAAGCCCGGCCGCCGCTCCTTCGCGCTCGACGCCCTCGCCGTCGAGTATCTGGGACGGGAGCTGGCCCCGGCCGCCGCGGCCGACGGGCAGCTCGCCTTCGGCAGCGACGACCAGGCCGAGGCGGACGCGCTGATGACACAGGCGCGCGCCGTCCTCGACCTCGGCGAGGCGTTCACCGGCCGGCTGGCGGAGGTCGGCGCCACCGAACTGCTCCAGGGCATCGAGCTGCCCACCTCCGCGCTCCTCGCCAAGCTGGAGCGCAACGGGATCTCGGCCGACCAGCCCCATCTGGTCACCCTGGAGGAGCAGTTCGCCGCCGCCGTCCAGCAGGCGGTGAAGGAGGCGCACGCCGCCGTCGGGCACGAGTTCAACCTCGGCTCGCCCAAGCAGCTCCAGGAAGTCCTCTTCGGCGAGCTGAATCTGCCCAAGACCAAGAAGACCAAGACCGGTTACACGACGGACGCCGACGCGCTGGCCTGGCTCGCCGCGCAGACCGAGCACGAGCTGCCCGTCCTGATGCTGCGCCACCGTGAGCAGGCCAGGCTCCGTGTCACCGTCGAGGGCCTGATCAAGATGATCGCCGCCGACGGCCGTATCCACACCACCTTCAGCCAGACGGTCGCGGCCACCGGCCGGCTCTCGTCGACCGACCCCAATTTGCAGAACGTGCCGGTGCGCACCGACGAGGGCCGCGCCATCCGCCGCGGTTTCGTCGTCGGCGAGGGCTACGAGTCGCTGATGACCGCCGACTACAGCCAGATCGAGCTGCGCGTCATGGCGCATCTGTCCGAGGACGCCGGTCTGATCGAGGCGTTCACCTCCGGCGAGGACCTGCACACGACCGTCGCCTCCCAGGTGTTCGGCGTCGAGCGCGCCGATGTCACCCCCGACATGCGCCGCAAGATCAAGGCGATGTCGTACGGACTGGCGTACGGCCTCTCGGCGTTCGGCCTCTCCCAGCAGCTGAACATCGAGGCGGCGGAGGCGCGCGGTCTGATGGACACGTTCTTCGAGCGCTTCGGCGGCGTACGGGACTATCTCCAGCGCGCGGTCGAGGAGGCGAGGGCCACGGGCTACACGGAGACGATGCTCGGCCGCCGCCGCTATCTGCCCGACCTCAACAGCGACAACCGCCAGCGCCGCGAGATGGCCGAGCGGATGGCGCTCAACGCCCCGATCCAGGGCACGGCCGCCGACATCGTCAAGGTCGCCATGCTCCGTGTCGACGCGGCGCTGACCGAGGCCGGGCTCACCTCGCGCATGCTCCTCCAGGTCCACGACGAAATCGTGCTGGAGATCGCCCCCGGCGAGCGGGAGCGGGTGGAGGAGCTGGTGATTCGCGAGATGGCCGCCGCGACGGAGCTGCGGGCGCCGCTGGACATCTCCGTGGGCGTGGGACCGGACTGGGACTCCGCCGCCCACTGACGGCGGGCCGCCCGGCTCTCGTCACCCGAAGGCGTACGGGTAGTCGTTCTCGTACGGGATCAGCGCGATCCCGTACGAGAGCGGTCCGGGGCTGCGGTCACCGGCTTCGTCCGGGCGGCGCGCAGCCGCATCCCCACGCCGTGGACGACGAGTCCGAGGGCCAGCCCCGCACCGGCGCCGAAGCAGAGCGTCGGGATGACGTCCAGCGGGGTGTCCACCCGCCCGTGGTAGGCGTACCAGCGGGTGAACCGGTGCGCCATGCCGAGCAGCACACACCCCGCCAACAGGGCGTGGGCGAGCACGCGTTCGCGCCGTACGAGCACCGGCACCGAGGCCGGCACAGGAGTCCGCGGCAGTCGGCGCACGGCGGTGACCGTGAACCAGCAGAGCCCCGCCAGCGCCAGCGCCGAACTGCCGTACTGCGTGTACGTGTACAGGGGGAAGCCCGCGACGACCTCGCCCAGCGCGGGCACCATCCGGGTGCCCCAGCGGTCGAAGTGCGTGAACGCGTCCCACACCACATGGGTGGACGCGCCGAGCACCGCCGACACGTAGAAGCGCGCGGCGAGCGCCGCCCGCCGTCCCGCACGCCGGTCGGGTCCTCGTACGAAGGCGTACGCCCGCCCCCGCCAGGCGGACGGCAGCAGCGCCACCAGCGGCTCCCGCAGCATCAGCCACAGACCCACCAGGGCCGCGGCGATGACGGCGTCGGCGGTGAACAGGCCCACGATCCCGTGCGTCACCTCGCCGAACTCCATGGCGGCCGGTACGGCGGTCGCGGCGAAGTACGTCATGTCGGGGGCCATCGAGCCGGCGACGAGCGCGGAGGCGAGCAGCGGCCCGCGCGAGGTGCCGTCCCTCCGGATGCCCGGCAGTACCGCCGCCGCATGGCTCAGCGTGAAAGGCAAGGCCGTCCCCCCGGGGCGTGTCGTCGTGGTGCGATCAGCGCGATCGGTGCGATTGGTGCGATCAGTGCGATCGGACAGGGAACGCGCGCACCTGGCACGGAGTCAGTCGGATCAGTATGAAGGACGCGTGTTCTCGGCCACCGGTTCGACCTACGGGAAGCCGGGAGGTGGCGAAGCGGTGAAAAGCGGTCACCGACCCGTTGCGTACACAGGTAGTTGCCGTAGGGTCGCCTGAGTCCTCGCGCTGGGGAGCGCGAACAGCCGTTCACCGGGAGGGACCAGACGTATGGCAGCGCACTTCGGACGCAGGCTCCGCAGAGGGGCGACCACCACCGCGGTCGCCGCACTCGCGGTCGCCGCACTCTCCGCCTCGCAGGCCCCCGCGATTTCTCCCGGCGGCGGTGACAACGGAAAGCAGGCGTCCGGATCGAGCGCGCCGGACGAGAGTCCGGACTCGGCCACCGGGGACTCCTCCTACCACACGGATCTCCCGCCGCTGAACACCCCTGACAAGCCCGGCACTTCGATCGACCTGCCGGACCTGGAGGGGGCCGCCGAGGCCGGTATACCCGCCACGGTGCTGTCGGCGTACAAGCAGGCCGAACAGCGCCTCGGGGTGACCAACCCGGGCTGCAACCTGCCGTGGCAGCTCCTCGCGGCGATCGGCAAGGTCGAGTCGGGCCAGGCGCGCGGCGGCCGGGTCGACGACAACGGCACCACGTTCACGCCGATCCTGGGCCCGGTGCTGAACGGTGTCGGCTTCGCCAACATCTCCGACACCGACAACGGCGCCTACGACGGCGACAAGACGCACGACCGTGCCGTGGGCCCCATGCAGTTCATCCCGTCGACCTGGGCGACCTGGGGCCAGGACGCCAACAGCGACGGCCGCAAGGACCCGAACAACATCTTCGACGCGGCGCTGGCCGCCGGTCGCTATCTTTGCGCCAATAATCGCGACCTGTCGGTGAAGTCCAATCTGGACCAGGCGATACTCAGTTACAACCGCTCGCGGGAGTATCTGGCGACGGTCCTGTCCTGGCTGGAGTACTACAAGCGCGGCAGCCACGAGGTTCCGGACGGCTCGGGCGTGCTGCCCGAGGGCCCCGGCCCGCTGAACCCGGGCGGCCCCAGCTCCCCGCCGAGCCCCGGCCCCAGCAACTCTCCGAGCCCCGGCGACTCGCCGTCGCCCAAGCCCCCCAAGCCGCCGACGACGAAGCCGCCGACGACACCTCCCACGAAGCCCCCGACCACGCCTCCGACGACGCCGCCCACCCCCGCGCCGACCGTCGAGCGCCTGGAGGACGCGGGCACCGGCAAGCTGTCCGTCACGGCCGGCGGGGAGTTCGAGGCGCGCGTCACGGTGCGCGGCGAGGACGCCAAGGGCAAGGCCGTCGGCAAGGTCGCCGTGCGCTTCACGATCGTCGGCGACACGGACGCGACGTTCGCGGGCGGCGCGAAGCAGGCCACCGGCGTGACCGGCTCCAACGGTGTCGCCAAGGCGCCCGCGCTCCGGGCCGGCGAGAAGACCGGCGACTTCACGGTGCGGGCCAATGTCGTGAGCCGTACGGTCCCGGCCGTCGACTTCACGGCGACGGTCACCGAGCGGCAGGCCGACGCGGTCGCCCGGACCGACGAGAAGGAACTGACGGCGGCGCCTGGCGCGGAGTTCGCCGGCACCGTCCAGCTCAAGGCCACCAACGGCGGTCAGATCGCGCCCGGTGTGGCGGTCAAGGCCACCATGATCAAGTCCGTGCTCGACCCGTCGGCGGCGGACAAGGGCCCGTACTTCAAGGACGCGGCGGGCCAGCCGCTGCGTGCCCTGACGGGTCTGAAGACGGACGCCAAGGGCCTGCTCGTCCTGCCGAAGATCTTCGCGGACGACGCGACGGGCACGTTCCTGCTCCGGATCGAGACGGCGGGCGGCGCGAAGGTGACGATCGAACTGAAGGTCGCCGCCCCGGAGCCGGAGGCGTAACACCCGCCCGGCACGCGCACGCCGCCCCTCCGTCCACGACGGAGGGGCGGCGTCGTCATGGTCGGCCCGGTCGGCTGCATACGGCCGGGCCGTCGACCGCGCCCGGACCATCGCCCCCGCACCGGTCCGCCGATCGCACGCACCGACGTGTCACCGGCCGCCGCGCGGCGGGGTGCGGCTCCGGCCCGAGTGCGGGCGGTGCTGTTCGCCGGACCCGGCGAAGCACGGCCGGCCCGGGGCGCGTGGGCGCACACGCTCCCCGCGTTGTCGTTCGCGAGTCCCGCGCCGCGCCCTCGCACGCACCGACGTGTCACCGGCCGCCGCGCGGCGGGGTGCGGCGCTGCCCCGAGTGCGGGCGGTGCTGACGACCGCCCCTACCGGCGGTCGTTCAGACGGCGCGTCGCCGGTGCCCGGGTCGGGTCCTCCGGCCACGGGTGGCGCGGGTAGCGCCCACGCAGCTCCGCGCGTACGGCGCGGTAGCCGTCGCGCCAGAAGGACGCCAGGTCCGCCGTGACGGCGGCCGGACGCCCGGCGGGGGACAGCAGATGCACCAGCACCGGAACGCCCGCCACGGTCGGTGTCGCCGTCAGGCCGAACAACTCCTGGAGCTTCACCGCCAGTACGGGCTGCTCCCCGCCGTAGTCGACACGTACGCGCGACCCGCTCGGCACCTGGATCCGCTCGGGCGCCAGCTCGTCCAGCCGCCCCGCCTGCCCCGAGGACCACGGCAGCAGCCGGCGCAGTGCCTGGCCGGCCTCGATCCGCGCCAGATCCGCGCGGCGCCTGGCCTTCGACAGCTCGGGCTCCAGCCAGTCACCGGCGGCGTCGAGCAGCGCGGCGTCCGAGACGTCCGGCCACGGCGCGCCCAACGCCCGGTGCAGAAAGCCCAGTCGCTCCCGCAGCGCGTGCGCGTCGCGCGTCCAGCGCAGCAGGGCGCCGGGGCCCTCGCGCCGCAGACCGTCCAGCAGCGCCGCCCGCACCAGGGCCGGGTCGGGCTTGCGCAGGGGTCGTACGGAGAGCTCGACCGCGCCGAGGCGCCGTACCTCCCTGGCGACGACATCACCGTCCTCCCAGCCCACCTCCTCGCCGGAGACGAGCAGATGCGCGGCGGCGGCCCGCGCGGTGTCCTCGTCGACGACGGCGGCGAGCCGCACCCGCGCCGAGGCGGCCGTCGCGGGCCGGTCCGCGACGGCGACGGCGAGCCACGGCGCGTCGCGCAGCCCGGACCCGTCGCCGAGCTCGGCGCCGGTCCCGGAGGCCATCAGGAACGCGCCGCCGCCACGGGCCCGCGCCACCCGCTCCGGGAAGGCGTACGCGGCGACGACCCCGACCACGGCGTCGTCGGGCAACTCCCCCCGGCGCTCGGGGGGATCCGGCGCCCCCGGCAGCGCCGAAGCCAGCCTCCGTGCCTCCTGGCGCCAGCGCGCCGCGTACCCGTCACCGCCCCGCTTCGCCGTACGCCACGCCGCCGCCAGGTCGTCCCCGTACGCCCTCGGTGGCTCCTCGCTCAGCAGCGCCACCACCTCGGCGGCCCGGCGGGCGCCGACCTCCTGGGCGCCGTCGAGCAGGGCGCGGGCGAGGCGCGGGTGCAGCCCGAGGCGCGACATGCGGACGCCGCGCCCGGTCACCCGGCCGTCCGCGTCCACCGCGCCGATCGCGGCCAGCACCGTCCGCGCGGCGGCCAACGCCCCCGCCGGGGGCGCGTCGAGCAGCGCGAGGCCCGAGGCGTCCGGGTCGCCCCAGCACGCCGCCTGGAGGGCGAACGCCGCCAGATCGGCGACCTTGATCTCCGGCGCGGGGAACCGCGCGAGCCGCCCGTCCTCCGCCTCGTCCCAGCAGCGGTACACCGCGCCCGGCGCCTCGCGCCCCGCACGTCCCGCGCGCTGCCGTGCGGTCGCCTGCGAGGCCCGCACCGTGGTGAGGGCGCTCAGCCCCCGCGCGTGGTCCGTACGCGGCTCACGCGCCAGCCCGGAGTCGACCACGATCCGTACTCCCGGCACGGTGAGGCTCGACTCCGCCACCGAAGTCGCCAGTACGACACGGCGGTTGCCGTCCCCCGACCCGGCGAGCACCGCGTCCTGCACGTCGGCCGGGGCCCGGCCGTGCACCTGGAGGACCTCCGCGCCGAGTTCGCCGATGCCCCCCAACTGGCCCGCCACCCGGCCGATCTCGCCGACGCCCGGCAGGAACACCAGCACGTCGCCCGCGCGCTCGGCGAGCGCCCGCCGTACTACGGAGGCCACGTGCGTCAGCAGCGCCGGATCGACGCGCATCCCGTGCGGCGGTCGTACCGGCCGCGGCGGGGGCGCCCACACGGCCTCCAAAGGATGCGTCACCCCGCGCGCCTCCACCACGGGCGCGTCCCCCAGCAGGCGCGCCCACCCCTCGGCGTCGGTCGTCGCCGACGCGGCCACCAGGCGCAGTTCGGGGCGGAGCGTGGCGCGTACGTCCAGCAGGAAGGCCGCCACCGTGTCGGCGTCCAGATGGCGTTCGTGGCACTCGTCGATGATCACCACGTCGACGCCGCCGAGTTCCTGGTCGCGCTGGAGACGCTGGAGGAGCACGCCGGTGGTCACCACCTCCACCACCGTGTCGCGCCCCACCACGCGCTCCCCGCGCACCGTGAAGCCGACGCTCGCGCCGACCCGTTCGCCCAGCAGCCAGGCCATCCGCCGGGCCGCCGCGCGGGCGGCGATACGGCGCGGCTCGGCGACGATCACCCGCCGCGGTGGCCCGGGCACGCCGCCGCCGGGCCGTACGAGCCCGGCCAGCACCAGCGGCACCAGCGTCGTCTTGCCCGTGCCGGGCGGCGCGCACAGCACGGCGCACCCCGGCCCGTCGAGGGCCGCCTCCAGCGCGGGCAGGGCGGTGCGGACGGGCAGAGCGCCGAGGGCGTCGTCGCGGATCACACCCTCAGTCTCGTACGCAGACGAAGATCGCCGAACCCGGGATCAGTTTCCCGCGCAGCGGCGACCAGCCGCCCCAGTCCTGGGTGTTCCAGGCCGGCCACTCCGGTTCCACCAGGTCGACGAGCCGGAAACCGCCGGCCACCACGTCCCGTACGCGATCCCCCACCGTCCGGTGGTGTTCCACGTACACCGCGTGCCCCTGTTCGTCCTGTTCCACGTACGGCGTGCGGTCGAAGTACGACGCGGACACCGACAGGCCCTCGGGTCCCGGCTCGTCGGGGAACGCCCAGCGGATCGGGTGCGTCACCGAGAAGACCCACCGGCCGCCGGGGCGCAGCACCCGGCGTACCTCGCGGAACACCCGTACCGGATCGGCGACGAAGGGGATCGCGCCGTACGCGGAGCACGCCAGGTCGAAGGAACCGTCACGGAACGGCAGGGCCGCCGCGTCCGCCTCCACAAGAGGCACGTCGTCACCGATGCGCAGGGCGTGCTGGAGCTGCCGGTGGGAGAGGTCGAGCGCCACGGGGCGCGCGCCCTGCCTGGTCAGCCAGCGTGAGCACTGCGCCGCGCCCGCGCCGATCTCCAGGATGTCGAGATCCTTGAGCGACTCGGGCGGCCCGAGCAGCTCCGCCTCCACCTCGTCCAGACCTTCCGGGCCCCAGACGAACCGGTCGTCGCCGAGGAAGGTGCCGTGCTCGATCTGGTAGTCGTCCGCGTTGCTGTTCCACCAGCCCCGGTTGGCGCGGCTGCTCTCGGCGCCGTCGCTCTCCCGCCGGGTGGCTTCCGGCTCGTACCGCTCTGCCTGCTCTTGGCTCATCGTGTCCGTCGTCGTAGTGTGCGGAGAGGCGTGCACGTTCCTGTGTCCGCGCCGTGGCCGGCCGTGGTCGGCCATGGCTCCGGTGCGGGCCTCGTGGCCTCATGAAACGCTTGTTGTGCCGGGTATGGGGCGTTCCGCCCCGGGTGTGCGCCTTCGCGCATTGACCGTGTCCGGCTGCCCCCGTATGCTAAAGGTTGCGCTGCGGGCTTGCGCGCCTCAGACGTAGCAGGCCGCGCTCGCATCTGTTGTAGGTCCCCTCGGCTGTCGAGGCGCCTTCTCCTCATCGGGAATGGCGCTCGCTCGGCTGTCCGGACTTCCGGCGGATGGCGATACGGGCTCTCGGCGTGGCAGTACCTACGACTCAATGTCCGTACCGGAGCCTTTACCCACATGACGAGCAGCACCGAGACCACCGCCACCACCCCGCAGGTTGCGGTCAACGACATCGGTAACGAGGAAGCATTCCTCGCCGCGATCGACGAGACGATCAAGTACTTCAACGACGGCGACATCGTCGACGGCGTCATCGTGAAGGTCGACCGGGACGAGGTCCTGCTCGACATCGGTTACAAGACCGAAGGCGTCATTCCCTCCCGCGAGCTTTCGATCAAGCACGACGTCGACCCCAACGAGGTCGTCGCCGTGGGCGATGAGATCGAGGCCCTTGTTCTCCAGAAGGAGGACAAGGAAGGCCGTCTCATCCTGTCCAAGAAGCGCGCGCAGTACGAGCGCGCCTGGGGCACGATCGAGAAGATCAAGGAAGAGGACGGCATCGTCACCGGCACCGTCATCGAGGTCGTCAAGGGTGGACTCATCCTCGACATCGGCCTCCGTGGCTTCCTGCCGGCCTCTCTCGTCGAGATGCGCCGCGTCCGCGACCTCCAGCCCTACGTGGGCAAGGAGCTCGAAGCCAAGATCATCGAGCTGGACAAGAACCGCAACAACGTGGTCCTGTCCCGCCGTGCCTGGCTGGAGCAGACGCAGAGCGAGGTTCGCCAGACCTTCCTCACGACCCTCCAGAAGGGCCAGGTCCGCTCCGGCGTCGTCTCCTCGATCGTCAACTTCGGCGCGTTCGTGGACCTCGGCGGTGTCGACGGTCTCGTGCACGTCTCCGAGCTCTCCTGGAAGCACATCGACCACCCCTCCGAGGTTGTCGAGGTCGGCCAGGAAGTCACCGTCGAGGTTCTCGACGTGGACATGGACCGCGAGCGTGTCTCCCTGTCGCTCAAGGCGACGCAGGAAGACCCGTGGCAGCAGTTCGCCCGGACGCACCAGATCGGCCAGGTCGTTCCCGGCAAGGTCACCAAGCTCGTTCCGTTCGGCGCGTTCGTCCGTGTCGACGAGGGCATCGAGGGTCTGGTCCACATCTCCGAGCTGGCCGAGCGCCACGTGGAGATCCCGGAGCAGGTCGTCCAGGTCAACGACGAGATCTTCGTCAAGGTCATCGACATCGACCTGGAGCGCCGTCGCATCAGCCTCTCGCTGAAGCAGGCCAACGAGGCGTTCGGTGGCGACCCGGCCTCGGTCGAGTTCGACCCGACCCTGTACGGCATGGCTGCCTCGTACGACGACCAGGGCAACTACATCTACCCCGAGGGCTTCGACCCCGAGACCAACGACTGGCTCGAAGGTTTCGAGGCTCAGCGCGAGGTGTGGGAGACCCAGTACGCCGAGGCGCAGACCCGCTTCGAGCAGCACCAGGCTCAGGTCATCAAGTCCCGCGAGGCCGACGAGGCCGCCGCTGCCGAGGGCGCTGCCGCCCCGGCCGGCGCGGCTCCCGCCGCCTCCGGTGGCAGCGGTGGCGGTGGCGGCGGCGGTTCGTACTCCTCGGAGTCGCAGGACAACTCCGGCGCCCTGGCGTCGGACGAGGCCCTGGCCGCGCTGCGCGAGAAGCTGGCCGGTGGCCAGAGCTGACGCTCTGACCTCCTAGCCGGTCGCTGGACTGCTTGACGTGAGGCCCGCTCCCTTCCGGGGGAGCGGGCCTCACGCATGCCCGCGCGGGGGCGTGCGGGCGGCGCGGCCCGGCGGCGCGTGGCCAAGTACCGTACGCCGTCGGCCTCTTGCCGCTCGCGCCCCCGGTGCCGGATCCAGCGCGACCGGATGCGGGGCGCGCGGGCGGGGAATGCTCACGCACCAAGGTGCGTTCTTCCTGAGGAACACGAGGAGGACCGGTAATCGTGCTTGATCCGCAGGATTTGTACGAGTGGGAGCCCAAGGGCCTGGCAGTCGTCGACATGGCGCTCGCGCAGGAGTCCGCGGGCCTCGTCATGCTCTACCACTTCGAGGGCTACATCGACGCGGGTGAGACCGGCGACCAGATCGTCGAGAACCTGCTCGAATCGCTGCCGAACCAGGTGGTGGCGCGCTTCGACCACGACAGGCTGGTCGACTACCGCGCCCGCCGCCCCTTGCTGACGTTCCGGCGCGACCGCTGGTCGAGCTACGAGACACCGGCGCTGGAGGTGCGGCTCGTCCAGGACGCCACGGGCGCCCCGTTCCTGCTGCTGTCCGGGCCCGAGCCGGACGTGGAGTGGGAGCGGTTCGCGGCGGCCGTGGGCCAGGTCGTCGAGCGCCTCGGCGTACGGCTGGCCGTCAACTTCCACGGCATCCCCATGGGCGTACCGCACACGCGCCCGGTCGGGATCACCCCGCACGGCAACCGCACCGACCTGATGCCGGGCCATCGCAGCCCCTTCGACGAGGCACAGGTGCCCGGCAGCGCGGAAGCGCTCGTCGAGTACCGGCTGATGGAGACGGGGCACGACGTCCTCGGCGTGGCCGCGCACGTCCCGCACTACGTGGCACGGTCCTCGTACCCGGACGCGGCGCTGACCGCGCTGGAGGCGATCACGGCGGCGACAGGGCTCGTGCTGCCGGGCGTCGCGCACGCCCTCCGTACGGAGGCGCAGCGCACCCAGACCGAGATCGAGCGCCAGCTGAGCGAGGGGGACGAGGAGCTGGTGACGATGGTGCAGGGCCTTGAGCATCAGTACGACGCGGTGGCCGGCGCCGAGAGCAGGGGGAATCTGGTGGCGGAGCCGGTGGAGCTGCCGTCGGCGGACGAGATCGGGCGCGAGTTCGAGAAGTTCCTCGCCGAGCGTGAGGGCGACGCGTAGGCCGGCCGGTGGGCGTGCGTCCCGGGCAGCCGCCGGTTGCCGGGCGCCCGCCGGCCGTACGTGCCCGTGTCTCGTAAGACGTCCGGTCCACGCTCTAAGCTGCGGAACATGCTGAAAGTGGGCCTGACCGGCGGGATCGGTGCCGGAAAGAGTGAAGTCTCCCGACTGCTCGTCTCGTACGGCGCGGTGCTGGTGGACGCGGACAAGATCGCCAGAGAGGTCGTCGAGCCCGGGACTCCCGGGCTCGACGCCGTTGTCGAGGCCTTCGGGCCGGGCGTCCTCACCGCCGACGGGCGGCTCGACCGGCCGAAGCTCGGCTCGCTCGTCTTCTCCGACAGCGACAAGCTCGCCACCCTGAACGCCATCGTCCATCCGCTGGTCCGGGCGCGTTCGGCGGAGCTGGAGAGCACGGCGGGGGAGGGGGACATCGTCGTCCACGACGTGCCCCTCCTTGTGGAGAGCGAGCTGACCGGGCTCTACGACATGGTCGTCGTCGTGGACGCGTCGCCCGGGACACAGCTCGACCGGCTCGTACGGCTGCGTGGCATGGCCGAGTCCGAGGCCAGGTCGCGGATGGCGGCCCAGGCCACCCGCGAGCGGCGCACCGCCGCCGCCGATCTGGTCATCGACAACGACGGGCCGCGCGAGAAGCTGGAGCCGCAGGTCCGCGCGGTCTGGGAGCGGCTGATCGAGCGGGCCGCCGCCGGCGGGTGACGCGGTTCCCGCGACCCGTTTTGGAATACCGCCGATCTGTGCGACGTTGAACGCGCCGACCCGAGGGGAAGGATCCGACCGTGCCCGAGAGCCCGGAGACCCACGTCATCGACTTTCGCGCGGCGGAGCAGTTGCTGGCCGCGCGCGACCCGCGCGGCGCGGTCAAGCTGCTGGACTCGGTGATCGCGGCACATCCCGAGAACACGGCCGCCCGGCTGCTGCGCGCTCGCGCGTTCTTCGCGGCGGCCCAACTGCGCCCTGCGGAGCTGGAGTTCGAGCTGGTCCTGGAGCGTGAGCCGGACAACGCGTTCGCCCATTTCGCGCTGGCCCGCACCTACGAGCGGGCGGGGCGGCCCGAGCAGGCCACGAAGCACTTCAGACTGGCGGCGGCGCTCGACCCCAAGCCGGAGTATCTCAAGGCCGCGCGTTTCGATTCCGACGACCGGTCCGACGGCTGATGTAGTCGTCGCCGCCCCGACGGTCGCCGCCGCCGTGCCGGTGGCGGCTCGCTTCGTACGGCGGTACGTCACGCCCCGGCTGGAAGCGCGACCCCTGCCGCCGATGGCGGACGACCAGCACGAAGTCCGCGGCGACGATCAGCAGCAGCACCCCGCAGGCGATCGCCCAGCCCGGCCGGCCGACGACCGCGAAGGCGATCGTGCCGAAGGCGGCCCAGATCAGTCCCCAGACGCTCAGCCACCAGCGCATCCGCAGCGGGCTGCGCGCGGTGACGGGTTCATTTCCGGTGCGCATGCCGTCGCACCTCCCGACGGGAAAATCGTCGATCCGACCGCCCGGAGAGCGATGAGTTCCGGGCGGGGCGGGTGTCTACCTCCTTGAAAGCACACCACGTGCACAACGGAGGAGAACCCCCAATGTCCGAGGCTACGTCCACCACCGCACCGATCGCATCCGCGGCCGTTTCCCCGTCCACGACCGTCACGACCGCCGCGACTGCCACGCCGGCCACGGCCGACGCCGGGCCCTCGCGCCGTACGGACCTCACGGTCCGGACGCTCCAGATCGTCCTGGCGCTGTTCCTCGCCATCCCGAGCGCGGGGCCGAAGATCATCGGCCACTCGACGGCGGCCGAATCGTTCGACGCGATCGGCTTCGGTGACTGGTTCATGCACCTCACCGGCGTCCTTGAGCTGGCGGGGGCCGTCGCACTGGTGATCCCCATCCTCTCGGGAGTCTCGGCGCTCGCGCTCATCGGCCTGATGATCGGGGCCTTCATCACACAGCTGACCGTCTTCGACGGTGAGAACGCCCTGACACCCGTGATCTTCCTGGCGCTCTTCGCCGTGGTCGCATGGGTGCGGCGGCAGAAGACCGTGGAACTCGTCGCCCTGGTGCGCCGCCGGGTCTGATCGGTGCCCATCCCGCTCCGTCGCGCCTGAAGACCGCACCCTCACGCCGTGAGGGGGTGCGGCCTTCAGGCATGACGGGGGCAGTGTCAGACCCCCCGCCTAGACTCGCCGAGTAACAAGATCTGGAACAGGATCTCGCAGGTGGGCGACCTGGACGGAGGGAGTGGATGACGATGGCTATGACGCGATCCGCGTCGGGCGACGCGACGCCGCTGCCGCGCTGCGCCGTGGTCTTCCTTCCCGCCGGACTGCCCCGTGACGGCCGTGTCGCGTTCTGGGCCCCGGTGGGCGCCCCGCCCGCCGGGGGCGACTTCGCCACCGGGGACCTGACGGTCGTGGCCCCGGCCGAGGCGGATGATCGAGGCGCCGGCGGTCCGGGCTCCAAGGGTGTTCGCGCGGGCGGGCCGGGCGCCGGCGGTGTCCGTACGGATGAACGAGGCATCGGCGGTGTCCGTGCGGGCGGTCCGGTTGCCGACGGTGTCCACGCGGATGACCCAGGCGTCGGCGATGCCGGCGCGGGCGTGCCCCGTGTCGGCCGTCTCCGCCAGGAAGAGCCCGGCGCGGACGATCCCGGCCCCGGCGTCCGTACGCGCGTCGTGACCGCCGTCCTCCTGCCCGTCGCCGACGCCCTGCCCCTGCTGGTCCGCGCCCGCTCCGACCCCTCGGCCCACCCCTCCGCCGCCTGCTGGGGCGCCGCCGCCCTGCACGCGCTGCACCTCTCGGCCCGGGGGCGGCTGCTGCCCGGCCTCACCGCGTCCGACCACGACGCGTGGCGGGCAGGACCGCTCGACGCGGACGACATCGCCCAGCTGCGGGCCATCGCCGCCGCCATGCCCTACGAGGCCCACGCCGTCCCGCTCCCAGGCCCCCTCCCGCCTCGGCTGCCCGAGCCGGAGGCGCTGGTCCGGGCCTTCCTCGACGCCGTCGCCGACGCCCTGCCCCGTACACCCGCCGCCGCGTTCGCCGCGGGGGCGCCCTTCGCCGCGCACACCGCGCAGCATCTGCCCGGCGCCCGCTCGTGGGCGGCCGAGGCGGCGGCCGGTATGGACGCCGGGGTGCGTGTCTCGCTGCGCCTCGACCTGTCCGCGTACGAGCTGTTCGACTCCCCGGCCGCACGGGAGACCCCCGAGGAGTCCGGTGTGGAGCGGCGCGCCGGGGCCGCTCTCGTCCAGATCCACAGCCTCGCCGACCCGACGCTCGTCATGGACGCGGCCCAGCTCTGGGCGGGCGACGGCGACGACCTCTTCGGACCGCGCGCCCGGATCGACGCGCTGCTGGCGCTGCGCCGCGCCGCCCGGGTCTGGCCGCCGCTCGCCCGGCTGCTGGAGTACGACGTCCCCGCCGCGCTGCCGCTCTCCGAGGACGAGCTGTACGAACTGCTCGGGCCGGGAGCCGCGAGCCTCGCCGCCGCCGGGGTGGCCGTCCACTGGCCCAGGGAGCTGGCCCGTACGCTCACGGCCGCCGCCGTCGTACGCCCCGCGCCCGGCTCGGCCACGGACGGCACCCCCTTCTTCGACAGCGACGAACTGCTCAAGTTCAACTGGCAGTTGGCGCTCGACGGTGCCCCTCTCAGTGAGGCCGAGATGGACGCGCTCGCCGAGTCGCACCGCCCGATCGTGCGGCTGCGCGACCAATGGGTGGTGATCGACCCCGACCTCGTGCGGAAGGCTCGTAAACGGGAGCTGGGTCTGCTCGACCCCGTCGACGCGCTGGCCGTCGCCCTCACCGGCACCGCCGAGGTGGACGGCGAGACGGTCGAGGCCGTCCCGACCGGCGCGCTGGCGGTCCTCCGTGACCGGCTCGTCTCCGGCCCGGCGGCCGTCCCGCAGCCCGCCGCCCTGGACGCCACCCTGCGCGACTACCAACTGCGCGGGCTGGCCTGGCTCGACCTGATGACCTCGCTCGGCCTCGGCGGCTGTCTCGCCGACGACATGGGCCTCGGCAAGACGATCACCGTCATCGCGCTCCATCTGCACCGCGCCCGCCCGGCCCCCACGCTCGTCGTCTGCCCGGCCTCCCTCCTCGGCAACTGGCAGCGCGAGATCACCCGCTTCGCGCCCGGCGTCCCGGTCCACCGCTTCCACGGCTCCGGCCGCACGCTGGAGGGGGCGGGGGACGGCTTCGTCCTGACGACGTACGGCACGATGCGCGGCAGCGCGCCCGAACTGGCCGCGTACACCTGGGGGATGGTCGTCGCCGACGAGGCCCAGCACGTCAAGAACCCGTTCTCGTCCACCGCCAAGGCGCTGCGTACGATCCCGTCGCCCGCCCGCGTCGCCCTGACCGGCACCCCCGTGGAGAACAACCTCTCCGAGCTGTGGGCGCTGCTCGACTGGACGACCCCCGGCCTCCTCGGCCCGCTCAAGTCCTTCCGCGCCCGCCACGCGCGCGTCGTGGAGAACGTGGAACACGCGGGGTCGGCGGGCACCACAGCGAGCGACGAGGCCGTGGAGCGGCTCTCCCGGCTGGTCCGCCCCTTCCTGCTGCGCCGCAAGAAGTCCGACCCCGGCATCGTGCCCGAGCTGCCGCCCAAGACGGAGAGCGACCATCCCGTGCCGCTCACCCGCGAACAGGCCGCGCTCTACGAGGCCGTCGTCCGCGAGACGATGGCCGCCATCGAGGCGGCGGAAGGCATCGCCCGGCGTGGTCTCGTCATGAAGCTGCTCACCGCGCTCAAACAGATCTGCAACCACCCGGCGCAGTATCTGAAGGAGGAGCGGGCCAGACTCGCCGGCCGGTCCGGGAAGCTCGCCCTCCTCGACGAACTGCTCGACACGATCCTCACCGAGGACGGCTCGGTCCTGGTCTTCACGCAGTACGTGTCGATGGCGCGGCTCCTCTCCGCGCATCTCACCGCCCGCGCCATCCCGTCCCAACTCCTGCACGGCGGCACGCCCGTGGCGGAGCGCGAGCGGATGGTGGACCGGTTCCAGTCCGGCGAGATCCCCGTCTTCCTGCTGTCGCTCAAGGCCGCGGGCACCGGCCTCAACCTCACCCGGGCCGGCCATGTCGTGCACTACGACCGCTGGTGGAATCCGGCCGTCGAGGAGCAGGCCACGGACCGTGCCTACCGCATCGGCCAGACCCGGCCCGTGCAGGTCCACCGGCTGATCGCGGAGGGCACCGTCGAGGACCGCATCGCTGACATGCTCGCCGCCAAACGCGCCCTGGCCGACGCCGTCCTCGGCTCGGGCGAAGGGGCCCTCACCGAGCTGACCGACCGTGAACTGGCCGATCTGGTGTCGCTGAGGAGGCCGGCATGACCGCACCGCGCGCCCCTCGGCACGACGACCGCCGCCGTACGTTCCCCGCTCTGCCGTCCCGGCCGGACCCGGCGGGCGAAGGGGGCTTCGCCGCCAGCTGGTGGGGCAACGCGTGGGTGGAGTCCATGGAGGACGTCGCACTGGACCCGGCCAGGCTGCGGCGCGGGCGCGCCTACGCCAGCGGCGGGCACGTGGACGCGATCACGGTCACGCCCGGTCGCGTCATGGCGTATGTGCACGGCTCCCGGCCGCGCCCGTACCGTACGGAGATCCGGCTGCGCACCCTCGGCGACGGCGACTGGGAAGACCTCCTCGACGCGGCGGCTGCCCGCCCCGACCACATCGCCGCCCTCCTCGACAAGGACATGCCGCACGCGCTCGCCGCCACGGCCGACCTGCTGCCCACCGCCGGCGATCTGACGCCCGACTGCTCCTGCCCGGACGACGGCTTCCCCTGCAAGCACGCGGCGGCGCTCTGCTACCAGACGGCGCGGCTGCTCGACGAGGACCCGTTCGTGCTGTTCCTGATGCGCGGACGCGGCGAGCACGAGATCCTCGCCGACCTGACCCGCCGCAACGCCACCCGCTCCGCCGCCGAACGGACCACCGCCGCACCGCCCATGCCCACGGTCGACGCGGCCACGGCGCTCACGGCCCACCCGGCGCGGCTCCTGCCGCCCCCGTTCCCGCTGCCCGCCAACCCCGGCCGCCCGCCGGTCTATCCGCACACCCCCGGCGCCCCCGACCCACTGGCGCTCGACCTGCTCGCCACCGAGGCGGCGGTCCGCGCGCACACGTTCCTCGCGACCGGCATCGACCCCGTCGCGGGCCTCACCGCCTGGCAGGACGCCGTCCGTCTGGCCGCCGCCCACCCCGGCTCTGGCCTCACCGCCTCCACCCGCGCCCTCTACCGCGACCTCGCGGCGGGCACCGACCACAGCCCCATGGACCTGGCCCGCGCCGTCGCCGCCTGGCGCCAGGGCGGCCTCGCCGGGCTGGCGGTCCTGGAGGAGCCCTGGGACCCACCGGCCGGACCGTTCGACCGGGCCCGTCCCGCGCTCATAGCGGCCGACTTCCCGCACTTCCGCCCCTGGCGCAACCGCCTCTCCGAGCCCTCGCTCCAGCTCCGCTTCGGCCGCGACGGGCTCTGGTACGGCTACGAGTCGGACCGCGACCGCGAGGACTGGTGGCCCCGCGGCACCCCCGACACCGATCCCGTCGGAGCGCTCACGGCCCTGCTCGGACGGTGACCGGTACGCTCTTCTCCGTAACCATTCATGGATCAAGGGGGCCCGATGGAAGCCGAGTTGGTGGCGCTGGCGACGGCGGGGGCGACAGCCCTCGTACAGCAGATGGCGACGGACGGCTGGAGCGCGGCACGCGACCGGGTCTCGGCGTTCTTCGCGGGCCGGGGCTCGGCCACCCGTGACTCCGTCGAGGAGGATCTGGAAACGGGCCGCGCCGAAGTGGTCGCGGCCCGCGGGGACGAGGACCAGGAGCTGATCGCCGACGTCCGCGCGGAGTGGCGCGCCCGTCTGCGCCGCACCCTGGCCGCCGACCCGGCGGCGGCGGCCGAACTCCGCGCCCTGCTGGACGAGCTGACCCCGGCCGAGCCGGAGGCGCGGCAGACGTACGACGTTCACAACAACATCAGCGGCACGGTGAACGGCCCGGTCGTCCAGGCCGGCAGGGTCGACGCGCCGCGTCTCGGATACCAAGGCACGCAATCGCCGGACGGCCACTGAACCGTCCGGCGATCGACGAGGCGAGAGCGGGGGAACGAACCGGCCGCCGGGGGCCCACCCGGCGGCGGATCCGTACCGGCCCGTGAGCCGTGGTCTCGATCAGGCGGTGTGCAGGGTCAGTCCGTACGTGCTGAGGATCTCGTTGATCGGCTGGTAGAAGCTCTGCCCGCCGCTGGTGCAGTTGCCCGAGGCGCCGGACGTCACGCCCTGCGCCTGGTCACCGCTGATGAACGAGCCGCCCGAGTCGCCGCCCTCCGCACAGGCGCTCGTCTGGACCATCTGGTGCACGGCGCCCTGTGCGTAGTTGACCGTCACGTTCTTGGCCAGGACGTTGCCGCAGCGCCAGTGCGTCGTGGAGCCGGAGCGGCAGATCGACGCGCCGGTGGGGGCTTCGTTCGAACCGCGTACCAACTGGTCCGGGATGGTGCCCCAGCCGAGGACGACGGGCACGGTCCACCAGCCGTTGGCGACGTTCACCCACGCGTAGTCGTTGCCGGGGAAGGACGATCCCTGGAAGTTGCCGATGGCGGAGTTGTCCCAGCCGCGTACCGACTGGCCCCGCGGGCCGCAGTGCCCGGCGGTGACGAAGCCGCCGTGCACGGAGAAGCCTATGGAGCAGCGGACGTTGCCCGTGTAGTACGGGTCTCCGCCGACGGTGCCGGCGGCGACGGTGGTGGGAGCGTGCGTCGTCTCCGCGACCGTCACCGGACCGGTCTTCCTGGCCTTGGCGACGAAGGCGGTGACCGCCTTGGTGTCGCTCTTCGACGCGAGGACGTTCACCACGACCCGGTTGGTCTTCGGGTCGACCCGCCAACTGCTCACGCCGGACGGCGCGGAGAGCGCGTCGATCCGCTTCATGGTCGCGTCGAGCGCCTTCTCGCTGTGCTTCACGAGCTTGACCGCGGCGCCCGTCGCGCGCACGTCGGCCGCCTTGTCCCTGTCGGTGAGGGCGACGGTGAGCGTGTTGTCGGCCGCGCTGAACCAGGAGCCGCCGTACGACGCTCCCGCCACGCGCCGCGCCTTGTTCTCGACGGCGGTCGCCGTCTTCTCGGCGGCGAGCCGGGCCACGGCCTGGCTCTTCGTCAGACCGAAGTCCTTCTGCATGGCGGTGAGCAGGCCCTCGGAAGCGGCTGCCTTCGCCGCCGAGGCTGACATCGATGTCGAGGCCGAGGTGGACGCGGTGTCGGGAGCCGCGGCCGAGGCGGGCGCGAGCCCGGCCGTCGCCCACG
Source organism: Streptomyces sp. NPDC006643 (assembly GCF_042870175.1). Classification (NCBI taxonomy): domain Bacteria; kingdom Bacillati; phylum Actinomycetota; class Actinomycetes; order Kitasatosporales; family Streptomycetaceae; genus Streptomyces; species Streptomyces sp. NPDC006643. Next base: position 178,685 of record NZ_JBIAHA010000008.1, on the reverse strand, counting down.
TACCGATGAGGAGGAGTGCGGACAGACCGGTGCGTACAACTGTCTTGCGTCTCAAGGCATTCGCCCTTCGGTTGTTCCAGCGATCGTGGGGATGGAACAGTGGAACAGCGGACGAGTGAGAGCGCTCTCAATCGCCCCGGCCGGAGCGTATCCAAGGATCGTAGGCAGGTCCATGCCAATGCTGGAACGAATTCGCGACCGGGCTCGATTCGCCTGGTCGGGAGGGATGCGGGCCGGTCGGAACGATTCCCTCCGGGGTGTGTCGGAGCCGCGTACGGGCCGGTACGACGACGCCTCAACTGCCCTCCCCGCAAGGCTTTTACAGCGTTGCAAAAGGCAACTCGTGAACGCCTCTCAGCGCCGGGCGGAGCATCGACGGGGCGCCGTCAGAGCAACTCCGCCCAGCGCGTCAGCGTCGCGAAGTCCCTCTCCCGCAGGCCCCGTCGAGGATGGATGCGCAACAGCAGCCCCGGCCCGTCGTGATGGGTCGCGACATAAGTCGTGTCCAGTTCGGTGATCATGTCGTCGACCCAGGCGAAGGGGCGCCCGTCCGCCCACTCCACCAGCGGACGGGTCTTCCAGCAGAGACCGTCGGGATCCGTCGGGAAGGGGACGGGCCACTCGATCACCGGCAGATCGGTCGGCAGCCCGACGGCCGGCGCGATCATGGTGTTGGCCTCGTGCATCCAGGCGGTGGCCCAGGTCAGTTCGAAGGGCAGCCCGGTGAGCAGCGGACCGTGGGCGGGGTTGAGCCGCACCCGCAGTCCGCGTCTGTGCGCACGGGATCCCGGGGTCTGGCGGGAGAGCCAGTTCGAGGGGTGCAGATGATGGGTCGTGTATCCGCGCGGCCGGGGCATTCGTGCGGCGTACGGGTTGAGAGGGCCGTCGACGTCGAGGAGCAGCAGGGGGCGTGTGCGAACCGTCATGAGGTAGAAATGCCCGCCACGGCCGCCGATTACGACCCCCGCGCCTCCGCGCCCCGTACCTCGCGCCCCCGCGCCCCGTACCCGGCGCCCCCCGCGTTCTCCCGTTCCCCCGCGCTCAGAAGTCCGCGAGCGTCCGCTCGTCGAGCCTGGCCACGGAGTCCTGGGCGTTCGCGCGGATGTACGCGTCCCGGATGCGCTCGATCCGGGAGTCGTGCGCCCTCGCCTCCGACGCCGGATACAGCAGGACCAATTCGTAGGAACGCTCCCGCTCGATCACGCCGTTGGAGTCGCGCCACTGGCCGCGGCCCTCCTGGATCGTCAGCCCGGCCGGAAACGCCGGGGTGACCTCGCGGTCGATGAACGCCATGAACTGACGGTCGGTCACCTCCGGCCCGCCGTCGGGCCGTTCCGTACCGAAGAAGAGCCGGGTCTCGACGTACGCCTCACCGCGACGGGTCTGGGCGGGTCGCTGTTCGCTGTCGAGGGTCGCGTACGCGGCGGGAGCCCCGACCGTCAGTACGGCGGCGGAGACAGCCCCGACGGCGAGCCAGGTACGGCGTTTCGGAGCGGGGCCGGGCCGGGACGCGTTCGGCACGGTCGACGTGTTCGACGTGTTCGACTTGGGCGGCAGAGTTGCCATGGAAGCGGTTCGCTCTCTCTGGGACGATCCGCACGGAGGGCTCTCACCTGCGGATTCACACGCGCGGTCAACCGCCCGGCCACCCCGTCGGGACACCCGATCCGACCCGAAACCACCCGCACGAGTGCATGACCGCCACCCCCACGCCCAGTACGTTGCTCCGATGACCACCGTTTCCGAGAGCCGGCCGGCCGATCTCGTCATCACGGGCTGCACCACCCTGACGCACGACGAAGGCGGCGGCGCCGACGGCATCGGCTTCGTCGCCGACAGCGCGATCGTCGTACGTGACGGCGTCATCGAGTCGATCACCACCCCGCGCGCCGTCGAGGCGCTGCCCGCGGTCGAGCGCGTCGACGCACGCGGTCTGCTCGCCATGCCCGGACTGATCAACTGCCATACGCACACACCGATGGTGGCCCTGCGCGGCATCGCCGAGGACCTGCCGATCGAGGACTGGTTCAACGACTGGATCTGGCCCGTCGAGACCAATCTCACCGACCGCGACGTCGAACTCGGCGCCCTGCTCGCCTGCGCCGAGATGATCCGCGGCGGCGTCACCACCTTCGCCGACCACTACTTCGCCATGGACCAGGTCGCCGCCGCCACCGAGGTGAGCGGGCTGCGTGCCAACCTCGGCTGGGGCTACTTCTCCAGCGAGGGCGCCGCCGGGCGCGAGCGCTCCCTCGACTTCGCGCTCCGGCTGCGAGGCGCCGCCGACGGGCGGATCACCACGTCCCTGGCGCCGCACGCCCCGTACACGGTGAACGACGACGATCTGGCCGCGACCGCCGAACTCGCCCGTGAAAACGATCTGTTGGTGCACATCCACGCGGCGGAGAACGCCGCGCAGACGGCCGCGAGCGTCGCCGCGACCGGCCGCACCCCCATCGAGACCCTGTACCGCGCCGGACTGCTGGACGTCGATCTGCTCGTCGCCCACGGGACGGGGCTGACCGACGGCGACCTCGACGTACTCCGGAGCGGCACCGGCCGGATCGCGTTCGCCACCGCTCCCAAGGGCTACCTCAAGTTCGGCTGGGACACGACACCGCTGCGCGCCCTGGCCTCGATCGGGGTCCCCGTCGGTCTGGCGACGGACGGGGCTGCGTCGAACAACACCCTCGACGTCTGGGAGAGCATGACCCTCACCGCGCTGACCCAGAAGTCCACGGAACGCGACCCCGGCTGGCTGACCGCCCGTCAGGCACTGGGCCACGCCACCACCCAGAGCGCCGCGGCGGTCGGCCTCGGCGACCGGATCGGCGCCCTCGCCCCGGGACGGCGGGCGGATCTGATCCTGGTGGATCTGACGGGGCCACACACCCAGCCGATTCACGACCACGCCGCGACGCTCGTCCTCAGCGCCCGCTCCGCCGACGTGGTGACCACGATCGTCGACGGGAAGGTGCTGATGCGCGACCGCAGGCTCCTGACGCTCGACGTGCCGCGGATCGTCGAGGAACTTCGCCCCCGGCTGGCGGCGTTGACGGACCGCGGCCACGGTCGCCGTATCCAGGACTACGACCCGGAGGCCGGTTCGTAGTCCTGATTCGGTGAGGGAGTGTACGGGGGAGCGCGCGAGGTGGTGCGCGTGAGGGGGTGCGCGGGGGATTGCGTGGGGAGGGCACGATGGCACCGTGAGACTCGAAGCGATCACCTGGGAACGGCTGACCGACGCCCTGGCCGCTCGTGCCCTGGAGACCGAGGCCGACGACGGCAGCCCCTGGCTGCGGATCGCCGTGGACGGCGCCCCGGCGGCGCACCCCGGCGTACCGGCGGAAGCGCTCGCCGACGCGCTACGGCTCCGGGGCCGCTCGGTGCTGGTCGTCGGGACCGGCGGGTTCCTGCGGCCCGCGTCGCTGCGGTACGAGTACGGGCGGCACGAACCCGACTCGTACTACGACGGCTGGTTCGACACCGGGGCGCTGTGGCGCGAGGTGTTCGGGCCGGTGGAACCGGGCGGCTCCGGTCTGGTCCTGCCCGACCTCTGGGATCCCGCGACCGATCGCGCGACCCGCAGCCCACGGGTCGAACTCCCGCCGGGCGGCGTGCTGTTGGTGCACGGTCCGCTGCTGCTCGGCCACTGGTTCCCGTTCGACCTGACGGTGCATCTGCGGCTGTCGCCGGCCGCGCTGCGCCGCCGTACCGCCGAGGACGAGTCGTGGACGCTGCCCGCCTTCGAGCGGTACGAGAGCGAGGTCGGCCCGGCCGACGCCGCCGATGTCCTCGTACGCGCGGACGATCCGCGCCACCCCGCCTGGGCGCCCCGGCGGAACTGAACCGTTCCCGCGCGGGATCACCGTCTACGGCACCGGTGGTCTGCCGCCGGGCCGGGCGACCGAGAGGGCGCCGGCGCGGCAGCCCGCAGCCGCCGCCGTCACCGGGTCGGCGCCCGCCAGCAGGGCCGCGAGAAAGGCGCCGTTGAACGCGTCGCCCGCCCCGGTGGAGTCGACCGCCCGCGCGGCGGCGGACGGGACGCGCGCCGTCACCGCGCCCTCCGCCGCCACCAGCGCGCCTTCCGCTCCCAGCGTCACCACGACGAGCGGGAACCGGCGGCTCAGCTCGGCAGCCGCCTTCTCGGTGTCCGGGACGCCGGTGAGCAGCCGGGCCTCGTCCGTGTTCGGCAGGAGTACGTGGACACCGTCGGCCGCCGACAGGAACACCTCGGGCCCGAGGTCCGCGATGAAGCCCACCGACGCGGGGTCCACGCTCACCGGGATGCCACGTGTCCGCGCCGACTCCACGGCCGCGCGCACCACCGCGCGGCTCGTGGCGGCGAAGAAGAGATAACCGGAGATGTGCAGCCGGCCCACGCCGTCCAGCAGCGAGGCGGACCAGTCGGCGGCGCACAGGCGCAGCACGGCCCCGCTGTCGGTGAGGAAGGTGCGCTCGGCGGAGGCGTCGACCAGCGAGACGACGGTGGCGGTCGCCGCGTCGTCGTCCACCACGAGCAGCGGCCGGACGCCCGCCGCCCTCAGCCGCTCCTCGTGCCAGCCGGCGGCGTCCGCGCCGACCCGGCCGAGCAGCCGGACGTCCGAGCAGCCCGTGAACGCCGCCCAGCACGCCGCGTTCGCGCCGGCGCCCCCCGGCAGGGTGCGGATCTCGGCGGCGGTGTCCGTGCCGTGCGTGAGCGGCTTACGGTGCCGGGCCACCACATCGGTGACGACGTCCCCGACGATCAGCAGCGCGCCCGCGTCGCCGTCGACGGGGCGCCCCTCGCTCACCGCGCCGCCGCGATCAGCGCGGCCAGTCGTACGTTGCCGCGTACGGCGGCCAGATTCGCCTCCAGGGACGCCCCGCCGGTCCGCCGCATCAGCTCGCCCAGCAGGAACGGCGTGACCGCCTGCCCGCCGATGCCCCGCTCCCGGCACTCCGACAGCGCCTCGGCGAGCACCCGGTCGTGCAGCTCCGGATCGAGCTGGTCCGCCTCCGGTACGGGGTTGGCGACGATCAGCGCCGCCCGCGGTCCGCCGAGCGAGTCCTGGGCGGCCATCACCGCCGCGACCTCCCGCGGGGTGTGCACCGTCCAGTCCACGGGCTCCCCGGACGAGGTGAGATAGAAGCCGGGGAAGCGCTCCGTGCCGTAGCCGAGGATCCCGACGCCCAGGGTCTCCAGCCGCTGCAAGGTCGCCGGTACGTCGAGGATCGACTTCACGCCCGCGCACACCACCGTGATCCCGGTCTCGGCGAGCAGCCGCAGATCCGCCGACTCGTCCTGCGCCCGGACCCAGTCGCGGTGGACACCGCCCAGGCCGCCGGTGGCGAAGACCCGGATCCCGGCGCGGGCGGCGAGGAACGCCGTCGCGGACACGGTCGTCGCGCCGTCGGCTCCCGTGGCCAGGGCGGGCGCCAGATCACGGTGGCCCAGCTTGCGGACGGAAGGGTCTCCGGCGACCCGCTCCAACTGGTCCTTGTCCAGGCCCACATGGGCCCGGCCGTCCAGTACGGCGACGGTGGCGGGGACGGCGCCGCCGGACCGTACCAGCGCTTCCAGTTCCTCGGCGACGGCCAGATTGCGCGGTCGCGGCAGACCGTGCGCGATGATCGTCGACTCCAGCGCGACGACGGGCCGGCGCGCGTCGAGCGCGTCGCGTACCTCGGGGGACAGCAGCGGTGTCGTGTCAGGCATGTCCCATCCCTGGCACGGGACGGGGCCCCGCAAACGTCGGCCGCCGGGGTGGATACGGCGCGCGGCGTCAGAACAGCGGCGCGGGCAGTACGCCCTCCAGCGCCAGCAACTGGCGCTTGGTCTCCAGACCGCCCCCGAAGCCGCCCAGTCCGCCGCCGCTCTCCACCACCCGGTGGCACGGGACCACGATCGGCAGCGGGTTGGACCCCATCGCGGCGCCGACCGCCTGGGCCGCGCCCGGACTGCCCACCCGGTCGGCCAGCTCGCCGTAGCCGACGACCGTGCCGTACGGAACGCCGGCCGCCAGCTCGCGGAGCACCTGGCGGTTGAAGCCGCCCGACAGCGACCAGTCCAGCGGCAGCTCGAACTCCCGGAGGGTGCCGTCGAAGAAGGCCGCCAGCTGACGTATCGGCTCGGCGAGCCGGCCCGTCGGATCCTCGACGGGCTCGACGCCGAACCGCCCCTTCAGCTGCCGAAGTGCCGCCTCCCGGCGCCCGGTCGTGGCGTGGAAGACAACTGTCACAAGTCCTTCACCGGTGGCGGCCAGCAGCAGCGGACCGATGTCGCTTCCGACGACGGCCCACCGCACCGACGGCGCTTTGCTGTTCATGCCGACAACGCTACGGCCAGGGTCTGACAACGCGCCCCGTTCCCGCCACGGACCGCCGCTCAGCCCACCGCGTTCCGCACCACGTCGGGGTTGTTGGTGATGATGCCGTCCACGCCGAACGCGTCCACGCGCAGCGCGCCCGCCGCGTCGTTGACCGTCCAGGTGCTGACCGTCAGCCGCTTGCCGTGCGCGCCCTTCAGCCGGTGCACGGCGGCCACGTACTCGGCGGTCAGCGAGGAGTGCGTCGGGTTGATCTGGTCGGTGAACTTCGCGTACGACGGCAGGTCGGCCACCGCCGGCGTACCGAGGAATCCGGTGATCACATCGGGCCGCTGTTCGTGCACGGCCTTCACGCTGTCCGCGCCGAAGCTCTGGATGACGAGCTTGTTCCGCACGTGCGAGCGGTCCAGCCAGCCCTCCGCGCGGAGCACGCGCAGGATGTCCTTCTCGATGCCCGGGTACAGCTCGGGCGCCTTGATCTCCAGAAGAAGCTTCTGGCGGTTGTCCTCGACGGTGTCCAGATACCGCTTCAGCGTCGGCACCCGCGCGCCCGCGAACCCGGCGCCGAACCAGCTGCCCGCGTCCAGCCGCGCGATCTCCGCCGCGGTGAAGTCCTTCACATTCCACGGAGCGCGGTCGGGGAAGACCTGCTCGGCGTCGGTGGTGCGCTTGAGGTCGGTGTCGTGCAGGACGACCAGCTCGCCGTCCTTCGTACGCTGGACGTCGTTCTCCACCCAGTCGATACCCAGCTCCTCGGCCTTGTCGACGGCGGCGAGGGTGTTCTCCGGCGCGTAGGCGGAGGCGCCGCGGTGCGCGATGACCAGCGGATCGGCGCCGTGCCGGGCGGACCCGGCGGACGTCTGCGGGGCGTCGGCCCGGGGCGCGGCGGCCGACGTGGTCCCCGGCAGAACCAGCGCGGCGGCTCCCAGCAGCGCGACGGTCGCGGTCACAGAGGTGCGTGCGTACACGTGGACTCCTTGCGTCGATCGATCACAGACGGGCCGAGAGTGACAGTCGGCGGCCAACACGCGACAGGCGAAGGTTGGCCACAACGTGAACGGAATGCGCCCGAGCCGGCCCCGGAGACCGTCCCCATGTCGACAAAAGGGTGACCTGATGTTTGCTTGCCGAGCCGCTGGTCATACCCTCGCCCCCGGACCAGCGCTTCCGCAGACGGCTCATCAGGAGCGAAGGGCGTACCACATGCAGGGCACCACCGACGGATTCAGCTACGGCCTGATCACCCCCGTGGCGGCCTTCCTCATGGCCTGCCTCGGCGGCGCGCTGGGCCTGCGCTGCGCCATCAGATCCCTGCACACGGCCGAACGCGGCCGCAAGGCCGGCTGGCTCGCGCTCGCGGCCATCGCGATCGGCTCGGGCGTCTGGACCATGCACTTCATCGCCATGATGGGCTTCGCGGTCGCCGAGACGCCCATCACGTACGACCCGGCCACCACGCTCGCCAGCCTCGCCCTGTCCATCGTCATGGTCGGCCTCGGCATCTTCATCGTGGGATACCGCGGCACGACCACGATGGCCCTGGTCACCGGCGGCACCGTCACCGGCCTCGGCATCGCGAGCATGCACTACCTGGGCATGGCCGGAATCCGCCTCCAGGGCGGCATCGAGTACGACACGCTGACCGTCGGCGGCTCCGTCGCGATCGCCGTCGTGGCGGCCACCGTGGCGCTGTGGGCCGCCTCGTCCGTGCACAGTCTGCTGATGAGCCTGGCCGCCAGCCTGGCGATGGGTGTCGCCGTCACCGGCATGCACTACACCGGCATGGCGGCCGTCCACGTCCATCTGCGAGTCCCCGACGGATCCGCCGGAGGCGTCGAAGGAGGCGAACCGGCGGCCACGCTGCTCGGGCCCATGCTGGTGGGGCCCGGTGTCTTCCTGCTGCTCGCGGCCGTCGTGGTGATCTTCGACCCGCTGATGGTCATGGGCGGGCAGGAGAGCGGCGCCCCGGCGCCCGGGGGCCGGGGAGGCCACGAGCGCGCCCTGCCCGGTGTGCCGGCCCAGCGGGCCCGCCCGGAGCCCACGTACGGCGAGAGCGCCGAGGAGAGGCTCTCCCGACGGTCCGGGGCCGCCGGGAGAGGCGGCGGGTCGCGGGGCGTCCACGACTGGTGACCCGGCGGGTGAGCCGACCGGTGACCTGGTGGGCGGTTCCAGGGGCGGTCGCGGGGGCGCTGCGACGGGTGATCCACCCTCGACTGTCAGTGGGTGGTCGTACGGTGGATACATGCGGCCAGTTTCCAAGATCGAACGTACTTTGGCGCCTTTTGAGGTCATCAGCTCCTACCAGCCCAGCGGCGACCAGCCGACGGCGATCGCGGATCTGGAGCGCCGCATCCGCGCAGGTGAGCAGGATGTCGTCCTGCTCGGCGCGACGGGTACCGGCAAGTCGGCCACCACGGCCTGGATGATCGAGAAGCTTCAGCGCCCCACCCTGGTGATGGCTCCGAACAAGACGCTGGCGGCCCAGCTGGCGAACGAGTTCCGCGAGCTGCTGCCCAACAACGCCGTCGAGTACTTCGTCTCGTACTACGACTACTACCAGCCCGAGGCGTACGTCCCCCAGTCGGACACCTACATCGAGAAGGACTCCTCGATCAACGACGAGGTCGAGCGGCTGCGCCATTCGGCGACGAATTCGCTGCTCACCCGCCGTGACGTGGTCGTGGTCGCGTCCGTCTCCTGCATCTACGGCCTCGGTACGCCCCAGGAGTACGTGGACCGGATGGTGCCGCTGAAGGTCGGCGAGGAGTACGACCGCGACCAGCTGCTGCGCCGCTTCGTCGACATCCAGTACACGCGCAACGACATGGCGTTCACCCGCGGCACCTTCCGCGTCCGCGGCGACACCATCGAGATCTTCCCGGTCTACGAGGAACTGGCCGTGCGCATCGAGATGTTCGGCGACGAGATCGAGGCCCTGTCCACGCTCCACCCGCTCACCGGCGAGATCATCAGCGAGGACCGGGAGCTGTACGTCTTCCCGGCCAGCCACTACGTGGCGGGGCCCGAGCGCATGGAGAAGGCCGTCAACGGCATCGAGCGCGAGCTGGAGGAGCGCCTGGCCGAGCTGGACAGGCAGGGCAAGCTCCTGGAGTCCCAGCGGCTGCGCATGCGCACCACGTACGACATCGAGATGATGCGCCAGATCGGTTCCTGCTCGGGAATCGAGAACTACTCGATGCACTTCGACGACCGCTCGCCCGGCACCGCGCCCAACACCCTCCTCGACTACTTTCCCGAGGACTTCCTGCTGGTCATCGACGAGTCGCATGTCACCGTGCCGCAGATCGGCGCGATGTACGAAGGCGACGCGTCCCGTAAGCGCACCCTGGTGGACCACGGCTTCCGGCTGCCCTCCGCGCTGGACAACCGCCCGCTGAAGTGGGAGGAGTTCCAGGAGCGCGTCGGCCAGACGGTCTATCTGTCGGCCACGCCCGGCAAGTACGAACTCTCGCGCGGCGACGGGTACGTGGAGCAGATCATCCGCCCCACCGGGCTCATCGACCCCGAGGTCGTCGTCAAGCCCACCGAGGGCCAGATCGACGACCTGGTGCACGAGATCCGCGCCCGCACCGAGAAGGACGAGCGCGTCCTGGTCACCACCCTCACCAAGAAGATGGCCGAGGACCTGACCGACTACTTCCTCGAACTGGGCGTCCAGGTCCGCTATCTGCACAGCGACGTCGACACGCTGCGCCGTATCGAGCTGCTGCGCGAACTGCGCGCGGGGGAGTACGACGTCCTCGTCGGCATCAACCTCCTGCGTGAGGGTCTCGACCTTCCCGAGGTGTCGCTCGTGGCGATCCTCGACGCCGACAAGCAGGGCTTCCTGCGCTCGGGGACCTCGCTGATCCAGACGATCGGCCGCGCGGCGCGCAACGTCTCCGGCCAGGTGCATATGTACGCGGACAAGATCACCCCGGCGATGGAGCAGGCCATCGACGAGACCAACCGCCGCCGTGAGAAGCAGATCGCGTACAACACCGAGCGGGGACTCGACCCGCAGCCGCTGCGCAAGAAGATCAACGACATCGTGGCGACCATCGCGCGCGAGGAGGTCGACACCGAGCAACTGCTCGGCACGGGCTACCGCCAGGGCAAGGAGGGCAAGCAGGCGAAGGCCCCGGTGCCGTCCCTCTCCCGGTCGGGCCCGGCGGGCAAGCAGGGCGCGGTGGTCACCGACCGGCCCGCGGCCGAACTGGCCGGAATCATCGAGGAGATGACCGAACGCATGCGTGCGGCGGCGGCCGATCTGCAATTCGAGGTGGCCGCGCGGCTGCGTGACGAGGTGGGCGAACTGAAGAAGGAGCTGCGGCAGATGAGGGAAGTGGGGCTGGCCTGACGGCGCCGTACCTGGTGTGTTGCAAGACCGACACAAAAACGGCCGAAGTCTCCTGCGCTGTCAGTGCGACTGCGTAGGGTACGGGACAACCGCACACATGGACGGTTGCGGGGGAACTTCCGAGAGGGGACAGCGCGTGGTCGACGTATCCAAGGGCAGTGCCGGCGGCCCTGGGGTCAACCTGACCAAGGGGCAGGCCATCAGCCTGGAGAAGAGGGGCGGCGGCACCCTGACCGCGGTACGCATGGGGCTCGGCTGGCAAGCCGCCCCGCGTCGCGGCCTGTTCGGGTCGCGCACCCGTGAGATCGACCTGGACGCCTCGGCGGTGCTCTTCGCCGACAAGCAGCCGGTCGACGTGGTCTTCTTCCGCCACCTCGTCAGCGACGACGGCTCGGTGCGGCACACCGGTGACAACCTCGTGGGCGGCGCCGGACAGGGCGGCGACGACGAGGCGATCCTCGTCGACCTCCAGCGGGTCCCGGTGCACATCGACCAGATCGTCTTCACGGTGAACTCGTTCACCGGCCAGACGTTCCAGGAGGTGCAGAACGCCTTCTGCCGCATCGTCGACGAGACCAACGGCGACGAACTCGCCCGCTACACGCTCGACGGCGGCGGTCAGTACACCGCGCAGATCATGGCCAAGGTGCACCGCGCCGGCGCCGGCTGGCAGATGACCGCCCTGGGCAACCCGGCCAACGGCCGGACGTTCCAGGACCTGATGCCGGCGATCCTGCCGCACCTGTAGGCACGGCTCCCGCCAGCGCAAGCGCAGCTCCCGGAGGCAAGGCCGCCGGGAGCTGCACCGCTTGCCCAGGGCTTGTCGACAGACAGTCTCACCAGGCACCAGGCACCGGGCAGCGCCATCCGCACCACCCAGCAGCATCCAGCACCGGCCGAACGGTCTCACCGGGCGGTTCGGGCACGGCACCACAGAACGACATCACTACGGGGCACCGAAGCGGGACCGACGAGGGGACAGAGGCGATGACGGCCGAGCTGGTCCGGGGGCAGAACCATCCCTTGCCACACAGCCGACTGGAGATCCGGGTGACTGCCGGAGCACCGGTCCTGGCGTGCGCCACCCTCGGCGACGACCGCGGCACGGTCCTCGGCGTCGAGTGGATCGCCCACCCCGGTTCACCCACGCTGCCCGGCATCGAGGTGTCCCGGCAGGCCGCCGCCGGGCTGCGCTTCCATGTCGACCTGGGGGCCGTACCGGACCGCGCGCATCTGGTGCACGTCCTGCTCGCGCTCCCCGAAGGCGTCGGCGGACCGACCAGGTTCGGCACCACGGCGGCCCCGTTCGCGGCCGTCACCGCCACCGACGGCACCGAGATCGCCAGCTTCACCATCACCGGCCTCGAGGCGGAGTCCGCCGTCGTCGCCCTGGAGCTGTACCGCAGGCAGGGGGCCTGGAAGGTCCGCGCCGTCGGCCAGGGGTACGCGGGCGGGCTCGCCGAGCTGTTCGGCGACCAGGGCCTGCCGGGGGCCGTCGAGTTCGCCGCCGGGATCCAGGAGACGGTGGCCCGGCACATGGCCAGCGCGATCCAGACGCCGCTGACCGGCACACCGGACGGCGTACGTGTCCGCTCCGACCGGTCCGCCACGGCCACCCAGCCGGGCCAGACCGCGGGGGGCGCCGGGGGCGCCGCGGGCGCCGGCACCGGCGCGACGCCGCACCAGTTGCCGGGCACTCCCGGCCAGCAGCCCGCCGGTCCGGCGGACGGCCAGGGCCAGCAGCCCGCCGCCGCCTCCCACGGAGGCACCGCGGGCGGCCGGGTCAACTACACGCATCCGCGCCGGCAGACCACGGCTCCGCCCACCCCGCCGCCGCCCGCCGCCCCTCCGGCACAGCCCGGTCAGGCGCCCCGCCCGGTCGCGGGCGACGCGACCGGCTGGTCCATGGAGGAGCGCCTGTACAACCAGGTGTGGGGCATGTTCGAGGACCTGGCCCGCGCCACCGCCGCGTACCGCAGCGCCGTCGACTTCGCCGAGTCCCGCATGGATCAGGAGCTGGACCGGGTGCTGTCGGACCCGCGCAGCAGGATCGGCGGCACCGGTGACAGGGCCCGCGAGGTGGCCCGCGCCAAGCGCGACCAGCTCACCGACCAGGCCCGGGAGGCCCTCGACCGGGACCTCGGCCAGCTCGCCGCCGAGTCCGCGGTCGTCGAGCCCGCCCTGCCGCCCGCGTACGCCCGCTGGGACAACCCCGTCTGGCACGCCTACCGCGTCCCGATGGACAACCCGATGGCGCTGCGCCTCGGCGATCTCCATCTGCCCGAGCGCACCGACCTGCGGATCCCGATGCTGGTCAGGCTCCCGTTGGAGCGCGGCCTGTGGATCGACAGCGGCCGGTCGGGCTCGGAGGCCGCCCTGATGCTGGACGAGGGGCAGCTGCGCGCACTCGCCGTGGACAACGCGGTGAGTCATGCCGCACGCCTCCTCGCGGCGTACCCGCCGGGCGAGTTCACCGTGCATGTGATCGACGCCGCGGGCTCGGCAGCCATGTCCCTCGCCCCGCTGGTCGCCGCGGGCGTGCTGAACCAGCCACCGGCGCGCGGCGCCGCGGGTGTCTCCGCCGCGCTCGCGAAGCTCACCCAGCGGGTGGACCTCGTGCAGATGGCCATCAGGGGCGGCGCGGCCGACTCGCTGCCACCCGATCTCGACACCGGCGAGCAGTTGCTCATCGTCAACGACTTCCCGCACGGGTTCGACGACCGGGCGGTCACCCAGCTGCGCTATCTCGCCGACGAGGGCCCGGCCGTCGGTGTCCATCTGATGATGGTCGCCGACCGCGAGGACGCGAGCGCGTACGGCCCTGTGCTGGACCCGCTCTGGCGCTCGCTGCTGCGGATCACACCGGTCGCCGACGACCACCTCGCCGACCCGTGGGTCGGGCACGCGTGGACGTTCGAACCGCTGACGATGCCCCCGGGCAGCCAGATACTCCGGCAGGTGCTCGACCGGGTCGCCGAGGCGCGGCGCGCCTGGCGCCGTTGATCCACCCGTAGCCGGCCACATGGCAGCTGACCTGCACCTTGGCAACCGCTTGAACCGGGACTTTACCTTTTCTTGGTGTTTCCTGTACTCTCCATTGAACGGAGGGGAGTACTCCCGCACCGCGACGTACCCGTCAATACGGACCGCCATCGGTCCCGGGGCGTCGGCCCGCCGGCGCAGATGAGACGCTCGGGTGGAAGAGACCTCCGGCAGCGACGACGCTGATCAGTAGCCGTACGACGCCGGAGGCGCAGTGGACGTTTCATGGACTTTGTGGGCCCTGACCATTCTTGGTCTGTGTGCCCTGATCGCGGTCGACTTCCTCATCGGGCGCAAGCCCCATGACGTGTCGATCAAGGAAGCCGGTATTTGGACGATCGTCTGGATCGTTCTCGCCGTACTCTTCGGCATCGGCCTGCTGATCTTCGGCAACAGCCAGGCATCGGGCGAGTTCTTCGCCGGATTCATCACCGAGAAGTCGCTCAGTGTCGACAATCTCTTCGTCTTCATCCTGATCATGGCGAAGTTCTCGGTGCCCTCACACCTCCAGCAGCGGGTGCTGCTCGTCGGTGTGCTCATCGCCCTTGTTCTGCGTGCCATCTTCATCGCGGCCGGTGCGGCGATCATCGGCACCTTCTCGTGGGTCTTCTACATCTTCGGGGCGTTCCTGATCTACACCGCCTGGAAGCTCATCCAGGAGGCGCGCGCCGGTGAGGAAGAGGAGGAGATCGAGGACAATCGCCTGCTGAAGTCGGTCCAGAAGCGCTTCGGCGTCGCCGACAGGTACCACGGCACGAAGCTCTTCATCCAGAACAACGGCAAGCGCATCCTGACCCCGCTCATGGTGGTCATGATCGCCATCGGCACCACCGATGTGCTGTTCGCACTGGACTCGATCCCGGCGATCTTCGGTCTGACCCAGGACCCGTACATCGTCTTCACCGCCAACGCCTTCGCGCTGATGGGTCTGCGGCAGCTGTACTTCCTGATCGGCGGCCTGCTCAAGAAGCTGGTCCACCTCAGTTACGGCCTGTCGGTGATCCTCGGCTTCATCGGCGTCAAGCTGGTGCTGCACGCACTGCACGAGAACGGGGTGCATGTCCCGGAGATCTCCATCTCGTTCTCGCTCGCCGTCATCTGCGGTGTGCTGATCATCACCACGATCACCAGTCTGATCGCCTCCAGGAAGCAGTCGGAGCGCGAGGAGGCCGAGGGCAAGGTCGAGGGCAAGAACAGCGAGGGCAAGGCCGACATCGAGGCCTGACCGCGCCCCTCGTACGGGACACGACGTACGGGACGCGAGTACGAGACACCCGGACCGGGGCGAGTGGCTGCCAGCCGCTCGCCCCGGTCCCGTCCGTACGCCGGCCGGCCCCCGCGGTTCAGTAGGTGACGGTGACGCGCCGCGCCGGTCCGTCCACCCGCGCCGTACCGCCGTGGGGAATGACCAACTGCGGATCCGTGTGCCCGAAGTCCACGTCCAGGACGGCCATCGTGTCGGGGGCGTAGATGTCCAGTGCCCGCACCACCGCCGCGCGCTGGTCCCGCGCGTAGCGCGCCGACTGCTCCGGGCTGTTCCGCCGGTCCAGGGACCAGGTCTTGGGCCGTCCCATCAGCAGCGCGGGGAAGCGCCGCAGCAGCCCGCGCTCGCCCATGTCCCACAGCATCCGGAAGACCTCGTCGGCGTCCGGCAGTTCCTCCGAGGTCTCCAGCAGCAGCACACAGCCGTCGTACGCGCAGAGGTCGTGCTGGATCTCGCGGTCCGCCGTGAGCAGCCCGGACAGGGTCTCCAGATTTCCGCCCCAGGTCCGGCCCTCCACCACCCGCCGCGGCCCGTGCAGCGTCCATCCCGTGCCCGGCTGGGTCTGCGGCTCCGAGCGGAAGGTCTCCGGGTCGGCCCAGTCGCGGTCGGTGTCGCGAAAGCGTGTGGCGGGGGTGAGTTCGTACGGCCCCGAGGTGAAGAGCGCGGCGCGCAGCGACGCCTCCGTAAGAGGATCCATCGCGCCGGGCCGGCCCAGCTCGCACATCACGCTGCCGCCGTGGAAGGCGACGATCCCGGTGTTCCACAGATAGGCCAGCAGATTGGTGTTGTCGCTCCAGCCGAAGAACGGCTTGGGATGGGCGCGGATCAACTCGCGGTCCAGCAGCGGCAGAACGGTGATCTGGTCGTCGCCGCCGATGCTCGCGATGACGGCTCTGATCGTCGGATCGGCGAAGGCGGCGTGGATGTCGTCGGCCCGCTCGCGCGGTGTCGAGCCCATCTTCCGGGTGGTCGGATACTCCACCGGCACCAGGCCGAAGTCCTTCTCCAGCCGGGTCAGGCCGAGTTCGTACGGCAGCGGGAGCAGACCCGGCAGCCCGGACGAGGGGGAGAGCACGGCGATCCGGTCGCCGGGGCGGGGCTTCGGGGGATACGTCGGCGGCTGCATACGGCGGAGCGTAATGAGCGCGCCGAACGGGGCGCAGCCGGTTTTCCGGGCCCCGCCGACGCCCGCTACCAGCCGCGCTCGCGCCAGACGGGCAGCTGCGGGCGCTCGGCGCCGAGCGTGGTGTCGTCGCCGTGGCCGGGATAGACCCAGGTCTCGTCCGGCAGCCGGTCGAAGAGCTTCGTCTCGACGTCGTTGATCAGACTGGCGAAGGCGGCCGGGTCCTGGTGCGTGTTGCCCACGCCGCCGGGGAAGAGGCAGTCGCCCGTGAAGAGGTGCGGGTGGCCGTGCGGGTCGTCGTAGACCAGGGCGATCGAGCCCGGGGTGTGGCCGACGAGATGGCGCGCGGTCAGCTCGATCCGGCCGAACCCGATCGTGTCGCCGTCCTCGACCGGCACGTCGGTCGGGACGGGGATCCCCTCGGCGTCGTACCGCCCGGCGTAGGTCACGGCGCCGGTGGCGGCCACGACCTCGGCCAGCGCCTGCCAGTGGTCCCCGTGCCGGTGGGTGGTGACGACGGACACGATGCCGTCGTCACCGATCAGCGTCAGGAGCGTCGCCGCGTCGTTGGCCGCGTCGATCAGCAGCTGCTGCCCGGTGGCCCGGCAGCGCAGCAGATAGGCGTTGTTGTTCATCGCGCCGACGGCGACCTTGGAGATCATCAGGTCGGTCAACTCGTGCACATCGGCCGGTCCGTCGATCTTCACGGCTCCGCTGTATGTCATACGACTCAGCCTATAGCGGAGGCAGTACGGGCAGCGAGGAGTCCGATGTGCTCAGCGCCGATCCGTCGCGGCGGCCGGCGAGCCAGCCCATGAGGTCGGCCGCCGGGCCCGTGACGGTGGCCGGAGTGCCGTCGGCGCGGCCGGTGCGCCAGGTCCGTCCGTCGGGGGAGGTCAGGGCGAGCGGGGGTACGTCGGCGTGCCCGGCGAAGCGCTCGGTCAGGAAGTCGGTCTCGCGTTCGACGAAGTCGTCGGGGAGATCTTCGAGTTCCAGGCCGATGCCGAGGTCGACGTGGTGCAGCTGGACTTCTACGAGCCTGCGGAACGGGACCCGGGCGGCGACATCCGTCACACCGTTACGGAGTGCGACCGTGCGTGCCCAGTCGGCGGGGACGGCCGCCACCCGCAGGAAGCGCTCGGCGGTGGCGCGTACGTCCGCGACCTGGGCGTCCAGGGGGCGCGGGGCGTCCCGCTCGATGTCGGTGTCCCGGGTGACGGCGTCCGGGTACATGGGCCGGCCTTCGAGCACATTGACGAGCGCGTCGGCGTTCCTGGCCAGATGAGCCAGTACATGGCCACGGCTCCAGCCCGGCAGCCGTGACGGCTCGGCCACGGAGGCGTTGTCCAGTCGGGCGGCCGCGGAGAGAAGCCGCTCGGTCGCTTCACGCAGGGATTCCAGGTCGCGCACATGATCAAGCATGAGGGCGACGATAGTCCCACCACTCCTTCGGGTGAAGGCAGCGACAAGCAGCCGTAAATCGAATGCGCGTGCTATAAGCTCGGCGGAGGCATCCTGGTAAGGAGCCCTCGCAACCCGGTGCCCCAGTGACCCGGGTCATTCCTTCAGTCAGTCCATCGCTCTGGCGACCCCCATTACTCTGGGAAGGGGGCTCCGCCCCTGCTTCTCTCTAGAAAGGTGCGGACCGGCGTGGCCGACCGTCTCATCGTCCGTGGCGCTCGCGAACACAATCTCAAGAACGTCTCGCTCGACCTTCCCCGTGACTCCCTGATCGTCTTCACCGGGCTCTCCGGGTCGGGCAAGTCCTCCCTCGCGTTCGACACGATCTTCGCCGAGGGACAGCGTCGCTATGTCGAGTCGCTGTCCTCGTACGCCCGGCAGTTCCTCGGTCAGATGGACAAGCCGGACGTCGACTTCATCGAAGGCCTCTCGCCGGCCGTCTCCATCGACCAGAAGTCCACCTCCCGCAACCCCCGCTCGACGGTCGGCACGATCACCGAGGTCTACGACTACCTCCGGCTGCTCTTCGCCCGGATCGGCAAGCCGCACTGCCCCGAGTGCGGCCGGCCGATCACCCGCCAGTCGCCGCAGGCCATCGTGGACAAGGTCCTGGAGCTGCCCGAGGGCAGCCGCTTCCAGGTGCTGTCGCCGCTGATCAGGGAGCGCAAGGGTGAATTCGTCGACCTGTTCGCCGACCTCCAGACCAAGGGGTACAGCCGGGCGCGCGTCGACGGGCAGACCATCCAGCTGAGCGAGCCGCCGAAGCTCAAGAAGCAGGAGAAGCACACCATCGAGGTGGTCGTCGACCGTCTCACGGTGAAGGGCAGCGCCAAGCGCCGGCTGACCGACTCGGTCGAGACCGCGCTGGGGCTCTCCGGCGGCATGGTCGTGCTCGACTTCGTCGACCTCCCGGAGGACGACCCCGAGCGCGAGCGGATGTACTCGGAGCATCTGTACTGCCCGTACGACGACCTGTCCTTCGAGGAGCTGGAGCCGCGCTCCTTCTCCTTCAACTCACCCTTCGGCGCCTGCCCCGACTGCACGGGCATCGGCACCCGTATGGAGGTCGACCCGGAGCTGATCGTCCCCGACGAGGAGAAGTCGCTCGACGAGGGTGCCATCCACCCGTGGTCGCACGGCCACACACGGGAGTACTTCGGCCGGCTCATCGGCGGACTGGCCGAGTCCGTCGGCTTCCGTACGGACATCCCGTGGGCCGGGCTGCCGCAGCGTGCCAAGAAAGCCCTGCTGTACGGCCACAAGACCCAGGTCGAGGTGCGGTACAGGAACAGGTACGGCCGCGAGCGGGCGTACACGACCCCGTCCTTCGAAGGCGCCGTCTCCTTCGTCAAGCGGCGGCACTCCGAGGCGGAGAGCGACACCAGCAGGGAGCGCTTCGAGGGCTACATGCGCGAGGTGCCCTGCCCCACGTGCCACGGCACCCGGCTCAAGCCGCTCGTCCTCGCCGTCACGGTCATGGACAGGTCCATCGCCGACATCTCCGCGATGTCGATCAGCGAGTGCGCCGACTTCCTCGGCCAGATGACGCTGAACGCGCGGGACAAGAAGATCGCCGAGCGCGTCCTCAAGGAGGTCAACGAGCGGCTGAGGTTCCTGGTCGACGTCGGCCTGGACTATCTCTCGCTCAACCGCGCGGCCGGCACCCTCTCCGGCGGCGAGGCGCAGCGCATCCGGCTCGCCACCCAGATCGGCTCCGGGCTGGTCGGCGTGCTCTACGTGCTGGACGAGCCGTCCATCGGCCTGCACCAGCGCGACAACCACCGGCTGATCGAAACCCTCATCCGGCTGCGCGACATGGGCAACACCCTGATCGTGGTGGAGCACGACGAGGACACCATCAAGGTGGCCGACTGGATCGTCGACATCGGCCCCGGCGCGGGCGAACACGGCGGCAAGGTCGTCCACTCCGGGACGTTGAAGGAGCTCCTGGACAACGAGGAGTCCATCACCGGGCAGTATCTGGCCCGCAAGAAGGCCATCCCGACGCCGGACGTCCGCAGGCCGGGCGACCCCGGCCGGAAGCTCACGGTGCACGGCGCGCGGGAGAACAACCTGCGGGACATCGACGTGTCCTTCCCGCTCGGCCTGTTCACCGCCGTCACGGGTGTCTCCGGATCCGGCAAGTCGACCCTGGTCAACGACATCCTCTACACACACCTGGCCCGCGAGCTGAACGGCGCCAAGTCGGTGCCGGGGCGGCACACCCGGGTAGACGGGGACGACCAGGTCGACAAGGTCGTGCATGTCGACCAGTCGCCCATCGGCCGCACACCGCGGTCCAACCCGGCCACGTACACCGGGGTGTTCGACCATGTGCGCAAGCTCTTCGCCGAGACGATGGAGGCGAAGGTCCGCGGCTATCTCCCCGGGCGCTTCTCCTTCAACGTCAAGGGCGGACGCTGTGAGAACTGCGCGGGCGACGGCACGATCAAGATCGAGATGAACTTCCTGCCGGACGTGTACGTGCCGTGCGAGGTCTGCCACGGCGCGCGCTACAACCGGGAGACCCTGGAGGTCCACTACAAGGGCAAGTCCATCGCCGAGGTGCTGGACATGCCCATCGAGGAGGGACTCGACTTCTTCGAGGCCGTCCCGACGATCTCGCGCCACCTCAAGACGCTCAACGAGGTGGGCCTCGGCTATGTGCGGCTCGGACAGTCCGCGCCGACCCTCTCCGGCGGCGAGGCGCAGCGCGTGAAGCTGGCCAGCGAGCTTCAGAAGCGCTCCACGGGCCGCACGGTCTACGTGCTGGACGAGCCCACCACCGGGCTGCACTTCGACGACATCAGCAAGCTGATCAACGTGCTGTCGGGGCTGGTCGACAAGGGCAACACGGTGATCGTCATCGAGCACAACCTGGACGTCATCAAGACGGCCGACTGGGTCGTCGACATGGGTCCCGAGGGTGGCAACGGCGGCGGGCTCGTCGTCGCCGAGGGCACACCGGAGGAGGTGGCCGGGGTCGCGACCAGCCACACCGGGAAGTTCCTGCGGGAGATCCTCGACGCGGAGCGGATCAGTGACGCGGCTCCCTCGGGCCGGGCGAAGTCACCGGCCCGTAAGACGGCGGCCAGGGCGGCCGGCAAGACGGCCGGCAAGACGGCCGCCAAAACGTCGGCGAAGAAGACCGCGGCCACGAAGACCGCCGCCACCAAGACGGCGGCCCGGTCCCGGAAGGCCTGACACCGGTTCGGCCGGGGCGTCCCCCGGGGCGCCTCGGCCGAACGTATGCGCGGGATCTGGGTCAGAATGGTCACCTTCCATCAATCGGCAGGATGAGAGATGAAGGTGTCCGAGCAGCAGCGTGGCGACAGCGCTTCCGTCGTCCGGATCATGGCAGAGGTCCTCGGAGCCGATGAGTTGAAGCCCTCCGACAGCTTCTACGACTTCGGCGGCACATCCCTCCAAGCGGTACGCATATGCACCCGGGTCAAGAGAGAGCTGGGCATCCGGGTCTCTCCCGACACGGTCTTCGACAGCGAGACGGTCGCCGACTTCCAAGCCGCCGTGATCGCCCACGGCGAAGCCGTCTGACGGGGACGGAGACCGACTTCCCATGTCCCGCATGTCCCCCATGCCGCGCACGTCCGGCGCGCGGCTCATCCACGAGGCCGTCGCGCGGCAGGCCCGGCTCCGGCCGGACGCCACCGCACTCGTCTTCGCGGGCCGGTCCGTCAGCTACCGGACGCTCGACCTGGCGGCGGAGGCGTACGCCGTACGGCTCGGCGCGCTCGGGGTGGACCCCGGGCAGCTCGTGCCCGTACTGCTGCCACGCTCGCCCCAACTGGTGGCCGTGCTCCTCGCCGTACTCAAACGCGGCGCCGCCTACGCGGCGCTGGACCCGAAACTGCCCGCCGACCGCCTGCGGACCGTGCTCGACATGCTCGCGCCGCCGGTCGTCGTGGGCCCGTCGCGCGCACAGGACGCCGACGGCCGCGCCGTATGGGCGCCGCCCGCCGAGGAGTTGAGCGAGGCGGCCGGACGGGCCCCGGACCCGGCCCCGGGACCCACGCCCGATCAGGACGGGGCGGACGGGGCCGCGCCCGCCACCGTGTTCTTCACCTCGGGCACCACCGGCACCCCCAAGGGAGTTCTCTCGCCGCACCGTGCCACCACCCGGCTGTTCGGCCCGGACAGCTTCGCCGCCTTCGGCCCCGGCCGCGTGATGCCCCAGGCCGCACCCGTCTCCTGGGACGCGCTCACCCTCGAACTGTGGAGCATGCTGACCACTGGCGGCACGGTCGTGCTCGTCGACGGCGACTACTTCCTCCCCGACGACCTGGCCGAACTCGTCGAATCCACCGGCCTCGACACCGTCTGGCTCACCGCCGCCCTCTTCAACCTCTTCGTGGACGAGGACCCCGACTGCTTCACCGGACTGCGCCAGGTCTTCACCGGCGGCGAGCGGCTCTCCGCCCCGCACGTCAGGGCCTTCCTCGCCCGCCACCCGGGAATCACCCTGCTCAACGGTTACGGCCCGGTCGAGTGCTGTGTCTTCGTCACCACCCACCGGATCCGACCGGCCGACTGCGAGGCCGAGTACGGCATCCCGCTCGGCACACCGGTCCCCGGCACCGCCATTCATGTCCTCGACGGCGACACCGAGGTCCTGCCCGGCGCGCTCGGCGAGATCTGTGTCTCCGGGGAGGGCCTGGCCGACGGCTATCTCAACAACGAGCGCGCCACGGGGATGAGTTTCACCACATTCGACCCCGGCACCGGTCCCCTGAGGATCTACCGCACCGGTGATCTGGGCCGGCTCGACAGCCACGGCACACTGCACTTCCACGGCCGCGCCGACCGGCAGATCAAGATCTCCGGGCATCGCGTCGAGCCCGCCGAGACGGAGGCCGCGGCCCTGCGTCTGCCGGGCGTACGGGAGTGCGCCGTGCTTCCCGTAGCCGGTGAGAGCGGTGCGTACGAACGGCTCGCGCTGTTCTACACCGCGCAGCCGCTCGACGGGACGGACGGCGCGGTTGGCACCGTTGACGCCGACGACGCGGCGGACAGCGCGGCCGACACCGCGGCGGACGGCGCCGTACCGGAGCCGGACACCGTACGGAAATCGCTCGCCGCCGTACTGCCGCGCGCCCAGGTGCCGGACGAGGTCCGGCGGCTCCGGTCCTTCCCCCGGACCCCCAACGGAAAGATCGACATCGTCGCTCTGTTGGACCCACCGGGCCGATAGACGCATGATCGGTGTCTGAATATCGCCGCACCGGCCTCAGCCGCCACCCCCCAGAGGTCCGTCCCAGTCGTTCGCACCACGAAGCGAGAAGCGATGGAACCGCGCACCTACCCGATGTCGTTCGAGCAGGAGTCGATCTGGCTCAACGACCAGTATCAGCAAGGCACCTCGCGCTATCTGGAGTCGTGGGTCCACCGACTGCGCGGACGCCTCGACATCGTTGCCGTCGAGTCGGCACTGACCGGCATCGTGGCCCGGCACGAGGCGCTGCGCAGTCGGCTGACCCTGATGGACGGCGTTCCCCGGCAGATCGTCCTCCCGCCGATGCGGGTCCCCGTCGACGTACGGCGTGTCACGGCGGACCAGCGGGAGAAGGCGCTCAGGGAGGCCGTCACCCGGCAGACGGACCTGGCCGAACCGCCGCTGCTGAAAGCCACGTTGCTGGTGACCGCCGACGGCGCTCCCGGCGCGGACGAGGAGTCCGTCCTGGCCGTCGCGATCCACCACGCCGTGATCGACGGCTGGTGCTTCAGCCTCCTCGACCAGGAGTTCAGCGAGCTGTACAACGCCGAGGTGGCGGGCCGGAGCCCCCGGCTGCCCGAACTGCCCGTCCAGTCGGGGCCGTACGCCCAACGCCAGCGGAGCACCGGCGGCGAGTACCGCGCGCGGCTGGTCGAACACTGGCGGGCCGAACTGGCCGGCGCGCCCGACGAGTCGTCCTTCCCGGCCGACCGCCCCCGCCCACCGGCCCTCAGCCACCACGGCGGCCAGGTCGAGTTCCGCGTCGACGCCGCCACGGGCGCGCTGATACGCGGCCTCGCCGCCCGGCTGCGGACGACACGCTTCGTCGTGCTGGCCGCCGCGCTGACCGCGCTGATCGGCCGGCACACCGGCCAGGACGACCTCGTCATCGGTACGCCGGTGTCGCGCCGCGACGAGCCGGAGACCGAGGATCTCATCGCCTGTCTCACGGACGTGCTGCCGCTGCGCGGACGGCCGCGTCACGACCGGTCGTTCACCGACCTGGTCGGCGAGATGAAGCATCAGGTCCGGTCGACGGTCCGGCACAAGGACGTGCCGTACAGCCATCTGGTGCGCGAGCTGGGCGTCGAGCGCACGCTGAGCCGGTTCCCGCTGTTCCAGGTGGTGTTCGCGGTCGACGACGCGCCCCCGTCGGCGCTCTCGCTGCCCGGCGTCGCCGCCGAGCGCGTCCAGGTGCACGCCGGGACGGCCAAGTACGACGTCTTCCTGCATCTGATACCCGACGGGGACGGATACCGCGGGCTGTGGGAGTACTCGGCCGACCTCTTCGACCGTACGACGGTCGACAGCCTGGCCGCCCGTTTCCGTACGCTCCTCGCCGACGCCGTCGCCCGGCCCGGGACCGCGCTCGGGGACCTGGCCGTCATGCCGGCCGACGACGAACGGCGGATGCTCACCGAGTGGGCCCA
The DNA here is from genome assembly GCF_042870175.1 of Streptomyces sp. NPDC006643. NCBI lineage: Bacteria > Bacillati > Actinomycetota > Actinomycetes > Kitasatosporales > Streptomycetaceae > Streptomyces > Streptomyces sp. NPDC006643. The sequence goes on along the minus strand of NZ_JBIAHA010000008.1, from coordinate 154,467 downwards.
CGGCGCGCCGCCGCCCCCCGAAGTCCCCCTCGTGCACGAGGCGTTCGCGCGCTCCGCCCGGCTGACACCGGACGCGCCCGCCGTCGTCGCGGGCGGGCGGACCCTGTCGTACGCGGAGCTGGACGCCGCCGCCGGCCGGGTCGCCGCACTGCTGGTGGCGCGGGGCGCCGCACGCCGCCCCGTCGGCGTCTGCGTGGAGCGGACCGCGGACCTGCCGGTGGCCGTCCTCGGGGTGCTGAAGGCGGGCGGCAGCTGTGTGCCGATCGACCCGGAGCATCCGGCGGAGCGGATCGCGTTCACGGTGCGGGACAGCGGGATCGACGTCCTGCTCACGCAGCGCGGGTGCCGGCCGGCCGAACTGCCCGCCGGTGTCGAGGCGCTGCTCCTCGACGCCCTGCCGGATGTGCCGGATGTGCCGGGGCTTGGCGACGGCACCGGCCCCGTCGTCCCGGTGGGGCCCGACGATCTCGTGTACGTCATCTACACCTCCGGTTCGACGGGGCGGCCCAAGGGCGTCGCCATGGGACACGGCCCGCTCGCCAACCTCATCGAGTGGCAGCGCCGACGGTCGGAGACCGGGCGGGACCCGGCAGAGGGGGCGCGCACGCTTCAGTTCGCGCCCCTCGGTTTCGATGTCGCGTTCCAGGAGATCTTCGCCACCTGGGCGGCGGGGGGCGCGCTCGTCCTCGTGGACGAACACGTCCGCAGAGACCCGCACCAACTGCTCGACCTGATCGGGTCGGAACGGATCGAGCGGCTGTTCCTGCCGTTCGTCGCGTTGCAGCAACTGGTGGAGTACGCGTGCGCCACCGACCGCCGCTGCGACTCTCTCAAAGAGGTCCTCACGGCGGGCGAACAGCTCCATGTCACCCCCGCCCTGCGGCAGTTCTTCGGCTCGCTCACCTCCGCCACGCTGGAGAACCAGTACGGCCCCTCCGAGACCCACGTCGTGACGGCGGAACGGCTGGGCCCCGACCCGGCCGCCTGGCCCGATCTGCCGAGCATCGGACGCCCCGTCGACGGCGCGACCGTCCTGCTGCTCGACGAGCGGCTGCGGCCCGTGCCGGCGGGCGCCGTGGGGGAGATCTGCGTCGGCGGGCCGGTGATCGCGCGGGGCTACGCGGGACGACCGGAGCTGACGGCCGAGAAGTTCGTGCCCGGCACGATCCCCGGCACGGGCGCCGCTCCCGGCACGGTCACGGGCACGGACCCCGGAACGAGCGGCGCTCCCGGCACGGGCACGCCGCCGGGGAGCCGCTTCTACCGCACCGGCGACCTCGCCCGGCTGCTCCCCGACGGCCGGATCCAGTACATCGGCCGGAGCGACGGCCAGGTCAAGATCCGGGGCCACCGGGTGGAGACCGGCGAGGTCGAGGCCGCCGTACGCGCCCAGCCCGGCGTGGCCGACGCGGCGGTCGTCGCCCAGGACCTCGACCCGGGGGCCGGCAAGCGGCTCCTCGCCTTCTACATCGCGGGTGACCCGGACGCGGCCGGTCCCGAGGAGATACGGCGGCGGCTGCGCGCCCGGCTGCCCGGCCCGCTGGTCCCGGCCCGCTGTCTCCCGGTCGACCGCTTCCCGCTCACCCCGAGCGGCAAGGTCGACCGCGCCATGCTCGCCGAACGCGCCGGCCACGGCGCGTGGGACACCGGCCCGGCCGCCGACGGCTCCCGTACGGCCACCCAGGAGCGGATCGCCCATCTGTGGTCGGCGCTGCTCGGCGCCGGCACCATCGGCACCCACGACGACTTCTTCGCGCTCGGCGGCGATTCCCTGCTGGCGACCCGCCTCGTCCTCGCGCTCCGGGAGGAGCTGGACGTCACGCTCCCGCTCCGTTCGGTCTTCACCTCACCGACCGTCGCGGGCCTCGCCGCACTGGTGGACGCCGCCTCCGTAGGAGGACGTACGGAGGCCGCCCCCGACCTCACCGACGACATCAGGCTCGCCCCCGACATCGTTGCCGCCGACGAGGTCCGCACCGTCGTCCCCGACCCGCGGCACGTCCTCCTCACCGGGGCTACCGGCTTCCTCGGCGCCTTCCTGCTGAGGGAGCTGCTGCGCCGGACCGACGCCACCGTGCACTGCCTGGTGCGCGGCAGCGACCAGCTGAACGCCGAGAAACGGCTGCGTACGGCCCTGGAGTCGTACGGCCTCACGGACCCGTCCACCGACCACCGTGTCACCGTCGTCACGGGCGATCTGGCCCGGCCACGACTGGGCCTCCCGGTGGCCGGCTTCGACCGCCTCGCCCGCACCGTCGACGCCGTCTACCACTGCGGAGCCGCCGTCAACCTGGTCTTCTCCTACGAGCAGTTGAGAGACGCCAATGTGTACGGCACGCAGGAGATCCTGCGGCTGGCCGCCCTCCACCGCACCGTGCCCGTCCACCACATCTCCACCGTCGGTGTGTACGGGGGCGGCGCGGCCGAGAGCGCGTACGGCGCCGGCGAGGGGCCGGCCCGCCCCGTACGGCCGCAGGAGCCGACCGGACCGGTCGCCGCGCTCGAACACGGCTATACGCGCAGCAAATGGGCCGCGGAGCGGCTCGCCGAGGCCGCCCGCGCCCGCGGGCTGCCCGTCTCCGTCTACCGGCCCACCCGGATCACCGGCGAGTCGACCACCGGCGTCTGCCAGACGGGCGACTTCATGTGGCTGCTGCTGAAGGGCTGCCTCCAGGCGGGCGTGGCCCCGTCGGACGTCGACACGGCCTTCGACCTCGTACCGGTGGACTACGTCAGCGCCGCCGTGGTGGAGCTCTCCCGCCAACCGGGCGCGGCGGGGCGGACGTTCCACCTCGCGGGGGAGCGCACGCTGCGCATGGACACCGCCGTGGCGCGCCTGCGGGCACTCGGTCACACCCTCCGGGACGTCCCGGCCGCCGACTGGCTCGCCGCCACCGAGGCGGATCCCGGCAACGCCGCCTTCCCGCTGCTCCCGGCCATGGCCGCCGAGACGAGGGGCGGGGGCTCGGAGGGGAGCGTGATCTTCGACGCGGAGGAGACCCGGCGTGCGCTGGAGGGCACCGGGATCGGCTGCCCAGACATCGACGAACAGCTCTTCCGTACCTATGTCGCGTACTTCACCCGCACGGGCTTCCTGCCGCCGCCGTCCCGCGCGGCCGGCGCTCCCCAGCCGCCGTCCCCCTCGCCCTCCCGGCCGCCGTCCTCCGCTTCCGTACCGAGGCCGCAGCCGCAGCCGAAGACCCGGGCGACCCCGACACCTCCCCCCGCCGCGCCTCGGCCTCATAGAGAGGCTGAGCGCCGGTGCGGAAGCAGATGACGGCCGGGCGCCGGCGCCGCTCCCGGCTCCCGGGGAAGGCGGCCCAATCGCCACCGGTAGGGTCGGAGGCAGCGCCAGCCTTCTGACCAGTGGAGACACCATGCCCGCCCGGCCCACCCCCCGTCGTACCGTCCTGAAGGGCGTCGCACTCGCCGGTGCGGCCGGTGCCGGTGTGGCCGCCTGCTCCACCGAGTCGAAGCTGGGCCACGCCGAGGAGCCCACCCCCACCGCCCCCGTGGACCTCGGCGCGGCCGACGCGGTGCCGGTCGGCGGTGTGAAGCTCTACCGCGAGCAGCGACTGGTGGTGAGCTGTCCCGCCGAGGGCCAGTACAAGGCCTTCAGCGCGCAGTGCACCCACGCGGGCTGTGTGCTGGACAAGGTGGAGGGCACCGAGGGCAACTGTCCCTGCCACGGCAGCCGGTTCGACGTCACGACGGGCAGGGCGACAAAGGGCCCGGCGACGGTACCGCTGCCCGAGGTGCCGATCAGCGCGAAGGACGGCCGGCTCGTCGCGGGCCCCGGCGCCTGAGGACACCTGACGCGGCCACACTGTCGGTGCCCGCAAGTAGGGTGGAGGACATGGCCGACCCCTCCAGCTACCGCCCCAAGCCGGGACAGATCCCCGACTCCCCGGGGGTCTACAAATTCCGCGACGATCACCGCCGGGTGATCTACGTCGGGAAGGCCAAGAGCCTGCGCCCCCGGCTGTCCAGCTACTTCCAGGACCTGGCGAATCTCCACCCGCGCACCCGCACGATGGTCACCACGGCCGCCTCCGTCGAGTGGACCGTGGTGTCCACCGAGGTCGAGGCGCTCCAGCTGGAGTACTCCTGGATCAAGGAGTACGACCCCCGATTCAACGTCAAGTACCGCGACGACAAGAGCTATCCGTATCTCGCGGTCACACTGAACGAGGAATTCCCGCGCGTGCAGGTCATGCGCGGCGCCAAGAAGAAGGGCGTGCGCTACTTCGGTCCGTACGGCCACGCCTGGGCCATCCGCGAGACCGTCGACCTGATGCTCCGTGTGTTTCCCGTACGCACCTGCTCCGCCGGGGTGTTCAAGAACGCGGAGCGCACCGGACGCCCCTGTCTCCTCGGCTACATCGGCAAGTGCTCGGCGCCCTGCGTCGGCCGGGTCACGCCCGACGAGCACCGCCAACTGGCCGAGGAGTTCTGCGACTTCATGGCCGGCCGCACCGGCGCGTACATCCGCCGGCTGGAGCGGCGGATGACGGACGCCGCCGAGGACATGGAGTACGAGAGGGCGGGCCGGCTGCGCGACGACATAGGGGCGCTGCGCCGGGCGATGGAGAAGAGCGCCGTCGTCCTCGCCGACGCCACCGACGCCGACCTGATCGCCGTCGCCGAGGACGAGCTGGAGGCGGCCGTACAGATCTTCCACGTCCGCGGCGGCCGGGTCCGCGGCCAACGCGGCTGGGTCACCGACAAGGTCGAGGAGGTCGACACGGCGGGCCTGGTCGAGGACGCGCTTCAGCAGCTGTACGGGGAGGAGAGCGGCGACTCGGTTCCCAAGGAGGTCCTTGTCCCGGCCCTGCCGGACGACCAGGTGGAGACCGAGGCGCTCTCCCAGTGGCTGAGCGAGCGCCGGGGCTCACAGGTCTCGCTGCGCGTCCCGCAGCGCGGCGACAAGAAGGACCTGATGGCGACGGTGGGGCGCAACGCCCAGCAGTCCCTCGTCCTGCACAAGACGAAGCGCGCCAGCGACCTGACGACGCGCTCGCGCGCCCTGGAGGAGATCGCGCAGGCGCTCGGTCTGGACAGTGTGCCGCTGCGGATCGAGTGCTTCGACATCTCGCATCTCCAGGGTGACGACGTCGTCGCCTCGATGGTCGTCTTCGAGGACGGCCTGGCCCGCAAGAGTGAGTACCGCCGCTTCCAGATCAAGGGCTTCGAGGGCCAGGACGACGTCCGCTCCATGCACGAGGTGATCGGCCGGCGCTTCAAGCGCTACCTCGCCGAGAAGGAGCGCACGGGGGAGTGGACGGAGGAGAACGAGGGATCCGCCGCCCCCGAAGAGAACGGCCAGAACGGCCAGAACGGCCAGAACGGCGGGAACGGGCGGAACGGCGACGACACGGCCGACGACACGACCCCCCAGACCCCGGCCGCCCCCGGCGAGAACGGGCACGACGGCCACTCCGGCCCGTCGTCCCTCAAGGAGGACGACGGCCGGCCCAAGCGCTTCGCCTACCCGCCCCAGCTGGTCGTGGTCGACGGCGGACAGCCCCAGGTGGCCGCGGCCAAGCGGGCCATGGACGAGCTGGGCATCGACGACGTCGCCGTCTGCGGCCTGGCCAAGCGGCTCGAAGAGGTCTGGCTGCCCGACGACGACGACCCCGTGGTGCTCCCCCGCTCCAGCGAGGGCCTGTACCTTCTCCAGCGCGTACGTGACGAGGCCCACCGCTTCGCCATCACCTATCAGCGCGCCAAACGGGCCAAACGCATCCGGACCAGCCCCCTGGACGACGTCCCCGGCCTCGGCGAGACGCGGAAACAGGCGCTCATCAAGCATTTCGGCTCGGTGAAGAAGCTCCGGCAGGCCACAATCGAGCAGATCTGTGAGGTGCCCGGTCTCGGCCGCAAGACGGCCGAGTCCGTGGCCGTGGCCCTCGCCACGGCGGCACCCGCCGCGCCCGCTGTGAACACGGCGACAGGAGAGATCATGGAAGACGACGGGGGCAGCACGCATGACTGAGCAAGACCGGGACGGAGTGGCAGACGTGAGTACGGGTGAGCCCAAGGAGACCGTCGAGGGGGCAGCGGCTGCGGACGGCAGGACCACGGAGAGGACCGCCGGGGAGCCCGTCGAAGAGACGGTCCCCGAGCCCGCCATCCCCGAGCTGGTGATCATCTCCGGCATGTCGGGCGCGGGCCGCAGCACGGCCGCGAAGTGCCTGGAGGACCTCGGCTGGTTCGTCGTGGACAACCTGCCGCCCGCCCTGATCCCCACGATGGTGGAGCTGGGCGCCCGCTCGCAGGGCAACGTGGCCCGGATCGCCGTCGTCGTCGACGTCCGGGGACGCCGTTTCTTCGACAATCTCCGCGAGTCGCTGGCCGACCTCGACGCCAAGCAGGTCACCCGGCGCATCGTCTTCCTGGAGTCCTCCGACGAGGCCCTGGTCCGCCGCTTCGAGTCCGTGCGCCGCCCGCACCCCCTCCAGGGCGACGGCCGGATCGTCGACGGCATCGAGGCCGAGCGCGACCTGCTGCGTGAGCTGCGCGGCGACGCCGACCTGGTGATCGACACCTCCAGCCTCAACGTCCATGAGCTGCGCGCCAAGATGGACGCCCAGTTCGCCGGCGACGAGGAGCCGGAGCTGCGGGCCACCGTCATGTCGTTCGGCTACAAGTACGGCCTGCCGGTCGACGCCGACCTCGTGGTCGACTGCCGCTTCCTGCCGAATCCGCACTGGGTCCCCGAGCTGCGCCCCTTCACCGGCCTCAACGAGGAAGTGTCCGGCTATGTCTTCAACCAGCCGGGCGCCAAGGAGTTCCTGGACCGCTACACGGAGCTGCTGGAGCTGATCGCCGGCGGCTACCGCCGCGAGGGCAAGCGCTATGTGACCGTCGCCGTCGGCTGCACCGGCGGCAAGCACCGTTCCGTCGCCATGTCGGAGAAGCTGGGCGCCCGGCTCGCCGCCGAGGGGATCGAGACCGTGGTCGTCCACCGGGATCTGGGGCGCGAGTGACCGGACGCAACTTCCGGCTGCGGCGGTTGCGCAGGGCCACTCCCGCGCTGGCCGGCCGCGGCCGTGGCGCGCAGCCCAAGGTCGTCGCCCTCGGCGGCGGCATGGGGCTGTCCGCCTCCCTGACGGCGCTGCGCCGGATCACCGGCGATCTCACGGCGGTCGTCACGGTCGCCGACGACGGCGGCTCCAGCGGCCGGCTCCGTGAGGAGCTGGGCGTGCTGCCGCCCGGTGATCTGCGCAAGGCGCTGGCGGCGCTGTGCGGCGACGACGACTGGGGCCAGACCTGGGCCCGTGTCATCCAGCACCGCTTCCAGTCCAAGGGCGACCTGCACGAGCACGCGGTCGGCAATCTGCTGATCGTCGCCCTGTGGGAACAGCTCGGTGACCATGTCCTGGCCCTGGACCTGGTCGGCAAGCTCCTCGGCGCCCACGGCAGGGTGCTGCCGATGTCCGCGGTGCCGCTGGAGCTCCAGGCGCTCGTACGGGGCCACGACCCGGACCGCCCGGACGAGATCGAGACCGTACGGGGTCAGGCCACGGTCGCCCTGACCCGCGGCGAGGTGCAGTCCGTGCATCTCGTGCCGAACGACCCGCCGGCGGTCCCCGAAGCCGTCGCCGCGGTGCTCGACGCCGACTGGGTGGTGCTCGGTCCCGGCTCCTGGTTCTCCTCCGTGATTCCCCATCTGCTCGTGCCGGAGTTGCTCGACGCACTGGTCGAGACGAAGGCCCGGCGGGTCCTCTCACTGAACCTCGCACCACAACCCGGCGAAACCGATGGCTTCTCACCGCAGCGTCATTTGGAGGTTTTGGGACGACACGCCCCTAAACTCGCCCTGGACGTGGTGCTGGCCGACGAGGCCGCCGTGCCCGACAGCGAATCACTCTCCGATGCCGCGAAGCGGCTCGGTGCCGCGGTCGAGCTGGCTCCCGTGGCCCGACCCGATGGACTTCCGAAGCACGACCCGGAACTGTTGGCCGCCGCGTACGACCGTATTTTTCGGATGCATGGAAGGATCGGCCCATGGCGATGACGGCAGCGGTGAAGGACGAGATCGCCCGGCTTCCCGTCACCCGTACGTGCTGCAGGAAGGCGGAAGTCTCGGCGATTCTCCGGTTCGCGGGTGGCCTCCACCTCGTGAGCGGTCGCATTGTGATCGAGGCGGAGCTGGACACCAGCATCGCCGCGCGCCGGCTCCGCAAGGACATCCTGGAGATCTTCGGGCACAACTCCGAACTGGTGGTGATGGCTCCCGGCGGACTCCGCCGAGGCAGCCGCTACGTCGTACGGGTGATTACCGGCGGTGACCAGCTGGCCCGGCAGACGGGTCTGGTCGACGGCCGTGGCCGGCCGATCCGCGGACTGCCTCCCCAGGTGGTCTCCGGTGCGACCTGCGACGCCGAGGCGGCCTGGCGGGGCGCGTTCCTCGCGCACGGCTCGCTCACCGAGCCGGGGCGCTCCTCCTCGCTGGAGGTGACCTGCCCGGGGCCCGAGGCGGCCCTGGCGCTCGTCGGCGCGGCCCGCAGGCTCCAGATCCCGTCCAAGGCGCGCGAGGTGCGCGGCGTGGACCGGGTCGTCGTACGGGACGGGGACGCGATCGGGGCCCTGCTGACCCGGCTCGGGGCGCACGAGTCGGTGCTCGCGTGGGAGGAGCGGCGGATGCGTCGCGAGGTCCGCGCGACGGCCAACCGCCTCGCCAACTTCGACGACGCGAATCTGCGCCGCTCGGCCCGCGCGGCCGTGGCGGCCGGGGCCCGCGTCCAGCGGGCGCTGGAGATCCTCGGCGAGGAGGTGCCCGAGCATCTCGCCGCCGCCGGCCGCCTGCGGATGGAGCACAAGCAGGCGTCGCTGGAGGAGCTGGGCGCGCTCGCCGATCCGGCGCTCACCAAGGACGCGGTGGCGGGCCGGATCCGCAGGCTGCTGGCCATGGCCGACAAGAAGGCGCAGGACCTGGGCATTCCCGGGACCGAGTCGACGCTGTCGGAGGAGATGGCGGACGGCCTCGTCGGCTGAGTGACGCGCCTCCTCACGGAGGACACGGCGGCTCAGGCGCACGCGTCGCCCGCAGTACAGAGGTCAACGTGCCGCTGCCGGTACCCCGTTGGGGGCCGACAGCGGCATTTTGCATGACCTTGAGGTGCCCTTGACATGACCATGTGGGTTGGCAACTCTGTGCGCGTCCCGTCACGCCTGTGGCGGACCACAGCAAGGGGGGCACATGAGACGCGGAGCGAGAGCGATCCTCGCGGCGGGCGCACTGTTGCTGAGCGGAATCACGGCAGCACCCGGCGCCCAGGCCGAGCCGGCCACCGACACGTCCCCGGCAGCCGCCGGGGACACCCTGAAGGTCTTCGACGCCGACGTCACCGCCGAGCAGGTGCCACTGCTCCTGGCGGCCGGTCAGGACGCCCACGAACTGGGCGAATCAGTACCGAAGGGCGGCGCGGCGAAGGTCCAGCTGTTCCTCACCGACGACCAGGCGGACGGCCTGCGGAGCCAGGGCGTCGACATCACCGAGCGCACGATCTCCGCGCAAGCGGAATCCCGGCTGAAGGCGGCCGGGGACGGCGTCTACCGCCCGTACAGCGGTCCGGGCGGTCTCCAGGAGGAGATAACCGAGGCCGGCGCGGCCCACCCCGGGCTGACCAAGGTCGTCTCCATCGGCAAGACCGTCCAGGGCAAGGACATCCTGGCCCTCAAGCTCACCAAGGGCGCGGCCAAGGCGAAGGACGGCGCCAAGCCGTCCGTGCTCTACATGTCCAACCAGCACGCCCGGGAGTGGATCACTCCCGAGATGACACGGCGGCTGCTGCACCACTATCTGGACAACTACGGCAAGGACCCGAGGATCACGAAGATCGTCGACTCCACCGAGCTGTGGTTCGTCCTGTCCGCCAACCCCGACGGCTACGACTTCACGCACGCCGCCGACGTCAACCGTCTCTGGCGCAAGAACCTCCGCGACGTCAACGGCGACGGTGCCGTCAGCCGCGGTGACGGCATCGATCTGAACCGTAACTTCAGCTACAAGTGGGGCTACGACAACGAGGGTTCGTCTCCCAACTCCAGCAGTGAGACCTACCGGGGCGCCGGACCCGGCTCCGAGCCCGAGACCCAGGCGATCGACCGTCTCCAGAAGCGGATCGGGTTCGACTACGGCATCAACTACCACTCCGCCGCCGAACTGCTCCTGTACGGCGTGGGCTGGCAGGTCGCCACCCCGACCCCCGACGACGTCCTCTACCGCTCGCTCGCCGGCACCCCCGAGAACTCCGCCGTGCCCGGCTACTACCCGCAGGTCTCCTCCGAGCTGTACACCACCAACGGCGAGGCCGACGGACATGGTGCGAACGTCAACGGGATCATGATGTTCACCCCGGAGATGACCACCTGCGAGACGGTCTCCGACAGCATCCCCGACGACGCCTGGGAAGCGGACGACTGCCAGTCCGGCTTCAACTTCCCCGACGACGAGAAGCTGATCCAGGCGGAGTTCGCCAAGAACATCCCCTTCGCGCTCTCCGTCGCCGAGACCGCCGCCCACCCCGACCAGCCGTCGTCCTCGGTCGGCCTGAGCGCCCCCGACTTCACCCCCGACACCTTCACCACCTCCTACGGACGCGGCGCCGACCAGGAGGTCGCCGTCACCGCCCGCAAGTCGGTGCGGAACAAGGAGCTGAACTACCGGATCAACGGCGGCCGTACGCACGACGAGGACCTGCGCGCCTGGAAGGGCGGCGAGACCTACGGCGGCGAGGACAACCTCCACTTCGACGAGTACCGCGCCGAGATCGAGGACGCCGACCCGGGCGACCGCGTCGAGGCCTGGTTCACCGGCCGTACGAAGAGCGGCCGGCCCACCACCAGTGACCGCTTCACGTACACCGTCGCCGAGCGTCCCCGGGCCGACACCCTGGTGGTCGCCGACGAGGGCGCGCCCGCCCAGTACGCGCAGGCGTATGTCGACGCCCTGCGGGCCAACGGCCGTACCGCCGTCGTGTGGGACGTCGCCACCCAGGGAGCGCCGCACCCGCTGGGCGTGCTGAGCCACTTCTCCACCGTCGTCCACCACACCGGAGCCGGTACCTCGGACGGCGATACGCAGATCGCGGTGCGCGACTTCCTCAACGAGGGCGGCAAGCTGATCGAGGCGGGCGAGCAGGCCGGCGGGAACGCGCAGGTCGGCCGCACGCGGACGAACGACTTCAGCCAGTACTACCTCGGCGCCTACGGACGGACCTCCACGGCCGGCGCCACCGCCTTCACCGGGGCCGGCGCGCTCCTCGGGACATCGGGACCGCTCGGCGCCGTGCCGGGCAACCCGCTGGACCAGGCGGGCACGTACACCGTCACCTCCTCCGTACTGGCCCCGGACCTCTTCCCGCGGTTCACCAGCGCGGCTGCCGGGACGTACGACGTCGGCACCGGCGCGGCGGCGGTCACCACGAAGGACACCGTCCTGCTCGGCTTCGGGCTGGAGCAGATCACGGACGCGCAGCGGCGCGCGGCGGTGCTCGGCAAGGCGCTGCGGGCCCTGCGGCGCTGACCTCGCCGGCGCCGTGTGCCCGGCGTCAACCCTGCGGCGGCGTCCCGTACCCCTACCGGGCGGTACGGGGCGCCGCCCGCTCGTAGCGGCCACTCGATGTCACCGAGGCGCCTGGGGAGAGGTAGGGTCATAACTGGTCGGGGACATCCCATACGCACTCGCCGGCGTCGAAACCCGGCGTACCAACGAGGAGATCGGTTCGTGACGATCCGCGTAGGCATCAACGGCTTTGGCCGCATCGGTCGCAGCTACTTCCGCGCGCTGCTGGAGCAGGGTGCCGACATCGAGATCGTGGCTGTCAACGACCTGGGTGACACCGCGACCACCGCTCATCTGCTGAAGTACGACACCGTCATGGGTCGCCTCAAGGCAGAGGTGAGCCACACCGCCGACACCATCACCGTCGACGGCAAGACGTTCAAGGTGCTCTCCGAGCGCAACCCGGCCGACATCCCCTGGGGTGAGCTGGGCGTCGACATCGTCATCGAGTCGACCGGCATCTTCACCAAGAAGGCCGACGCCGAGAAGCACATCGCGGGCGGCGCCAAGAAGGTCCTCATCTCGGCTCCGGCCAAGGACGAGGACATCACCATCGTGATGGGCGTCAACCAGGACAAGTACGACCCGGCGACGCACCACGTCATCTCCAACGCCTCCTGCACCACCAACTGTGTGGCGCCGATGGCCAAGGTTCTCCTGGAGAACTTCGGCATCGTCAAGGGCATGATGACGACGGTCCACGCGTACACCAACGACCAGCGCATCCTGGACTTCCCGCACAAGGACCTGCGCCGCGCCCGTGCCGCCGCCGAGAACATCATCCCGACCACCACCGGCGCCGCCAAGGCGACCGCCCTGGTGATCCCGGAGCTTGAGGGCAAGCTCGACGGCATCGCGATGCGCGTCCCGGTCCCGACCGGCTCCGTCACCGACCTGGTGGTCGAGCTGGAGCGCGAGGTGACCAAGGACGAGGTCAACGCCGCGTTCCAGAAGGCCGCCGAGGGCCAGCTCAAGGGTCTCCTCGACTACACCGAGGACCCGATCGTCTCCTCGGACATCGTGAACTGGCCGGCGTCCTGCACCTTCGACTCCTCCCTGACCATGGTCCAGGGCAAGAGCGTGAAGGTCATCGGCTGGTACGACAACGAGTGGGGCTACTCGAACCGGCTGGTCGACCTGACCACCTTCATCGGCGGCCGGCTCTGACAGCGCTCGGCTAGCCAACTCCCGATGTGAACGACAGGGCTCGTGCGGCGCGACGTGGCGCTGACCGGGCCCTGTCGTCCGTGTGCAGTCCCTGTGCTGTGTGTGCTCGCTCTTTTCGTGTGCTCGCGGACGTCGCGGGACGTGGAGCCGCTCTCAAGGAGTCACTGATACATGAAGACGATCGACGAACTTCTCGACGAAGGGGTCGCCGGCAAGCGCGTCTTCGTCCGGGCCGACCTGAACGTGCCCCTCGACGGCACCACCATCACCGACGACGGCCGGATCCGTGCCGTGCAGCCGACCGTCGCCAGGCTCGCCGAGGCCGGCGCCCGGGTGATCGTGGCGTCCCACCTGGGCCGCCCGAAGGGCGCGCCCGACCCCGCTTTCTCGCTGGCGCCCGCCGCCGCCCGGCTCGGTGAACTCCTCGGCGCCGACGTCGCGTTCGCGACCGACACCGTCGGCGACTCGGCGAAGGCCGTCGTCGCCGCCCTCGGCGACGGGCAGGTCGCCGTCATCGAGAACCTGCGCTTCAACGCCGGCGAGACGTCGAAGGACGACGCCGAGCGCGGCGCCTTCGCCGACAGGCTCGCCGAGCTGGCCGACCTCTACGTGGGCGACGGCTTCGGCGCCGTCCACCGCAAGCACGCCTCGGTCTTCGACCTGCCGGCCCGGCTGCCGCACGCGGCGGGCGGTCTGATCGCCACCGAGGTCGGCGTGCTCAAGAAGCTCACCGACGACGTCGCACGGCCGTACGCGGTCGTCCTCGGCGGCGCCAAGGTCTCCGACAAGCTCGGTGTCATCGACCATCTGCTGGAGAAGGCCGACCGCATCCTGATCGGCGGCGGCATGGCGTACACCTTCCTCAAGGCCCAGGGCCACGAGGTCGGCGCCTCGCTGCTCCAGGAGGACCAGATCCCGGCCGTCCAGGAGTATCTGAAGCGTGCCGAGGCGCGGGGCGTGGAGTTCGTCCTGCCGGTGGACGTCCTGGTCGCGACCTCGTTCCCGGACCTGAAGACGAAGGCGCCGGCCGACCCGTCGACGGTCGCCGTCGACGCCATCCCGGCCGACGCGATGGGCCTGGACAACGGTCCCGAGACCAACCGGCTGTACGCGGCGAAGCTCGCCGACGCCGCGACCGTCTTCTGGAACGGCCCGATGGGTGTCTTCGAGCACCCCGACTACGCCGAGGGCACCCGGGCCGTCGCCCAGGCCCTGATCGACTCCGACGCCTTCACGGTCGTCGGCGGTGGCGACTCCGCCGCCGCCGTCCGGATCCTCGGCTTCGACGAAAACGCATTCGGCCATATTTCGACCGGTGGCGGCGCGAGCCTCGAATACCTCGAAGGCAAGACGCTTCCCGGCCTCGCCGCACTGGAGGACTGACCTACCGATGGCAGCTGAAACCCCGACCGAGAAGACCGCCCGCACCCCGCTCATGGCGGGCAACTGGAAGATGAACCTCAACCACCTCGAGGCCATCGCGCACGTCCAGAAGCTGGCCTTCGCCCTGACCGAGAAGGACCACGACGCGGTCGAGACGGCCGTCCTGGTGCCGTTCACCGATCTGCGGTCCGTGCAGACACTGGTCGACGGCGACAAGCTCAAGATCAAGTACGGCGCCCAGGACATCTCCTCGCACGACTCCGGCGCGTACACCGGCGAGGTCTCCGGACCGATGCTGGCCAAGCTGAAGTGCACGTACGTGGCCGTCGGTCACAGCGAGCGACGTCAGTACCACCTGGAGACAGACGAGGTCTGCAACGCCAAGGTGCGGGCCGCCTACAAGCACGGGCTGACGCCGATCCTGTGCATCGGTGAGGGCCTGGACATCCGCAAGGCCGGTGCGCAGGTCTCCTACACGCTCGCGCAGCTCGACGGCGGTCTCAAGGACATCCCGGCCGACCAGGCCGAGTCCGTGGTGATCGCGTACGAGCCGGTGTGGGCCATCGGCACCGGCGAGGTGGCCACCCCCGAGGACGCGCAGGAGGTGTGCGGGGCGATCCGCGCCCGGCTCGCGGAGCTGTACTCGCAGGAGCTGGCCGACCAGGTGCGTATTCAGTACGGCGGCTCGGTGAAGGCCGGGAATGTCGCCGCGATCATGGCGCAGCCGGATGTCGACGGCGCCCTTGTCGGAGGCGCGGCGCTGGACGCCGAGGAGTTCGTCAAGATCGTCAGGTTCCGCGACCAGTAAGTATGCGAGGGCGCGGATCCGTCGTACCCTGACGGGGGCCGAGTCGGCATCTCACACATGCCGCCGGCCCCCGTTGTCCATTGCAGTCCTGTTCAGTCCCGTTCAATCCCGATTAAATTCGAGAGAATTCCGGAAAGTAGGGTCCAGCCGTGATTATGGGGTTCTCGATCGCCCTGATCGTCTTCAGCCTGCTGCTGATGCTGCTGGTGCTGATGCACAAGGGGAAGGGCGGCGGCCTCTCCGACATGTTCGGTGGCGGCATGCAGTCGTCCGTCGGTGGGTCCTCGGTCGCCGAGCGCAACCTCGACCGCATCACCATCGTGGTCGGTATGGGATGGTTCGCCTGCATTGTCGTGCTTGGTCTGCTGATGAAGCTGGACAACTGACCAGTCGTACGTACGTCGCCGGGGGCGCGGCCTATCATGAGGCCCTGCGTCCCGGCGGTGGGGGTGTAACTCCACTCACTGGACGCGCGTTGGGCCATACGTAGACTGGGGCGCTCGACAGCGGAGCTGCCTCTCGACGCTTGATGCTTGCGGCACCATTCACGCAGGGAGTTACGACCGTGGCAAGTGGCAACGCGATCCGGGGAAGCCGGGTCGGAGCGGGGCCGATGGGTGAGGCCGAGCGTGGCGAGTCCGCGCCACGCCTGCGCATCTCCTTCTGGTGCTCCAACGGGCACGAGACGGTGCCGAGCTTCGCCAGCGACGCGCAGGTTCCGGACACGTGGGACTGCCCGCGCTGCGGATTCCCGGCCGGCCAGGACCGGGACAATCCGCCGGACCCACCGCGTACCGAGCCGTACAAGACCCACCTCGCCTATGTGCGCGAGCGGCGCAGCGACGCGGACGGCGAGGCGATTCTCGCCGAAGCCCTCGCCAAACTGCGTGGCGAGATCTAGACATTGATCCGGCCGGACACCCAAAGGTGTCCGGCCGGTGCCGCTTTCGCGGACGGCCGATTGTCAGTGGCATCCCATACGGTCCGAACAGGAAGACCGAAAGGGAGAGTTGTGACGACTGACGAGGCGACCGCCGAGACAGTGGCGGGTGAATCGGCGGCCGGTGGATCGGTGGCAGGCGAGCCGGCGGCAGGCGAGCCGGCGGCGCGGAAAGTGACGGCGCCCGCGTGGCGCGGGGGATTCGGCCGGCTGTGGGGCGCCGCCGTCATCTCCCGGTTCGGTGACGCGCTGCGTACCGCCGCGCTCCCGCTGCTCGCCGCCTCGCTGACCGACGACCCGCTGCTCATCGCCTCCGTGACCGCCTGCGGCTATCTGCCCTGGCTGCTGTTCGGACTCCTCGGCGGCGCCGTCGCCGACCGGGTCGACCAGCGCCGGGCGATGTGGGCCGTCGACCTGGTGCGCGGCGTCCTGATGGCGGGCTTCGCGCTCGCCGTCGCCCTCGGCCACGGCGCGATCGCGCTGCTGATCGCGCTCGCTTTCCTGCTGACCACCTTCCAGACGCTCTTCGACAACGCCGCCACGGCCCTGCTGCCCGCCGTGGTCCCCCGTGGCGCGCTGGCCGGTGCCAACGCCCGCCTCATGACCGGTCAGCAGGTCGCCGGCGGCTTCCTGGCGGCGCCGCTGGTGCCCGTGCTGCTGATCCTCGGCGCCTCCGCGCCGTTCGCCGTCAACGCCGCCACCTATGTCGTCGGCGCGCTGCTCATCGCCTCCCTGCGGACCGGAGCCCCGGCGAAGGCCCCGAAGACCGCGGGAAGCACCCTGCGCGCCGAGATGGCGGAAGGAATGCGCGCCCTTTGGCGGGACAGCGCGCTGCGCGGTCTGTCCGTGGCGACCGCCCTGACGAACATCGGCATGGGCGCCCTGATCGCGACCCTCGTCCTGCACATCACCGGCTGGCTGGACGCGGGCGACAGCGGCTTCGCGGCGGCGCTCACCGCGTTCAGCGTCGGTACCGTCGCCGGTGGACTGGTGGCGCCGCGGCTGGCCGTCCGGATCGGGCGAATACGGAGCGTGCTCCTCGCCTGCGTCGTCCAGACCTGCGCGCTCGTCGCGCTCGGCACCGTCCGTGAACTGTGGGCGGCCGTCGCCGCCATGGCGGTGTTCGGCGTCATGAGCATGGTCTGGAACGTGAACCAGGCGACGCTGGTCCAGGAGCGGAGTCCCGCCGAGATGCTGGGCCGGATCAGCTCCGCCTTCCGCACGCTCTCCATCGCCGGGGCGCCGCTCGGCGCGCTGCTCGGCGGTCTGGTCGCGGGCGCCTGGGGGCTCAACACGCCCGCGCTGCTGGCGGCCGGTACGTTCACGCTCGCCGTCGCCTCGCTCGGCGCCCTGATCAATTAGGTTGGGTGGGCAGCTGGGCACCGCACTCACGCAGGCACTCCCGTACGAGAAGAAGTGGGCTGAAGCAAGATGTCCGACAAAAAGGCAGAAGGCCGCGCCAGGCTCAACCGGACGCCGCAGTGGAACGCGCTGGGCAAGCATCGTGAGCAGCTGGGGGAGACGAGTCTGCGGGAGCTGTTCGCCGAGGACCCGGCGCGCGGCACCGGCTACACCCTCCAGGTCGGTGATCTCTATCTGGACTACTCGAAGCAACTGGTGACGGACGAGACGCTCACGCTGCTGCGTGAACTGGCCGAGGCCACCGGCGTCGCGGAGCTGCGCGACGCGATGTTCCGGGGCGAGAAGATCAACACCACCGAGGACCGGGCGGTGCTGCACACCGCGCTGCGTGCCCCGCGCGACGCCGTGGTGGAGGTCGACGGGGAGAACGTCGTGCCGGGCGTGCACGCCGTCCTCGACAAGATGGCCGCCTTCTCCGACCGGGTCAGGGCGGGCGAATGGCTCGGTCACACCGGCCGGCCCATCCGCAACATCGTCAACATCGGTATCGGCGGCTCCGACCTCGGCCCGGCGATGGCCTACGAGGCACTGAAGTCCTTCACCCACCGCGACCTGACGGTCCGTTTCGTCTCCAACGTCGACGGCGCCGACCTCCACGAGGCCGTACGCGATCTGGACGCCGCCGAGACGCTGTTCATCATCGCGTCCAAGACCTTCACCACCATCGAGACCATCACCAACGCCACATCGGCCCGCAACTGGCTGCTGACCGAACTCCAGAGCGGCCAGGAGGCCGTGGCCAAGCACTTCGTGGCGCTCTCCACGAACAGCGAGAAGGTCGCCGAGTTCGGCATCGACACCACGAACATGTTCGAGTTCTGGGACTGGGTCGGCGGCCGGTACTCGTTCGACTCCGCCATCGGTCTCTCCCTGATGATCGCGATCGGTCCCGACCGGTTCCGCGAGATGCTCGACGGCTTCCACCTCGTGGACGTGCACTTCCGCACCGCGCCCGCCGAGTCCAACGTGCCTTTGCTGCTCGGTCTGCTGGGGGTCTGGTACGGGGCGTTCTTCGACGCCCAGTCGCACGCCGTCCTGCCGTACAGCCACTACCTGTCCCGCTTCACCGCGTATCTCCAGCAGCTCGACATGGAGTCCAACGGCAAGTCCGTGGACCGCGACGGCGAGCCCGTGGAGTGGCAGACCGGGCCGGTCGTCTGGGGCACCCCCGGCACCAACGGACAGCACGCGTACTACCAGTTGATCCACCAGGGCACGAAGGTCATCCCCGCCGACTTCATCGGCTTCGCGCAGCCCGTGGACGACCTGCCGCACCAACTGGTCGCGCAGCACGACCTGCTGATGGCCAACTTCTTCGCCCAGACCCAGGCGCTGGCCTTCGGCAAGACGCCCGACGAGGTCCGCGCCGAAGGCGTCCCCGAGGAACTGGTCGCGCACAAGACGTTCCGGGGCAACCATCCGACCACCACGATCCTCGCCGAATCCCTGACCCCCTCCGTCCTCGGCCAGCTCATCGCGCTGTACGAGCACAAGGTCTTCGTCCAGGGCGCCGTGTGGAACATCGACTCGTTCGACCAGTGGGGCGTCGAACTCGGCAAGGTACTCGCCAAGGAGATCGAGCCGATCCTCACCCAGATCGACGGCGGACGCGACAGCTCGGACCACAAACCGCTGGACGCCTCCACCGCCGAACTGGTCTCGAAGTACCGGGCACTGCGGGGGCGTTGAGCCGATGACCGAGGGGGAGCGGCGGCTGAGGCCGCCCAACAACACGCTGAACGAGAGGGCGGTCGCCTGGTGGCGCGCGCAGTGGCTGCTGCTCACCCTCGCGCCGGTGGCCGTCCTCGCCGTTCTCGGCGCGCTCATAGCCCCGGCCCGTACCTGGCTGCTGGTCCCCGCCGCCGTCCTCGCGGTGCTCGGCCTGGCCTGCGCGGTGGTCATGCCGATCTGGTGGTTCCGGGTGCACCGCTGGGAGGTGACCGACGAGGCGGTCTACGTCCGTACCGGCTACTTCTGGCAGGAGTGGCGGATCGCGCCGATGTCCCGGATCCAGACCGTGGACACCGTACGGGGCCCGCTGGAGCAGTTGTTCAAGCTCTCCACCGTCATCGTCACCACCGCCTCTTCCAAAGGAGCGGTGCGGATCGAGGGGCTCGGCCATGAGCTGGCCGCCGAACTGGCCGAGCGGCTGACCCACATCACCCAGGCGACCCCCGGGGACGCGACGTGAGTACGGCCGCGACGCCCGCGCCCGGTGAGGAGTGGCGCAAGCTCGACAAGCGCACCCTGCTGGTCACCGCCGCCGTCATGACCGGCGTCGCGACGGGCGCGGGAGTGCCCACCACCATCGGTCTGTCCGGCGGCATGGGGGTAGGGCGCGCGCTCGCCTGGGTGCTGCCCCCGGCCCTGCTGCTGATCGTCTGCGGCACCGGCGCCGACTACATCCGCTGGCGCCGCACTCGCTACCGCATCGGCCCCGACCGGGCCGAACTCCACACCGGACTGCTGCTGGTCAAACGCCGCTCACTGGGCCGGGAACGGATCAGGACCGTCGACCTGACGGCCAACCTTCTGCTGCGGATACTCGGTCTGGTGAAGGTCCGGATCGGTACGGGTGAGCACACCGGCGGCGAATCCACGCTGGAACTCGACCCGGTCACCCGCGCGGAGGGCGAGCGGCTCCGTACGGAACTGCTGGGCCGCGCCTCGGCGGCCTCCGCCGCGCACCCGGACGGCATGCTGGCCGTCCTCGACCCGCGCTGGATCGGATACGCGCCCCTGTCCTTCCTGTCGCCCCTGCTGGGCGGCGCCGCGGCGGGCGGTGTGATGCAGGTCAGCGACTGGTTCGGAGTGCAGAACGAGGTGATCGACTGGATCGGCGACCAGTTCCGGGACACCTCGGTCCTCATGATCGTCCTGCTCCTCGCCGCCGCGGCGCTCCTCGCGGGCATAGTCGGCTCGCTCGGCCTCTGGGTCGAGATGTGGTGGAACTACCGGCTGGAACGCGAGCCCGGCGGCACCCTGCGGGTGCGGCGCGGGCTCTTCACATCACGGTCCGTCTCGATCGAGGAGCGCAGACTGCGGGGCGTGGAGCTGGTCGAGCCGCTGGGCGTGCGGCTGGTCGGCGCGGCGCGGGTCGACGCGGTCGCGACGGGGATCGCGGACGGCGACGAGGACAAGCACACCGACCTCAAGACGCTGCTGCCGGCCGCGCCGAAGGCGGCGGCGGACGAGGTGGCGGCGCAGGTTCTGCGGGAGCCGGTGTCGCCGACGAGCACGGCGGGAGCGTCGGGCACGTCGGCCCTTGTTCCGCACCCGCTGGCCGCGCGTGGGCGGCGGCTGCGCTGGGCGGTGGGCTCGGCGTTGGTGCCGGTGCTGATCCTGCTGCTCCTCGGCCTGTTGTTGGCGAGCGACGTGCTGCTGTCCGTCGCCGCGGGGTGCGCGGTGGTGCTGGTGCCCTGCGCGGTGGCGCTGGCGCTCGACGCGTACCGCGCGCTGGGGCACAGGCTCAGCGGGGACTATCTGGTGGCGCGGTCGGGGACGGTGCGGCGGTCCACGGTGGCGTTGCAGCGGGGCGGGGTCATCGGGTGGACGGTGAAGCAGTCGTACTTTCAGCGGCGGGTGGGGTTGGTGACGGTGACGGCGACGACGGCGGCGGGGGACGGGGCGTATCACGTCCGTGACGTGGGGGAGGGGGAGGGGCTGGGGTTCGCGGCGGAGGCGGTGCCGGGGTTGCTGGAGCCGTTCCTGGAGCGGTAGCGGGGGGCGGCTGGGGTGCGGGGGGCGCCTGCGGCGGGCCTGTTCCCCTACCCGCCCCTTCCCGAAACCGGGGCTCCGCCCCGGGCCCCGTACGGCCTCCGGCCGTGCCCTCAAACGCCGGGCGGGCTGAGATTCGGGGCTCCGCCCCGGGCCCCGCGCCTCAACGCCGGCGGGGCCCGGGGCGGAGCCCCGGGGTGGTGCGGTCAGGCCGAGCCCACCGGGTACAGCGAACGCGGCAGTTTGGACGCCGCCGGTTCGTCCAGGAGCCAGAGCGTGCGTGTGCGGCCGTACGCTCCCGACGCCGGGGACTGGACTTCGCCCGCGCCGGAGAGTGCGATCTCCGCCGCCTCCGCCTTGTCCTCGCCCGCCGCCAGCAGCCATACCTCGTGCGCCGCCCGGATCGCCGGGAGCGTCAGGGAGATCCGCAGCGGTGGCGGCTTCGGGGCGCCGTGGACCGCGATCACCGTGCGTTCCGTCTCCCGGACGCCCGGTAGCTCCGGGAAGAGCGAGGCCACGTGCGTGTCCGGGCCCACCCCGAGCATCAGGACGTCGAAGGACGGGACCCGGGCGTGGTCCTCCGGCCGTGCGGCGGCGGCGAGTTCCGTCTCGTACGCGGCGGCTGCCGCCTCGATGTCGGAGCCGTACGGGCCGTCGGAGGCCGGCATCGCGTGGACCCGCGAGGGGTCCAGCGGCACCGAGTCCAGCAGCGCCGCCCGTGCCTGGGTGATGTTGCGTTCCGGGTCGCCCTCCGGCAGGAAGCGTTCGTCGCCCCACCAGAGGTCGAGCCGGGTCCAGTCGACCGCGTCCCGGGCGGGCGCCTGCGACAGCGCGGCCAGCAGGCCGTTGCCGTTGCGCCCGCCCGTGAGGACGATCGACGCGGAGCCGCGCGCGGCCTGGGCGTCCACGATCTTCGTGATCAGCCGGGCCGCCGCGGCCTGCGCCATCAGCTCCTTGTCGCGGTGGACGACGAGCTGCGGAACGCTCACTTCGACGCCGCCTTCTTCGCGGCCGTCGTACGCGCCGGAGCCGCCTTCTTGGCCGCGGGAGCGCCGTCGCCGGACTTCTCCGGATTCGCGGCCTCCAGCCTCTCCACGCCGAACCGCAGCGTCGCCGCGTACGTGTCGTCCGGGTCCAGCCGGCGCAGTTCCTCGGCGATCAGCTCCGAGGTCTCGCGCCGGTTGAGCGCCACCGCCCGGTCCGGCTGGCCCTCGATGGACAGCGTCGCCAGGGAGCCGTCCGAGCGGCGCAGCTCGATCGGCCCGCAGTCGGTCTCCATCCGGACGGCCGTGAGACCGGGGCCGGCCGAGACCGCGCGGGTGACCGGGACATGCAGCCGGTGGGCCAGCCACATGCCGAGCAGCTCGCAGCTGGCGTTCAGCTCCTCGCCCTCCACCTGGACCGCGGTGACCTTGCAGTCGACCTGGTCCAGCGCGGCGGCCAGCATCGACCGCCACGGGGTGATCCGGCTCCACGCCAGGTCCGTGTCGCCGGGGGTGTAGACGGCGGCGCGGGCCTTGAGCTCCTCGATCGGGTTCTCGGCGGCGTACGTGTCGGTCACCCGCCGCTGGGCCAGTGTGCCCAGCGGGTCCTTCGCGGGGTTGTCCGGCGCGTTGGCCGCCCACCACACCACGACCGGCGCGTCGGGCAGCAGCAGCGGCAGCACGACCGACTGGGCGTGGTCGATGACATCGCCGTACAGCCGCAGGACGACCGTCTCGCCGGTACCGGCCTCCACACCCACCCGTACCTCGGCGTCGAGCCGCGCCTTGGACCGGTCGCGTGCCGAGCGGGAGACCCGCTTGACGACGACCAGCTTGCGTGACGGGTGCTCGCGGGACGCCTCGTTGGCGGCCTTGAGCGCGTCGTAGGCGTTCTCCTCGTCGGTAACGAGGACCAGCGTGAGGACCATGCCGACGGCCGGGGTGCCGATCGCCCGGCGCCCCTCGACGAGCGCCTTGTTGATCTTGCTGGACGTGGTGTCCGTAAGGTCGATCTTCATGGCCGACGCCAGCTCCGTCCGTGTCGTGCGAGCATTTCGTCCGCCTCGACCGGACCCCAGGTACCGGACTCGTACTGCGCGGGCTTGCCGTGCTTGTCCCAGTACTGCTCGATCGGGTCGAGGATCTTCCAGGACAGCTCGACCTCCTCCGTACGGGGGAAGAGGTTGGAGTCGCCGAGCAGCACGTCGAGCAGCAGTCGCTCGTACGCCTCGGGGCTGGACTCCGTGAAGGACTCGCCGTAGGCGAAGTCCATCGAGACGTCCCGCACCTCCATCGCCGTGCCGGGCACCTTCGAGCCGAACCGCATGGTCACGCCCTCGTCCGGCTGGACCCGGATGACCAGGGCGTTCTGCCCCAGCTCCTCGGTGGCCGTGTGGTCGAAGGGGGAGTGCGGGGCCCGCTGGAAGACGACCGCGATCTCGGTGACCCGGCGGCCGAGGCGCTTGCCGGTACGGAGGTAGAACGGGACGCCCGCCCAGCGGCGGTTGTCGATCTCCACCTTCACGGCGGCGTAGGTGTCGGTCTTCGACTTCGGGTCGATGCCGTCCTCCTGGAGATAGCCGACGGCCTTCTCGCCGCCCTGCCACCCGGCCGCGTACTGGCCACGCACCGTGTCCTTGCCGAGGTCGTGCGGCAGCCGTACGGCGCCCAGGACCTTGGTCTTCTCGGCGGCCAGCGCGTCCGCGTCGAAGGATGCGGGCTCCTCCATGGCGGTGAGCGCGAGCAGCTGGAGGAGGTGGTTCTGGATGACGTCACGCGCGGCGCCGATGCCGTCGTAGTAGCCGGCCCGGCCGCCGATGCCGATGTCCTCGGCCATGGTGATCTGCACATGGTCGACGTACGACCGGTTCCAGATCGGCTCGAAGAGGGTGTTCGCGAAGCGCAGCGCCAGAATGTTCTGGACGGTCTCCTTGCCCAGGTAGTGGTCGATCCGGAAGACCTCGTTGGACGGGAAGACCTCGTGCACGACCTTGTTCAGCTCCTGCGCGGAGACCAGGTCGTGGCCGAAGGGCTTCTCGATGACGGCGCGCCGCCAGGAGCCTTCTTTCTGGTCGGCCAGCCCGTGCTTCTTGAGCTGCTTGACGACCTTGGGGAAGAACTTCGGCGGTACGGAGAGGTAGAAGGCGAAGTTGCCGCCCGTGCCCTGCACCTTGTCGAGATCCTGGATGGTGGACTTCAGGTTCTCGAAGGCCTGGTCGTCGTCGAAGTCACCCTGGACGAAGCGCATCCCCTGGATGAGCTGCTGCCAGACCTCCTCCCGGAACGGCGTACGGGCGTGCGCCTTGACGGCGTCGTGGACCTCCTGCGCGAAGTCCTCGTCCTGCCACTCGCGACGGGCGTAGCCCACGAGGGAGAAGCCGGGCGGCAGCAGGCCCCGGTTGGCGAGGTCATACACGGCAGGCATCAACTTTTTACGGGACAAATCGCCCGTGACGCCAAAGATGACCAGGCCCGACGGCCCCGCGATACGCGGGAGCCGTCGGTCCGCGGCGTCACGAAGCGGATTCGCTCCGTGGGTTGCGGTCAAGGGTTCAGTCCTCCGAAGGGGCGAGGCGCTTGAGTTCCGCCTCGGTCGACTTGAGCAGGTCGGTCCAGGCCTTCTCGAACTTCTCGACGCCCTCGTCCTCCAGCACCTGGACGACGTCGTCGTAGGAGATGCCCAGCTTCTCGACGGCTTCGAGATCCGCGCGCGCCTGGTCGTACGTACCCTTCACGGTGTCACCGGTGACCGATCCGTGCTCGGCGACCGCGTCCAGAGTGGCCTCCGGCATGGTGTTCACCGTGTGCGGGGCGACCAGGTCGTCCACGTACATCGTGTCGCGGTACGCGGGGTCCTTGACGCCGGTCGAGGCCCACAGCGGACGCTGCTTGTTGGCCTGGACCCGGTCCAGTGCCGCCCAGCGGTCGCCGCCGAAGACGTCCTCGTACGCCTCGTAGGCCAGCCGGGCGTTGGCGACGGCCGCCTTGCCGCGCGCCGCCTTCGCCTCGTCCGTGCCCAGCGCGTCGAGCCGCTTGTCGATCTCGGTGTCCACACGGGACACGAAGAAGGACGCCACCGAGTAGATCTTCGAGAGGTCGAGGCCCGCGTCCTTCGCCTTCTCCAGACCCGACAGGTACGCGTCCATGACCTTGCGGTAGCGCTCCAGCGAGAAGATCAGCGTCACATTGACACTGATGCCCCGGGCAATCGTCTCGGTGATCGCCGGGAGTCCGGCCTCCGTGGCCGGGATCTTGATGAGGGTGTTCGGACGGTCCACCAGCCAGGCGAGCTGCTTGGCCTCGGCGACCGTCGCCCGTGTGTTGTGCGCCAGGCGGGGGTCGACCTCGATCGAGACACGGCCGTCCTGGCCCTGTGTCTCGTCGAAGACCGGCCGCAGGATGTCGGCGGCGTCACGGACGTCCGCCGTCGTGATCATGCGGACGGCTTCCTCGACGCTCACCCGGCGGGTCGCCAGGTCGGTGAGCTGGGTCTCGTAACCGTCGCCCTCCGAGATCGCCTTCTGGAAGATCGAGGGGTTGGTGGTCACGCCCACGACGTGCTGCTGGTCCATCAGTTCGGCGAGATTGCCTGATGTGATGCGCTTGCGCGACAGGTCGTCGAGCCAGATCGCGACGCCTTCGTCGGAGAGGCGCTTGAGTGCGTCTGTCATGAGAATTGCATCTCCTATGTCGTATACCTGCGTCAGCGCGCTACGGCGGCGAGAGATTCCCGAGCGGCGGACGCGACCGCGTCCGCGGTGAATCCGAACTCCTGGAACAGGACCTTGCCGTCGGCCGAGGCACCGAAGTGCTCCAGCGAGACGATGCGGCCGGCCTCGCCCACGAAACGGTGCCAGGTGAGCCCGATTCCGGCCTCGACCGCCACGCGTGCCCGCACGGACGGCGGCAGGACACTGTCCCGGTACGCCTGGTCCTGCTCCTCGAACCACTCGACCGACGGCATCGACACGACGCGCGTCGCGATGCCCGCGGCCTGGAGCTGCTCCCGTGCCTCGACGGCCAGTTGCACCTCGGAGCCGGTACCGATCAGCACCACCTGGGGCTCGCCGCCCTCGGCCTCGAACAGCACGTAACCACCCTTGGCCGCGCCCTCGTTGGCCTCGTACGTCGGCACGCCCTGACGCGTCAGCGCCAGCCCGTGCGGCGCGCCCTTGGCGTGCCGCTTGAGGATCTCGCGCCAGGCGATCGCCGTCTCGTTGGCGTCCGCGGGACGCACGATGTTGAGACCGGGAATGGCCCGCAGGACCGACAGGTGCTCGACCGGCTGGTGCGTCGGACCGTCCTCGCCGAGGCCGACCGAGTCGTGCGTCCAGACGTAGGTGACCGGCACCTGCATCAGCGCGGCGAGCCGCACGGCCGGGCGCATGTAGTCCGAGAACACCAGGAAAGTGCCGCCGTAGATACGGGTGTTGCCGTGCAGCGCGATGCCGTTCATCGTCGAACCCATCGCGTGCTCGCGGATGCCGTAGTGCACCGTGCGGCCGTAAGGGTCGGCCTCCGGCAGCGGGTTGCCCGCCGGGAGGAACGACGACGTCTTGTCGATCGTGGTGTTGTTGGACCCCGCCAGGTCGGCGGAGCCGCCCCACAGCTCGGGGATGACCTCGCCGAGCGCCTGGAGCACCTTGCCGGACGCGGCGCGGGTGGCGACACCCTTGCCGGTCTCGAAGACCGGCAGCTTCGACTCCCAGCCCTCGGGCAGCTCGCCCGCGCGGACACGGTCGAACGTCGCGGCACGCTCGGGGTTGGCCGTACGCCACGCGGCGAACGTCTTCTCCCACTCGGCGCGCGTCTCCCGGCCCCGGTCCAGCGCGTGGCGCGTGTGCGCCAGGACCTCGTCCGCGACCTCGAAGTTCTGCTCGGGGTCGAAGCCCAGCACCCGCTTCGTCGCGGCGACCTCCTCGTCGCCCAGCGCCGAGCCGTGCGCGGCCTCGGTGTTCTGCGCGTGCGGGGCGGGCCACGCGATGATCGAGCGCGCCGCGATGAACGAGGGGCGCTCGGTCTCGGCCTGCGCGTTCTTCAGCGCACGCGCCAGGCCCACCGGGTCGAGGTCGCCGCTCGGCAGCTGCTCGACGCGCTGGACGTGCCAGCCGTACGCCTCGTACCGCTTGAGGGTGTCCTCGGAGACGGCCGTCTCGGTGTCGCCCTCGATGGAGATGTGGTTGTCGTCCCACAGCAGGACGAGGTTGCCCAGCTTCTGGTGGCCGGCCAGCGACGACGCCTCACCGGAGACACCCTCCTGAAGACAGCCGTCACCCGCGATCACCCAGATGGTGTGGTCGAAGGGGGAGGTGCCGGGGGCCGCCTCCGGGTCGTACAGGCCGCGCTCGTAACGGGAGGCCATCGCCATGCCCACACCGTTGGCGACGCCCTGGCCGAGCGGCCCGGTGGTGGTCTCGACGCCGACCGTGTGGCCGTACTCCGGGTGGCCGGGGGTCTTCGAACCCCAGGTCCGGAACGCCTTCAGGTCGTCCAGCTCCAGCCCGTAACCCGCGAGATACAGCTGGATGTAGAGAGTCAGCGACGAGTGGCCCGCGGAGAGAACGAACCGGTCGCGTCCGGTCCACTGCGCGTCGGCCGGGTCGTGCCGCATCAGCTTCTGGAAGAGCACGTAGGCGGCGGGCGCCAGGCTCATCGCCGTACCGGGATGGCCGTTGCCGACCTTCTGTACGGCGTCCATGGCCAGGACTCGGACGGTATCGACCGCCTTGCGGTCCAGGTCGGTCCACTCTTCGAGATCTGTGGTGGTCGGCTTGGTGCTCACCCTGAGTCAGGGCTCCTCTCCACATGTCGAATCCCGGTGTCTGAGGGCGCACCGGTTCGTTGCCGAGCCTACCCTCGTGGCGGCGCGCGACCATTCCCGTCCACTTCCGTAAAGAAGAGACACCGTCAGGGTGCCGGGCAGGTGCCGGGCGGATGCCGGTGAAGTGTCCGGCGCGACCTCCGGGGGAGATCGGGCGGTCGACTCCCACCGCGTCCGACCGCCGTCGCGGCCACGCGCGCGGGGGCTCCGACCAGGCGTCAACACGAGCCCACCCCCGCGAAGAACGACGTATGGGCAACGTCTAGAGTGGCGTGGTACGCGCAAGACTTTATCGGGCCTTCACGCCCGGAGCTTGCTGGGATTTCTCTGTCTGGGGTGTACGTGACGGCCGTCGAGTCCCGACCCGCAGGGGTCGTCCTGACTCCGAGCCCGGGGGGCCATCGGCCGTTCGGGGCCCGCGTCAAAGCGTTCGTGGCGCTGACCAAACCACGGATCATCGAGCTGCTGCTCATCACCACCGTGCCGGTGATGTTCCTGGCCGCGCAAGGTGTGCCCGACATGTGGCTGGTGGTCGTCACCTGTGTCGGCGGCTATCTGTCCGCCGGCGGCGCCAACGCGCTGAACATGTACATCGACCGCGACATCGACGCGCTGATGGACCGCACGTCGCAGCGCCCGCTGGTCACCGGCATGGTGTCACCCCGTGAAGGGCTCGTCTTCGGGCTCTCCCTGGCCGTGATCTCGACGCTCTGGTTCGGTCTGCTCGTCAACTGGCTGTCCGCGGCGCTCGCGCTCGGCGCGCTCCTCTTCTACGTCGTCGTCTACACGATGATCCTCAAGCGGCGCACCTCGCAGAACATCGTCTGGGGCGGCATCGCCGGCTGCATGCCGGTCTTCATCGGCTGGTCGTCCGTCACCAACTCGCTGTCCTGGGCGGCCGTCGTCCTCTTCCTCGTGATGTTCTTCTGGACGCCGCCGCACTACTGGCCGCTGTCGATGAAGGTCCGCGAGGACTACGCGCGCGTGGGCGTGCCCATGCTGCCCGTCGTCGCCTCGAACCAGGTCGTCGCCCGCCAGATCGTGGTCTACAGCTGGGTGATGGTCGCGGTGTCGCTGCTGCTGACACCGCTCGGCTACACCGGCTGGTTCTACACGGCGGTGGCTCTGGTGGCCGGCGGCTGGTGGCTCTGGGAGGCGCACGGGCTCCAGTCGCGCGCCAAGTCCGGTGCGACGGGCGGCAAGCTGAAGGAGATGCGGCTGTTCCACTGGTCGATCACCTATGTGTCACTGCTCTTCGTGGCTGTCGCGGTGGACCCCTTCCTGCGCTAGGCCCTGTCCCACTGACGCGACAGGTCTACCCGTCGGTAGCATGTCGGTCATGGCAGAGACCGAGGTTGACGAGCAGGAGCAGAGCGGCGACGGCGAGCGTCCGAGCCGGCAGGCCGTACGGGACGAGCGGCGAGCCGCCCGACTGGCCAAGCAGATCGGCGCGTTCGCGCGCCGGCACGGCGGCGACGCGGAGGGACAACTCGCCAACCTGGGCCAGGCGGGCACCCGTATCGTGCTCGTGGCGCAGGACGGCGACTGGGGCGATCTGGTCGCCCCCTCGCACGACGTGGCGCTGAAGGCCGTGGAGAAGGCGGGCATCACCGTGCACGAGGCGTTCGACGGCGAGTTCGCCGCGAAGGTCCGCACCGGCCCGTACGAGTGGAGCCGCATGGCGGGCATCCAACTCGGCGGACCCGCCAACGGCTAGGGAATGTCTTGTCGATCAGGCCGGATCAGGGAGCGGGGGCCGGTCCGGCGCTCGATCGCGGGGAGAGCAACACCCGAGCGCGCCTTGCCCGTTAGGACTGTAGGGATACGGTCCACGACGGGAAGCGCCATGATCGAGACAACGACTCTGGTGGACCAGAACTGCCACGGCGTTCTCCGTACGGAACTGGGCCTCGGCACCTTCGAGGCCCAGCTCGGCAGGACCGCGGGCCCGCCCGCCGCCGGCACCACCTTCTTCGACACCCAGACCGGATTCGCCGTACGGCGCTGGTGCCCGCCGCTCCTCGGGCTGGAACCGCACACCTCGCCCGCCGGCTATCTCGCCCGGCGCCGGGAACTGGGCGTCCTGGAGGCCGGCCGGCGGCTCCTGCGCGGCACCGGCGTCACCACCTATCTGGTGGACACCGGGCTGCCCGGCGATCTGACCGGCCCCGAGGAGATCGCGGCGGCCGGCGCCGCCGAGGCCCGCGAGATCGTACGGCTCGAACTGCTCGCCCAGCAGGTGGCCGACACCTCCGGCACCGTCGACTCGCTGCTCGCCAACCTCGCCCACGCCGTGCACACGGCGGCCGGTTCGGCCGTCGCCTTCGTGTCCGTGACCGCCCTGCGCCAGGGCCCCGCCCCGGCGTCCGAGCCGCCCGGCCCCGGCGAGGTACGCACGGCGGCGGGACGCTGGCTCACCCGGCGGCGGGTGGGAGGCCGGCTCACCGACCCCGTACTGCTGAGACATCTGCTGTGGACCGCCGTCGCCACCGGGCTGCCGCTCCAACTGCACGCGGGCGGTGGCGGCGAGGGGTGCCGGGCAGGCTGCCCCGACGGCGGTCCGGCGCAGATCGCGGGCTTCGCGGCGGCCACGGCCGGGCTCGGCACCGATCTGGTGCTGCTGCACGGCAGGCCGTACCACCGGCACGCCGCGCGGCTCGCCGGGGCGTTCCCGCACGTGTACGTGGATCTCGGCCCGGCGCTCGCCCACAGCGGGGCCAGGGCGGCGGACGTCCTCGCGGAGGTGCTGGAGCTGGCACCGTTCGGGAAGCTGCTCTACTCCAGCGGCGCGCGCGGGCTGCCCGAACTGCACGTGGTGGGCGCGCGGGTCTTCCGGCAGGCGCTGGCGCGGGTGCTCGGCGGCTGGGCGGCGGACGGTTCATGGGCGCTCGCCGACGCGCAGCGCGTCGCGGAGATGATCGCCTCTGGCAACGCCCGCCGCGTGTACGGCCTGGACGGGCCCTGACGGTCGCCGCCGCCCCGAACCGCTGGGAGGCTCGGGCCGTTCAGGCCGCGGACAGCGCCGGGTCGGCCGGGTCCGCCTGCGCCGGGATCTCCGGGTCCCGCACCGGCCGCTCTCGCAGGCTCAACGCGAGGCGCAGCACCGCGATCCAGGTCAGCGCGGAGCCGAGCATATGGACGCCGACCAGGACCTCGGGCACATCGGTGAAGAACTGCACATAGCCCACCCCGCCCTGCGCGAGCAGGACGATCAGCAGGTCGCGCGCCCGCGCGCGGGTGTCGTCCGGTGCGTCCACGACGCGCAGCACCAGCCACATCGCGATCGCCAGCGCGCAGACCAGCCAGGCCGCCGCCGCGTGCACGTGCGCCGCGTCGATCCAGTCCCACGGCATGCGCGGCACCTCGCTGCTGTCACCCGCGTGCTTGCCGGAACCGGTCACCGTCGTGCCCAGGGTGACCAGCAGGACCGTCGTGACGATCAGCGCCCAGGACAGTTTCCGTACGGGGCGGGGGACCCGCGGCCGGGGCGTCGCGTCGCCCTCGCGGGTGCGCTGCCAGACGAGCACCGTGACGGTGAGCAGGGCATTGGCGAGCAGGAAGTGGACCGCCACCGTCCAGGGGTTCAGCTCCATGTGGACCGTGATGCCGCCCATGACGGCGTTCACCACCACCAGCCAGAACATGCTCCAGGCGAGCCGGGTGAGGCCGCGCCGCCGGGGCTTGACCGACCGGGCCGCGATGATCGCCCAGCCGACGGCGGCCGACAGGACGTACGTCAGCATCCGGTTGCCGAACTCGATCGCACCGTGCAGACCCTGCTCGGGTGTCGCGAACAGGCTGTCGTCCGTGCACTTCGGCCAGGTGTCGCAGCCGAGCCCGGAGCCGGTGAGCCGGACGGCGCCGCCGGTGACGATGATCACGACGGTCATCACGACGGCGGAGAGCGCGGCGCGGCGCAGGATCCGGGGGGAGGGTGTCCAGCGCTGGGCGATGTAGTCGAGGGGGTTCCACACGGCAACCATGGTAGGCGGGCGTTTGTGAACGCAGTCACGAGGGGTCCCCGCCCCGTCCCCGCGCAGGCCGGCGCCCTACTCCCAGCGGAAGAGGCGCGCCGCCGCCCCGAGCCCGAGCACCGCCCAGACGGCCAGCACCCCGAGATCGTCCCAGGGCATTCCCGCGCCGTGCTGGAGCACGTCCCGCAGCCCCTCGGAGAGGGCCGAGATCGGCAGCAGACCGAGCAGCGTCTGCGCCACCTCGGGGAACTTGTCCATCGGTACGATCACGCCGCCGCCCACGAGCAGCAGCACGAACACCAGATTCGCCGCGGCGAGCGTCGCCTCCGCCTTCAGCGTGCCCGCCATCAGCAGCCCGAGCCCGGAGAACGCGGCCGTACCGACAACGAGCAGCAGGGCCACGGCGAAGGGGTTGCCGTCCGGCGACCAGCCGAGCGCCAGCGCGATGACCGTCAGCAGCACGATCTGGAGCACTTCGGTGACCAGGACGGAGAGCGTCTTCGCCGTCATCAGGGCTCGGCGCGGCAGCGGTGACGCGCCGAGCCGCTTCAGTACCCCGTAACGCCGCTCGAAGCCCGTCGCGATGGCCTGCCCGGTGAAGGCCGTCGACATCACGGCCAGCGCCAGGACACCGGGGGCCAGGAAGTCGACCGACGCGCCCGAGCCGGTGTCGATGATGTCGACCGTCGAGAACAGCACCAGCAGCAGACTGGGGATGATCACGGTCAGCAGCAGCTGCTCGCCGTTGCGCAGCAGCATCTTCGTCTCGAAGGCCGTCTGTACGGCGATCATCCGCGACAGCGGCGCCGCGCCCGGGGCGGGCGTGTACGTGCCGGCGCCCGTCCGGGCACCGGTACCCGTCTGCGTATCGGTGCTCATGGGCGCAGCTCCTTGCCGGTCAGTTCGAGGAAGACGTCCTCCAGGGTGTGCCGCTCGACGGAGATCCTGTCCGGCATCACCCCGTGCTGCGCGCACCAGGACGTCACCGTCGCGAGCAGCTGCGGGTCGATCGTGCCGCCGATCCGGTAGGCGCCCGGTGTCAGCTCGGCGGCGGCCGATCCGTCGGGCAGCGCCTTGAGCAGCGAGCCGATGTCGAGTCCGGGGCGGCCGGTGAAGCGCAGGGTGTTCTCGGCGCCGCCCCGGCACAGCTCCTCGGTGGTGCCGTGCGCCACGACCCGGCCGGCGTCGACGATGGCGACGTCGTCGGCCAGTTCCTCGGCCTCGTCCATGAAATGCGTGGTGAGCACCGTGGTCACGCCGTCGGCGCGCAGCTCGCGCACCAGGTCCCAGGTGGAGCGGCGGGCCTGCGGGTCGAGCCCCGCGGTCGGCTCGTCCAGGAACACCAGCTCGGGGCGGCCGACGACCGCCATGGCGAGCGAGAGCCGCTGCTGCTGGCCGCCGGAGAGCCGGCGGTAGGGCGTACGGCCGCAGCCGCCGAGCCCGAGACGTTCGATCAGCGCGCTCACGTCCAGCGGGTGCGCGTGCAGTGCGGCCATGTGGCGCAGCATCTCCCCCGCGCGGGCGCCGGAGTACACGCCACCGGACTGGAGCATCACACCGATGCGGGGGCGCAGCCGCGCCGCGTCGGCCACGGGATCGAGCCCGAGGACGCGTACGGTGCCCTCGTCCGGCCTGCGATAGCCCTCGCAGGTCTCGATCGTGGTGGTCTTGCCGGCTCCGTTGGGGCCGAGGACCGCGGACACCGTGCCCGCCCGGAACGCCAGATCCAGGCCGTTCACGGCGGTCTTGGCCCCGTACCGCTTGACCAGACCCCGGACCTGGACCACCGGCTCTCCGACGACGCTGCGCATGCCGCGAGTCTAGGCAGCGGCGGTGGGGCCCCCGGTTCCGGGGGCGGTCAAACCGCTCGTTCGTGCGGTTGCCCACGACCTTCTTAGGTGACCCTAAGTGATGAAGGGCACGACTCATCGTTCCGGACGGCTGTTGTCACTCGCGAAGGAATTACGCAACAATGGCGTTGTGAAATACGTGGGCGAGGCTCCGCAGGAGGAACTCGCGACCGGTGAGCGCTCGACGCGCAACCGGGTCGCGCGCTCCATCCTGGACCACGGCCCGTCCACCGTCTCCGACCTCGCGGGGCGCCTCGGGCTCACCCAGGCCGCCGTCCGCCGCCATCTCGACGCGCTCGCGGCCGACTCCGTCGTGGAGCCGCGCGACCAGCGAGTCTACGGCTCACGCGGCCGTGGCAGGCCCGCCAAGGTCTTCGCGCTCACCGACTGCGGCCGGGACGCCTTCGACCAGTCGTACGACAAGCTCGCCGCCGACGCCATCGAGTGGATCGCCCGCGGCGCGGGCGGCGGCGCCAAGGGCGACGCGGCCGTCAGCGCCTTCGCGCGCGACCGCATCGCCACCCAGGCGGGGACGTACCGGGAAGCCGTCGAGGCCGCCGCGCCCGAGAAGCGTACGGAGGCGCTCGCCAAGGCGCTGAGCGCCGACGGGTACGCTGCTACGGCTCGTAGCGCACCGAACCAGCAGGGCGAGCAGCTCTGTCAGCACCACTGCCCGGTGGCCCACGTGGCCGAGAAGTATCCGCAGTTGTGCGAGGCGGAGACGGAGTTCTTCTCCGAACTGCTCGGGACCCATGTGCAGCGGCTGGCGACCATCGCCCACGGCGACGGCGTGTGCACGACGTTCATCCCCCACGGCGCCGGACACGGCGCGCCACCGGGTGCCCCGCAGGACGGCGCCCCACAGACCGACACACCGAAGATCAGCCAGCAGACCGATCATCACGCATCCGAAAGCACGGCCGGGAGGAACCCCGCATGACGCTCCCCACGGAGACCGCCCATCCTGAGCTCGACGGACTGGGCAAGTACGAATACGGCTGGGCCGACTCCGACACGGCCGGTGCCACCGCCAAGCGGGGTCTCTCCGAAGAGGTCGTCCGCGACATCTCGGCGAAGAAGAACGAGCCGGAGTGGATGCTCAAGCTCCGTCTCAAGGGCCTGAAGCTCTTCGGCAAGAAGCCGATGCCGAGCTGGGGCTCCGACCTGTCGGGCATCGACTTCGACAACATCAAGTACTTCGTCCGGTCGACGGAGAAGCAGGCGGCCTCCTGGGAGGACCTGCCCGAGGACATCAAGAACACGTACGACAAGCTCGGCATCCCCGAGGCGGAGAAGCAGCGCCTCGTCGCCGGTGTCGCGGCCCAGTACGAGTCCGAGGTCGTCTACCACCAGATCCGTGAGGACCTGGAGGAGCAGGGCGTCATCTTCAAGGACACGGACACCGCGCTGCGGGAGAACCCGGAGCTGTTCCAGGAGTACTTCGGCACGGTCATCCCGGTCGGCGACAACAAGTTCGCGTCGCTGAACTCGGCCGTGTGGTCCGGCGGTTCGTTCATCTACGTGCCGAAGGGCGTGCACGTCGAGATCCCGCTCCAGGCCTACTTCCGTATCAACACGGAGAACATGGGCCAGTTCGAGCGGACGCTGATCATCGTCGACGAGGACGCCTACGTCCACTACGTCGAGGGCTGCACGGCGCCGATCTACTCCTCGGACTCGCTGCACAGCGCCGTGGTCGAGATCATCGTCAAGAAGGGTGGCCGCTGCCGTTACACGACCATCCAGAACTGGTCGAACAACGTCTACAACCTCGTCACCAAGCGTGCCGTGGCCTACGAGGGCGCGACCATGGAATGGGTCGACGGCAACATCGGCTCCAAGGTCACCATGAAGTACCCGGCCGTCTATCTGATGGGCGAGCACGCCAAGGGCGAGACCCTGTCCATCGCCTTCGCGGGCGAGGGCCAGCACCAGGACGCCGGCGCCAAGATGGTCCACATGGCTCCGAACACCTCGTCCAACATCGTCTCCAAGTCGGTGGCGCGGGGCGGCGGCCGTACCTCCTACCGAGGTCTCATCGAGATCGGTGAGGGCGCGCCCGGCTCCAAGTCCAACGTGCTCTGTGACGCGCTGCTGGTCGACACCATCTCGCGCTCCGACACCTACCCCTACGTGGACGTCCGCGAGGACGACGTGTCGATGGGGCACGAGGCGACCGTCTCCAAGGTCTCCGAGGACCAGCTCTTCTATCTGATGAGCCGAGGGATGACCGAGTTCGAGGCCATGGCGATGATCGTGCGCGGCTTCGTGGAGCCGATCGCGAAGGAACTGCCCATGGAGTACGCCCTGGAGCTCAACCGGCTGATCGAGCTCCAGATGGAAGGCTCCGTCGGCTGACGCCTCCTTGAGAGGCAGCCGGCAGCAGCGACCGATTTCCCCAGAGGCAGAGAGAGAGCACGACGACAGCCATGGCTGAGGCTCAGAACATTCCGGTGGGTTCCACCACCGCCGGTTCGATCGCGGTGGCCGCCGAGTCGACCGTCGCCACGCGCATGAGCGCGCCGCCGTCCTACGACGTCGCGGACTTCCCCGTCCCGCACGGCCGCGAGGAGGAGTGGCGGTTCACCCCGCTGGAGCGGCTGCGCGGTCTCCAGGACGGTACGGCCGTCGCCGACGGCCGTATCCGTACGGAGGTGTACACCCCCGCCGGTGTCACCCAGGAGACCGTCGGCCGCGACGACCCGCGGGTGGGCAAGGCCGGTACGCCGGTGGACCGGGTGGCCGCCCAGGCGTACACCTCGTTCGAGAAGGCGTCGGTCGTCTCCGTTCCCAAGGAGACGGTGCTCACCGAGCCGATCCGCATCACCGTGCACGGCCAGGGCGGCACCGCCTTCGTGCACCAGGTGATCGAGCTGGGGGCCTTCGCCGAGGCGGTCGTGGTCATCGACCACACCGGTGACGCGGTGGTCGCCGCCAACGTCGACTTCCTCGTCGGCGACGGCGCCAAGCTGACCGTCGTGTCCGTGCAGGACTGGGACGCGAACGCCGTCCATGTCTCCCAGCACAACGCGCTGGTCGGCAGGGACGGCTCGTTCAAGTCGATCGTGGTGACCTTCGGCGGCGACGTCGTACGGCTCCACCCCCGGGTGGCGTACGCGGGCCCCGGCGGCGAGGCCGAGCTGTTCGGCCTCTACTTCACCGACAAGGGCCAGCACCAGGAGCACCGGCTCCTCGTCGACCACAACGCCCCGCACTGCAAGTCCAACGCCGTCTACAAGGGCGCGCTCCAGGGCGACGACGCGCACGCCGTCTGGATCGGTGACGTGCTCATCCGGGCCGCCGCCGAGGGCACCGACACCTACGAGATGAACCGTAACCTCGTCCTCACGGACGGCGCCCGGGTCGACTCCGTACCGAACCTGGAGATCGAGACCGGCGAGATCGCCGGCGCCGGTCACGCCTCGGCCACCGGCCGGTTCGACGACGAGCAGCTCTTCTACCTGATGTCGCGCGGCATCCCGCAGATCGAGGCCCGCCGCCTCGTCATCCGCGGCTTCTTCGCCGAGCTGGTCCAGCAGATCGGACTGCCCGACGTCGAGGAGCGCCTGATCGCCAAGATCGAGGCGGAGCTGGAGGCGTCCGTCTGATGGCCTTCGTCCGTGCATGTGGACTGACCGAGCTGGAGGACGGCACCCCCAAGCGGGTCGAACTCGACGGCATACCGGTCTCCGTCGTCCGTACCGAGGGCGAGGTGTTCGCGATCAACGACATCTGCTCGCACGCCAACGTCTCCCTCTCGGAGGGCGAGGTCGAGGACTGCTCGATCGAGTGCTGGCTGCACGGCTCCAGCTTCGACCTGCGGACCGGCAAGCCGAACGGCCTGCCCGCGACCCGCCCCGTCCCCGTATACCCCGTACAGATCCAAGGGGACGATGTGCTCGTCTCCGTCACCCAGGAGTCCTGAGACAGCCATGGCAACCCTTGAAATCAACGACCTGCACGTCACTGTCGAGGCGGAGGGCGGTGCCCGCGAGATCCTCAAGGGCGTCGACCTGACCGTCAAGCAGGGCGAGACGCACGCCATCATGGGCCCCAACGGCTCCGGCAAGTCGACCCTCGCGTACTCCATCGCGGGCCACCCCAAGTACACGATCACCGGTGGCACCGTGACGCTGGACGGCGAGGACGTCCTGGAGATGACCGTCGACGAGCGCGCCCGCGCCGGCCTCTTCCTCGCGATGCAGTACCCCGTCGAGGTCCCCGGCGTCTCCGTCTCCAACTTCCTGCGCACCTCCGCCACCGCCATGCGCGGCGAGGCACCCAAGCTGCGTACGTGGGTGAAGGAGGTCAAGGGCGCGATGGAACAGCTCCACATGGACCCGTCCTTCGCGGAGCGCAACGTCAACGAAGGCTTCTCCGGCGGCGAGAAGAAGCGCCACGAGATCCTTCAGCTCGAACTGCTCAAGCCCAAGGTCGCGATCCTCGACGAGACGGACTCCGGTCTGGACGTCGACGCGCTGCGGGTGGTCTCCGAGGGCGTCAACCGCGTCCGGGAGAGCGGAGAGGTCGGCACACTGCTGATCACGCACTACACGCGGATCCTCCGCTACATCAAGCCCGACTTCGTGCATGTCTTCGCGCAGGGCCGGATCGCCGAGTCCGGCGGCGCGGAGCTGGCCGACAAGCTGGAGAACGAGGGCTACGAGGCGTACGTGAAGGGTGGCGTATCCGCGTGACACAGCCGTCAGGCCTCCTCACCGGGTCGGGGCGACTCCTCGACGAGGCGGTCCGTAAGGACTTTCCCCTGCTGGACCGGCTGGTCCACGACGGGAAGAAGATCGTGTACCTGGACAACGCGGCGACGTCGCAGAAGCCGCGCCAGGTGCTCGACGCCCTCAACGAGTACTACGAGCAGCACAACGCCAACGTGCACCGCGGCGTCCATGTGCTCGCCGAGGAGGCCACGGCACTCTACGAAGGGGCACGCGACAAGGTCGCCTCCTTCATCAACGCGCCGAGCCGCGACGAGGTGATCTTCACCAAGAACGCCTCCGAGTCGCTCAACCTCGTGGCGAACATGCTGGGCTGGGCCGACGAGCCCTACCGCGTGGACCACGAGACCGAGATCGTCATCACGGAGATGGAACACCACTCCAACATCGTGCCGTGGCAGCTGCTCTCGCAGCGCACCGGAGCGAAGCTGAAGTGGTTCGGTCTCACCGACGACGGCCGGCTCGACCTGTCGAACATCGACGAGATCATCACCGAGAAGACGAAGATCGTCTCCTTCGTGCTGATCTCGAACATCCTCGGCACGGTCAACCCCGTCGAGGCGATCGTCCGCCGCGCCCAGGAGGTCGGCGCGCTGGTGCTGATCGACGCCTCGCAGGCGGCCCCGCACGTCGCGGTCGACGTGCAGGCGCTCCAGGCCGACTTCGTGGCCTTCACGGGCCACAAGATGTGCGGCCCGACCGGTATCGGTGTCCTGTGGGGCCGCCAGGAGCTGCTGGAGGACCTTCCGCCGTTCCTCGGCGGCGGCGAGATGATCGAGACCGTGTCGATGCACTCGTCGACGTACGCCCCCGCGCCGCACAAGTTCGAGGCGGGTACGCCCCCGATCGCCCAGGCCGTCGGCCTCGGCGCGGCCGTGGACTATCTGAGCGCGATCGGCATGGACAAGATCGCCGCGCATGAGCACGCCATCACCGAGTACGCGGTGCGGCGGCTGCTGGAGGTCCCCGACCTTCGTATCATCGGCCCGTCCACGGCCGAGGAGCGCGGCGCGACGATCTCCTTCACACTCGGAGACATCCACCCGCACGACGTGGGCCAGGTGCTGGACGAGCAGGGCATCGCCGTCCGGGTCGGTCACCACTGCGCACGGCCGGTCTGTCTGCGGTACGGAATTCCGGCGACCACGCGGGCGTCGTTCTATCTGTACTCCACGCAGTCCGAGGTCGACGCCCTGGTCGACGGGCTGGAGCACGTCCGTAATTTCTTCGGATGAGGGATTGACCGGTGAAGCTGGATTCCATGTACCAGGAAGTCATCCTGGATCACTACAAGCACCCCCACGGGCGCGGTCTGCGGGACGGCGACGCGGAGGTGCACCACGTCAATCCGACGTGCGGTGACGAGATCACGCTGCGCGTGAAGTACGACGGTTCGCGCGTCGCGGACGTGTCGTACGAGGGCCAGGGCTGCTCCATCAGCCAGGCCAGCGCGTCCGTGCTGAACGACCTGCTGGTCGGCAAGGAACTGGCGGACGCGCAGAAGATCCAGAGCACGTTCCTGGAGCTGATGCAGTCCAAGGGCAAGATCGAACCCGACGACGCGATGGAAGAGGTGCTGGAGGACGCCGTGGCGTTCGCCGGCGTCTCCAAGTACCCCGCCCGTGTGAAGTGCGCGCTGCTGAGCTGGATGGCGTGGAAGGACGCGACGGCCCAGGCACTGGGCGACACCGCGCAGAAGGAGACGGCATGAGCGAGAACGAGACCGTGATGATGAAGCCGGCCTCCGAGGAGGAGGTCCGCGAGGCGCTGTACGACGTCGTCGACCCCGAGCTGGGCATCGACGTCGTCAATCTGGGCCTGATCTACGGCGTCCACATCGACGAGTCCAACGTCGCCACCCTCGACATGACACTGACGTCGGCGGCCTGTCCGCTCACCGACGTGATCGAGGACCAGGCGAAGTCGGCGACGGAGGGCATCGTCAACGAGCTGAAGATCAACTGGGTCTGGATGCCGCCGTGGGGTCCGGACAAGATCACGGACGACGGCCGCGAGCAGCTGCGCGCGCTGGGCTTCAACGTCTGAGGTCGCCCTCGACGCCTGTACGTGAGCGGGCCCCACGATCCTGGTGATCGTGGGGCCCGCTCACGTATGCCCGAGGGTCAGGGAGAGCCGGGAGGCGGCGCTGTCGTGGCCGTGGCGGCCGTCGCTGCCGAGATCAGCGAAGGCGCCAGGTCCTCCTTACGGATGCGCTGATCGATGTAGAGCAGATTGAGCACCAGCTGCGGGAAGGTCGTCGAGAAGATCTGACTGATCAACTGGCCCACCAGCGCCAGCATCAGATAGCCGCTCACGGCGACGAAGATCTCGCCCATGGTCGGCTCGTAACTGAACCCGGCCGAGCGGAAGCTGTCGGGGAGCGCCCCCAGCACGTTGAGCACCTGCTGGAGCACCAGGCCCGCGATCGAGGCGATCACGAAGGCCAGCAGCGAGATGCCGCAGATACGCCACCAGGAACCGCGGACCAGTCCGGCCGAGCGGCGCAGGGCCTCGACCGGCCTCCGCGACTCGATGACGACGACCGCCGGGGCGAGGCTGAACCGCACCCAGAGCCAGATCGCCAGGGGCGCGAGGACCAGACCGCCGACGAAACCCAGCAGGATCAGCCAGGCGGCCGGATCCCAGCCGCCGGTGGCGATGACCGTGACCATCGTGGCGACCACGCCGGTGAGGAACAGCAGGACCGGGACCAGGGCGATCAGCCCGCTGAGGAAGACCGTCCCCATCACGGCCGGCACCCGGGGCAGCGCCCGCAGCAGGACCGTGCCGACCTTGACCTTGCCGCCGAGCACCGCCTCCTGGACGATCAGCGGGCAGCAGGTCTGCATCATCGCGGTGGCCACCATCAGCACCACCATCAGCAGGACCCACAGAGAGCCGAAGGCGACGATCAGGGGCTGGACGTCGTCCCACGCGGGCGTGTCCCGGCCCGGTGTGTCGACGACGGCCGACAGATGGTCTCCGACCACGGCGAAGGTGACGCCCAGCGCCCCGGCGCTCACCACGAACGCGGCGCCGTACACGACGAGGGCGACGCCGAGCACCTGCGCCCAGTACCGGCCCAGTGTGGAGAACGCGCCGCCGAGTATCTCGCCGAGATCGAGCGGGCTCAGCGGTATCACGCCGGGCTTGGGTCCGCGCGGGCGAGCCCAGCCGCCCCAGCCGGGCGGGGGGCCGCTTCCGTAAGGAGGAGGGCCACCGGCGTACGGGGGCGGCCCTCCGTAAGGAGGCGGGCCTCCGTAGGAAGGCGGGCCGTCTCCGCCGTACGGTCCGTGGCCGCCGTGCCGGCCGTCGCCCCACCCCGAGTGCTGC
Organism: Streptomyces sp. NPDC006643; assembly: GCF_042870175.1. NCBI lineage: Bacteria > Bacillati > Actinomycetota > Actinomycetes > Kitasatosporales > Streptomycetaceae > Streptomyces > Streptomyces sp. NPDC006643. The sequence goes on along the minus strand of NZ_JBIAHA010000008.1, from coordinate 112,764 downwards.
GTCACTGCTCTGCTCCGATGCGTTGTCGCCGACTCCGGCCGGGACACCGTAGCCGTCGGCGCGGCGGACAGGCATTCCGCCATCTTGTGTACGCGCGTACGCATCCATGTGTACCCTCGTACACATGGGACTGGGATACGCATTGCTCGCCGTCGCGATCGTGGCGGAGGTGGCCGGTACGACGGCCATGAAGTACAGCGAGGGCTTCACCAGGCTCTGGCCCTCACTGGGGGCCGTGGCCGGCTATCTGATCGCCTTCGCGCTGCTCGCGCAGACGCTCAAGACCCTCTCGGTGGGGACCGCGTACGCGATCTGGGCGGGCGTCGGGACCGCCGCCGTCGCCGCCATCGGTATGGTCTTCCTCAGCGAGGCGGCCACTCCGGCCAAGCTCGCCGGCATCGCGCTCGTCATCTGCGGTGTCGTCCTCCTCAATCTCGGAGGGGCCCACTGATGGTGCGGCGCTACGACCCCGAGCGGCGGCAGCGGATCATCGACGCGGCGATCCGGCTGGTCGGGCGCAGCGGGATCGCGGGGCTGAGCCACCGCACCGTCGCCGCCGAGGCCGATGTGCCGCTCGGCTCCACGACGTATCACTTCGCCTCGCTGGACGAGCTGTTGGTCGCCGCGCTGCGACAGGCCAACGAAGGCTTCGCCACCGCCGTCACGGAGAGCGGCGCCCTCGCCGACCCGGAGTGCGACATCGCCGAGGAGCTGGCGTGCATCACCGGGCGCTGGCTGACGTCGGACCCCACCAGCGTGGAGCTGGAGTACGAGCTGTACCTCGCGGCCCTGCGGCGCCCCGCGCTGCGCCCGGTGGCCGCCGAGTGGTGCGTCGGGGTCACGACGATCCTCGCCGACCGCGTGGACCCGGTCACCGCCCGTGCGCTGGTCGCGCTGCTCGACGGCATCTGCCTCCAAGTACTGCTCACGGGGCGGGAGTACGACGCCGGCTACACGCGCGAGATGCTCGGCCGGATCCTCGCGGCGGCGCCGTCGGCGGGGCCGGAAGCCGTCCCGAGTAGATTGAACGGATGAGCATTCCGCCCGCCCAGTCCGCGCCGGAATCCGGGCCGGAGCCCGCGCCGGAGCACATCCCGGAATCCGCGCCGGAGCCCGTGGCCGCCATAGGGCCCGAGATCACCTACGCGGAGTGCCGGCAGTGCGGCACGCTCATCGCCGGACTCGACGGCCGTTACAGCTGCGGAGTCTGCGGCTGGGTGAACCACCACTCCGAAGGACACCGGCTCCTGCCGCGCGCCGAGGACGACACCGGCCGCGCCCCCGGCGACAACGACGACAACCGGCTCGGCTGAACCGGCCCCGGCCCGGCACCCCGGGCACCCCCGGCAGCCCCCGAAAGGCGCGGCGCCGTGCTCGTACGCCGAGACCGGTTGGCCTCCGCGTACGGGTGCCCGTTAGGTTTCGCTCATGACCGACTCGACTGCTACTCGTACCACCGGCGCCGTCGCCGCCGGGCTCGCCACCGTCACCGAGGACGGCACCGTCCTCGACACCTGGTTCCCCGCCCCCACGCTCAGCGACGAGCCGGGCCCCGCCGGTACCGAGCGGCTCAGTGCCGACCGGGCCGCCGAACTGCTCGGCGACGCCGCGCGCAAGGCCGTCGGGCCCGACGCGCGCCGCGGGGTCGAGGTCGTCGCCGTTCGTACGGTCATCGCCTCGCTCGACGACAAGCCGCTGGACACGCACGACGCGTACCTGCGTCTGCACCTGCTCAGCCACCGCCTGGTGAAGCCGCACGGTCTGAGCCTCGACGGCCTCTTCGGCGTGCTCACCAACGTCGCCTGGACCTCGCTCGGCCCGGTCGCCGTCGACGCGCTGGAGACGGTGCGGCTGAACGCCCGCGCGGAGGGCCTGCACCTCCAGGTCGGCTCGGTCGACAAGTTCCCGCGTATGACGGACTACGTCGCCCCCAAGGGCGTGCGGATCGCCGACGCCGACCGCGTCCGCCTCGGCGCGCACCTCGCCGAGGGCACCACCGTGATGCACGAGGGCTTCGTCAACTTCAACGCGGGCACGCTCGGCGTCTCCATGGTCGAGGGCCGGATCTCGGCCGGTGTCGTCGTCGGCGACGGTTCGGACATCGGCGGCGGCGCCTCCACCATGGGCACCCTCTCCGGCGGCGGCACGGAGCGCATCGTGATCGGTGAGCGCTGCCTCATCGGCGCCGAGGCCGGTGTCGGGATCCCGCTGGGCGACGAGTGCGTCGTCGAGGCGGGCCTCTACATCACGGCGGGTACGCGCGTGACGCTGCCGGACGGGGAGATCGTCAAGGCCCGTGGGCTGGCCGGCGCGTCGAACATCCTCTTCCGCCGCAACTCGGTCACCGGCAAGGTCGAGGCCCGCCCGAACAACGCGGTCTGGGGCGGTCTGAACGACGTTCTGCACAGCAACAACTGACGACGCGTCGGCGCGTACACCGAGGGGGACGGGGATTCGATGACGAGGCGACACCGCCATGCCGCGCCGCTGGCCGGGGCGTTCGTCCTGCTGCTGGCGGCGGCGGGCTGTTCGGACCTGAAGGGCGAGATCGACGCGGAGCGGGGTGGTGGCGCCGCCCCGTCCGGGCCGGTGTCCCCCGAGCCGCTCTCGCCCTCCTACCAGCAGTACGGATCCCCGCCCCCGTCCGCGCCCCCGTCCGCCGGGGCGAAGGCCGCCGGCTGCCCGCCGTCCGGCCTCGACGCCGTGATCGGCGGCGAGAACGCGGCCATGGGCCTGCGCGTGATCACCGTCAAGCTCTGGAACTGCGGCGACAAGCCCTACCGGGTCAAGGGCTACCCGGGCATCGAACTCCTCGACGAGGGCCGTGAGCCGATCGACGTGACCATCACCCACGGCGAGGACCGGCCGCGGCAGCTGACCCTGGCCCCCAACGGCACCGCCCGCACCAATCTGGAGTGGAACAACCGCGTCACCTCCCTCGACGGAGCCCCCACCCCGGGCGCCCACATCCTCGTCACACCCGCTCCCGGCGAGGAGCCGATCTCCCTGCCGCTCGGCGTCGACCTCGGCTCGGAGGCCACCCTCGACGTGACGGCCTGGGCGGTCGATCCTGTCAGTGGTCGGTGATCCAATGGAGCGTATGAACACCGAACGTGCCGATCCCGCCGACCTCGACGCGCTCCGCGCCGCCTTCCCGCCCGAGATCCGCAGACCCCCGCTGGGCTGGGACACCGTCCACGCCTTCGAGCGTGAGCAGGGCGTCGTGCTGCCGGAGCCGTACCGCACGCTGGTCGCCGAGATATGCGACGGCAGCGGCGAGGGTCCCGCCGACGTCGACGGACTGATACCGCTGACGTCCCTGCCCGGTGACTGGGGCCCCGACGACGGACAGCGCGCCCCCGCGAAGGCGTTCCCGCTCACCGAGGCATGGGTGTGGGAGGACGACCCCCGGCCGTACGAGGAGATCGAGCCGCTGATCGACGAGGTCAGCAACGACGGGAGCGTCGTGCTGGGCACGGACGGCTGCGGGCTCTACTGGCATCTGATCGTCACCGGCGCGCAGCGCGGGCGGGTGTGGGCGGTCAGCGATGTCGGCGCCGCTCCCTTCGAGGAGATGCCGGGGGATCCCGGAGCGCCCGGTTTCGCCGGCTGGGTGGCGCGGTGGGCGAAAACGCGTTGACTTCAACCGCACTTCATATTTGAGCATGGTGAGCGAGCCGCACCACGGGGGTGCGGCGACGAGGAGGCTCACCATGTCCGTACAGGTCGGCACCGTCCCTGAGATCACCCGCCCCGGCGTGGGCGTCGTCAAGGTCAGCACCTGGCGGGTCGGTACGCCCGAGCGCCAGCGCGCGACGGTCGACGCGATCGGCAGGGCCTGGGGGAGCCGGGACTGGCCGGACGGCGGACTGCTCTCGTACAGCGTCATGACCGGGGAGGACGGGCAGACGCTGCTCCACTACTCGCAGTGGCGCGACGAGGCGGCGTACGAGGACTTCTTCCGGACCGGCCGGGACGCGCGCAACGCGGAGATCGACGCGGCCGTGCCGGGGATCGAGCGGGTCGGGCTCAACTCGTATCAGCTGTACCGCAGCGGGGAGCCCGCCGAGGGCGACACCCGGGTGCCCGGCTGCGTGGTGATCGTGGACGTCGAGTTCGACGGGCCCGACCCCGCCCGGCAGCGGGAGTGGACGGACGCCGTCTTCGCGGCGCTCGACAACGACCCGTACGAGCAGTCGGCCGGGATCGCCGCCCACTTCCACGCGAGCCTGGACGGGACACGGGTGCTCAACTACGCCGAGTGGGAGAACGCGGAGGGCCATATCGCGGCGCTCAACGCGCCCGGCGACGGGGTCGGTTCGAGCACGGAGCAGTGGCGGCGCGTCCGGAGCTTCCCGGGCCTCGCGGGCAGCACGGTGAACAGGTACACCCCCGCGATCAGCCTCACCGCGGGGTGAGAGCGCGGTGGCCCGGCCGTATGTGGGGTACGGCCGGGCCACCGCCGTTCAGGCAGACGCGCGCCCGGTCACGGGCGGAAGCGCAGCACCTGCGGGTCGTGGTCGCTGTTCTGGTCGGCGAACTCGGCGTTGATGTGGACGCTGTCGTAGTCGAAGTCGTCGATCGACGGGCTCGTGAGGATCTGGTCGAGGACCTGGCTGTTGCCCTGGTAGACGTACGAGTAACGCTCCGGCGCCGGCAGGGACTTGACCGCCGGGTAGAGCGCGCCGCCCGCGGTGAGCGTCTTCGTGGTCGTGGAGAACTCGAAGTCGTTGATGTCACCGACCACCAGGACGTCGGCGCTCCGCTGGATCGCCAGCAGGTCCTTCACGAAGGTGTTGAGGGACTTCGCCTGGAGGTGCCGCTGCGCCTCGGAGATCCGGCTCGGCGGCTGGTGGTGCGAGACCAGGCTCTCGTCGCCGCCCTTGGAGGCGAAGTGGTTGGCGATCACGATGACGGGCTTGCCGCGGAAGGTGAACTCACCGGCGAGCGGCTTGCGGCTGTTCTCCCAGGCGGCGTTCGACGGGTCGACCCGGCCGGGGGACAGGCTCAGCGCGGCCTTGCCGCCGGTCCGTACGGCCTCGGTCGCCGTCGTGGCGTCGCCGCCCGCGCGGTCGGTGAAGGAGACCCGCTCGGGGTTGAAGAGGAAGACCTGGCGGATGTTGCCGCCGGGCTCGCCGCCGTCCGTCTTGTCCTCGGGGTCGACGGTCCGCGCCTCGTACGCGGGGCCGCCGGCCGCCACGATCGCCGCCGTGAACTTGGCGATGGTCGCGTCGGCGGAGACGGTGCCGTCGTCCGTGGCGCCGTTGTCGTCCTGGATCTCCTCCAGGGCCAGGATGTCCGGCGACGACAGGTTGTCCACGACGGCGCCGGCGAGCGCGTCGAACTTCTCCTGCGGGTCGGACGGGTCGAGGTTCTCGACGTTGTACGTCGCCACGGCCAGCTCGTCGCGGCGCTGCTCACGGGTCTTCTCGGGCTTCGCGCCGTTGCCGGTGACCTTGCCGAGCGTGCGGGCGGTCAGCGTGTAGCCGCCGAACTGGTTGAAGTCCAGGGGGCCTTCGGTGTCGCCGGACAGGGTGTCGCCGACGTCCGCCTTCGGGAACGGCTGCTCGGCGACCGGGGCGAGCTGCTGGATCTGGAGCCGGCCGGTGTTCTGCTCGTCGTAGCCGCCGTAGACCGTGCCGCCGCGGCGGTTCTCGTTCTCGCTCGGCTTGACCGTGACCCACAGCTCCGAGTACGGGTCGGTGGCGCCGACCACGCGCGAGGTGCCGACGCGGACGTTCGTGCCCTCCAGCGACTCGTAGTAGTCCAGCGCGTAGCTGCGGGGCTTGAGCTTGAGGCCGTTGATGCTGCCGCCGGTCGCGGCCGTGCCCTTCGGGGCGTACGCCGCCGGGACGGACTTCGCGGAGATGGTCACCGGCGCGGGGACCTTGTTGCCGGAGGAGACGACCGTGATCTTCGGCGACGAGATCTGGGTGAGGGACTGGTTGCCGGAGGCGGCGCCGCCGGGGATGTACTCGGTGACCGTGCCGGACACCTTGATCGAGTCGCCCACGGCGACGGTCGGCACGGCGTTGGTGAAGACGAAGATGCCCTCGCTCGTCGCCGCGTCCTTGTCGGGGTTGGGGTCCTGGAACCAGAAGCCCCGGGAACCGTAGGTCCGTACGCCGGTGACGATGCCGGGGACGTCCGCCACCGGAGTACCCACGAGCGGCGATATCCGGCCACTGCCCTGGATACCGGAGATCCTGATGTCGGCGGCCGAGGCCGAGGAGGATCCGGCGAGCAGACCGGCGGCCAGCGCGGCGGCGACGAGGGCCGAGACCGCGGCCGTTCTCGGTACGGATGAAGGCATTACGGGACTCCGGAGGTGAGGAGGGGAGACGGAAGGGGGGCGGCGTGGATATGTAGTTCTACGCGCGTCAATCTCTTGCGTACGCCCATGTGTTGTCAAGGGAGTCCGGGTGTACACCCGTTGTCGGCCAAGTGAACCGGGTGGCATGGGGTGAAATACGTCTACGCTGGGGCGCCCTGGACCCCGTACGGCGCAAGGAGAATCACCAGATGTCCGGAGACCGCCCCACTCTGCCGCCGGTGCGGCTGCCCTCGGACGCGGAGCTGGCGCGGGACGCGCTCGCCGTACCGCTGCTCGCCAGGGCCGTACGCCTCGCCCGCTGGGCCGGGCCGGGGACGCGCGTCGGCGCGGGCGGTGAACTCGTCGACGAGCAACTCTCCGACGCCGCCGAGGCGCTGGGACTCCTCGGGGCCGAGAGCCCCGAGCCGACCGAGAGCGACGAGGCGCTCGCGGCCGAGGCGCGGGCGGCGGCCGAGGCCGACGCGAGCGAGGCGTGGCGGGTCGCCGTGGACACCGGGCTGCTGGAGGTCGAGGACCCGGAGGCCGACGGCGCCGACGCGGGCGACGAGGACGCGGACGGCACCGTGAGCGCCGGGGCCGCGCTCGAACTCATCACCTCCGGCAGCCCGCAGGACATCCTCTCCCTCTGGCTGGACGCCCTCGACGTCGTCTTCGCCGACGCGACGGCGCCCGTCCTGGAGGATCTGGCCGGCGCCATCGGCGACGACGGCGAGATCGACCTCGACGCGCTGGACTGGGACCCCGAGGTGGAGGCGGAGTTCCTGGAGGGCGTCCTCGGGAATCTGTATCTGCTCACCGTCGGCGAGGGCGGGACGGACCCCGTTCCCGTACCGCTGCCGGTGCTCGCCGCGTCGACGATCGTGCCCGACGACATGGGCGAGCCCACCGACGACGTCCTTGAGCAGGTGTCCGAGGCGATGATGCGGCTGGACGACCAGTTCGCGCTGCTGGAGCCGATCGGGCTCGTCACGTACGTACCGGTGGACGAGGCCCTGATGGTCGACGACGCCGAGGCAGGCTCGGACGCCCTGCCGTCCGGCGACGACGAGGACGTGTCCCGGTACGGCGTCGTCACGCTGACCCCGCTCGGTCTGCACGGCATCAGGTCCCGGATGCGGGACGCGGGCGTCGAGGCGCCCGTCGTCGGCGACCTCGCCGAGAAGGGCGCCGACGCGCTGCTCGACGGCGTCGCGCACTTCCCGGAGCCGGCCGCGCGCGCGGAGACGGAGGCGTGGCTGGCCCGCCGTGAGCCGGCTGCGGCGGCGCGTGAACTCCTGCGCGCCGCCAAGGGAACCGACCCGGGCGCCCCGCTGCGCCGGCTGCACTGCCAGCAGTCCCTGGCCCTCGTCGGCGTCGAGGCCGAGCCCGCGGTGCGCGAGGTCCTGGACGATCCGGAGCTGGGCGGCCTCGCCCGCGTCTGGCTCGCCGAACTGGGGGCCGCGGACGTGCCGCCGCCGCCCGAGTCGATGATCTTCTGGCTGGCGATCGACACGATCGCGGCCCAACTCGACGCCGAGGGCGAGCCGGTGGAACTCCAGGAACTGGTGGAGGGCCTCGTCGGCCAGCACAGCGGCTTCTTCGACGCGGCCTGGCGGGTGGACCACCCGGCGACGGCGGACGTCCTGGAGGCGATGGGCCGTCTGCACCAGGACCGCAAGTCGGCGAAGGAGGCCCGCAAGGCGGCGTTCAAGGCGAGGTCGCGCAGCGGGGGTTGAGGGAGCCGGGAGGGTGGGCCGCGTGGCCCCGGGCCGGGGCGGGGCGCGTGTGCGCGTACACCACCAGCCCGGTACGGGCGACGGGGCGTGTCCGGTGGCCGGGGCGTGCGTTCGGTGCGCGACACAGGCGCCGCCGCCCTGGGCCGGCACCGTGCGCGCCCGCCGGCCGGCTGACGCGGAGGCGGGCGCGGACGCGGACGTACGGCACGACGTACGCATCAACGCAGAGTGCTTTCCGGCGCGTTGACCACACGGTGGCAGCGCGCGGGCCGCACTCGGCGCCGGACGTGAGTCAACCCGTCCGGCGCGTAAGTGCGAATACGGGCCGGGGCCGGAGCGTCCCGCTCACCCGCACCGCCCATACGGGCCGGGGCCGGAGCGCCCCGCCGAGGCCGCCGTCGGGGGCCGTGAGGGCAGCGCCCGCGAGGGCGCGTACGGGCGCCTGTCGAGCCGGGCCGGGCCGGTGGAGGCCCGGGGTCTCTCAACTCCGCAGGTACGACGCCCCGTTGAGGTCCAGGATTGTGCCTGACGACCATTCCGCCTCGGGGGAGGCCAGCCACAGCACCGACGAGGCGATCTCGGCCGCGCTCGCCACCCGGCCGAACGGGCTCTGTGACCGGATCGCGGCGCCCTCCGGGCCGGTCAGGCGGTCGGCCACGCGTTCCGTGTCGAAGAAGCCCGGGGCGACGGAGGCCACGGCGATGCCGTGGGGTGCGAGGGACACCGCGAGGGACTGGCCCAGCGCGTGGACCGCCGCCTTCGTGGCGCCGTACGCGGGGTGGTCCGGTTCGCCGCGGAACGCGCCGCGGGAGCCGATGTTGACGATCCGGCCGCCCGTGCCGCCGTCGATCATGGACCGGGCCGCGCGGTGGCTGAGCAGCGCCGTGCCGAGGAGGTTCACCGAGAGATGGCGCTGCCAACTCGCCGCCCAGTCCTCGTACGAGGTCGTGGGCAGCGGATGGCGCTCGTTCACCGCCGCGTTGTTCACGAGCACGTCGATGCCGCCCAGCGCGTCCCGCGCCGTGTCGGCGATCCGCGCCGCGCCCTCGGGATCCGACACGTCGCCGCCCACCAGCACGTGGCCATCACCGGCGAGGGATTCCAGGGTGCGGCGCGCGTCGGCCTCGCGGGTGCCGTAGTGGACGGCGACGCGGTCGCCGTTGGCGGCGAAGGCGCGTGAGACGGCGCGGCCGAGTCCTCGTGAGGCGCCGGTGACCAGGACCCGGCGGCCGGTCGGGGGGAAGTTCATGGGCGGTCCCTTCGGACGGGGGCGGCGCGGACGCGTCAGCCGTCGTGGTTGTGGCGGTAGTTGTACGCGCGTACCTCCGACGTGCCGATCCGGCCGTACCAGCCCGACGCGTCGGACGCCAGCTCATCGATGATGCCAGGCAGCGTCCAGGTGCGCCGCGGCGTGCCGTCGGCGAGGCGCAGGGCGGTGCAGACGTCGCCCGACGCCGCGAGGACCGTGTCGCCCCTGACGACCGGTGGCACCTTCGCGATGCCCGGCAGCCGCCGCGTCCAACGCGCCTTGCCGGACCTGAGATCGACGGCCTCCAGGGTGTCGGCCTTCGACCAGTGCAGTACGAGACCGCCCGCCGAGACCGGGCCGCGCACCCCGCCCGTCCGTCGCCGCCAGCTCGTCTCGACGCCGAGTGTGGGGCGTGCGGGCCAGAGCGGCTTCCCGTCGGCGGGGTCGAAGCCGTGCAGCCGGCCCGCCGTGGCCAACAGGCCCGTACCACCCGCCCCGCCTCCCGCCCCGCTCCCCGCCGCGCCGACGGCCGTGGCGCCCGGGGTCACGCCGTACGTGTCCGCCGCGACGGCGACGCGCTGCCCGTCACGGGCGCGGACGATGTGCAGCTCGCCCCCGGTGGTGAGTACGGCGAAGTTCCCCGCGTTCGGCAGCGCGGTGGTGGCGAGGGACTGGTCGGAGCCGTCCTTCAACCCCTCGTACGTCCACAGGGTCTTGGCGGACCCGGCGTCGACGGCGCTCATCCGCCAACCGAGTTCGGCCGCCAGCAGCATCGTGCGGCCGAGCACCGCCGGCGGCTGCGTCCCGCCCAGCTCCATCGCCCAACGGGCCGCCCCGGTGCGCGGATCGACGGCCTCCAGCTCCTTCTCGTCGTCCTCGTCCTCGTACGACGAGACCATCGTGCCGTCGACGACGGCGACCCACCGGGCCGGCAACCTCCCCACAGCGTCGGCCTCGACGCGTGACTTCCCCGAGCCGACGTCCACGACGGGCAGACCGGCATCGGGCGCCACGAGATCTCCGTCCACGACACCCCACATGTGCGGCACCTCCGCCGCGGCCTCCCGCTCCCAGCGGCGAGCCCCGTCGGAGGCCGCGCAGGCGCGGACGTAGCCCGTGGAACCCCCGGTGAGTGTTCCGTGCAGCAGCAGTGTGCCGCCGCTCGGTATCAGCGCGTCCATGGCCTCGAACTCCGTGGTGAGACTCCAGCGGAGCGCGCCCGCCTCCGCCGAACCCTTCTTGAGGCTGAGCTGTGCGCCTTCCGCGCTGTCGGTGCCGTCGGTGCCGTCGGTGCCGTCGCCCGGACCGGAGCTTCCCCATCCGCGTACGACGGAGACGCCGAACAGCCCGGTCAGGGTCGCGGCGCCGGCCACCAGCACTCCCCGGCGCGCCAGCAGGCGGCGGCGCTCGGCGTCGCGGCGGCGTTCGACGTCGCGGCGGGGGCGCGGTGCCGGGGCGGGCGCCACCGTCACCCGCTTCGTGGGAACCACCGCCGTGTGCTCGCGCGGCCGGTCCTCCTCGTCGCCCCGGATCAGGCTCCGCAGCGGTTCCTCGCGCCACCACAGCGGTGCCTCGGGATCAGCCGTCCGCTCCAGCACCTCGCCGACCGAAGGCCGCCGACCGGGCTCCTTGTTCAGACAGTCGGCGACCAACTCCCGTATCCCCAGGGGCACATCATCGACGTCGGGCTCCTCGTGCACGGCCCGGTAGAGCAGGATCGCCACCGTCCCGTCCCCGAAGGGATTACGGCCGGCGGCGGCGAAAGCGAGGACCGCGCCCAGCGCGAACACGTCCGCCGACGCGGTCACCGGAGAGTCGCCCGTGATCTGTTCGGGCGCGATGAAGCCGGGTGTCCCGACGACATCCCCGGCCGCGGTCATGCCGTGGTCGCCGAGGGCGCGCGCGATCCCGAAGTCGATGACGCGCGGCCCTTCGGCCGTGACGAGCACGTTGGACGGCTTGAGGTCGCGGTGGACAAGTCCCGCGCCATGAATGCTGGTCAGCGCCTCGGCGAGCGCCGCGCCCAGCGACCGTACGACCGGCACGGCCAGCGGCCCGGCGGCGGCGACCGCGCGCCGCAGCGTGACGCCCGGCAGATACGCGGTGGCCAGCCAGGGCACGGGGGACGCGGGATCGGCGTCGAGCACCGCCGCTGTGTGAGCCCCCGTCACGGCGCGGGCGGCGGCGGCCTCGCGCCGGAACCGCTCGCGGAAGTGCGGCTCGGCCGCGAGGTGCGCGTGGACGGTCTTGACGGCGACCAGCCGGCCACCGGTCGTACGGCCCAGATACACCCGGCCCATCCCACCGGCGCCGAGCCGGCCGAGCAGCCGTACGGAGCCGAGTCTGTCGGGGTCGCCGGGCAGCAGGGGATCGGTCATGACGGCTCCGGTGCGGCGTAGGTGGTGAGGACGCCTCCCGACGCCACATGGACAAGACCGGATCTCCCACCGGCACCGGCACCCGCACTGTCGCCGTCGCCGCCGTCGCCGCCCGCCCCGACGACCACCGCGCTCGCCTCACCGGTCTCGGCCGCCCACACGAGATCGCCCGTCGCCGCGTCCCGCGCGTGCACCCCCCAGTCGGGGCGCCGCCCGGGTGTCTCCTCGCCGTCGGGCGCCCTTCCCCGGCCGTAGACGAGCCCGTCGGCCACCACCAGGGGCAGACCGATGTCCGTACGGCTCCAGCGGATCCGGCCGGTGTCCGCGTCGAGGGCCCGCACCGTGCCGTACGTGGCGGTGTGCACCAGCCCGGCGGTGGCCGTTGGGGTGACGGTGGTGTCCTCGGTCTCGTCCTCGGGCAGGTCGCGGGTCCACCGGGTGCGCCGGGTCGCGAGGTCGACGGCCTCCAGCCGTCCGGCCGTCGCGTAGTAGCGGATGCCGCGGGAGCCGAGGTACGACTCCGCGTACGCCGCGCCTCCCGGTATCTCGCGGTCGAGTGTGCCGTCGGCGGCGCGCAGCACGGTCAGTGGTTCGGCCGCCTCGCTCCCGGCGCCGTTCTCGCCGGGGGAGACGGTTCCGGTCGCCACCCCGATCAAGTCGTCCGTCCGGTGAAGTGCCGCCACCTGCGCCGGCGCGCCCTGGTGGAACCAGAGGGGGGCGCCGGAGCGCGGCTCGTAGCCGTAGGCGCGCCAGGGGCTCGCGCGGTTGGTACGGCGCTCCCACGCGGTCGCGTACGAGGCATAGGTGACGACACACAGGACGTCCTCGGAGACGGCGAGCGTGCTGCGGTTCCCGTCGACCGAGACGGTCGCCTCGGCCCCGCGCAACTCCGCAGGGCGACGGGGGTTGTTGACCATGGGGTCGGCGGACCACTTCGCGACCCCGGTCGCCGCGTCCAGGGCCACGATCTCGGTCGAGAACGCCAGCCGGTTGGACAGCACGTGGACCAGTTCGTCACCGACGGCGACATCGGTGATGTCGCCCTCGACCGGGTGATTCCAGGTGACGGTCCCGGTCCGGGCGTCGAGGCGGGTCAGCCCGTCCCCGGCCCGCAGATAGAGGGCCTCGCCGTGCCGTATCGGCAGTGCCTCGCCGATGTCGCGGGTCCACAGGGCGCGGCCCCGGGTGTACGGGCCCGGTGTGCCGGAGGAGCCGGAACCGGTGCCTTCGTCGTCGTGGCCGGTGAGTGAGGAGAGCCAGGCGACGGTGCCGACCGTCGCGCCGCCGGCGAGGGCCGCGCCGCCCCAGCGCAGGAGGCGTCTTCGGGACGTGCCCCGACCCGCGCCGACGACTGTGGCGGCGTCGGCGCGGGGGGCGAACGTCGTACCGGGGGAGTGGCCGACCGCCGTGGTGCCCGGTGTGCCCGGTGCGTCGGCGGGCCGGCCGGTGTGTCCGCCGGCGAGGGCGTCCGGGTGGGAGCCCGTCGGACCGGCCGCCCCCGCCGCCGGCCGCCTCTCCGCCGTCGCCGTCCCTGTCTGCGGCGCCGCCTCCGTCCCCGCCGCGTTCGCCACCAGCGCCGCGATTTCCTCCTCGCGGCGCCGGATCAGACCGGCCACCGCCTCCCGCTCCCACCAAGGAGCGCCGTCGCCCCCGGTCCACGCCGCGCACGCGGTCAGCACCTCGGCCACGGTCGGCCGGTCGCCGGGCTCCTGAGCGAGACAGCTCCCGAGCAGTTCCCGCCATCCCTCCGGCACCCCGTCGAGGTCCGCCGGGCCGTGCATGGTCCGGTACAGCACCTGGTGCACTGGACCGGTGCCGAACGGGGGACGGGCTGTCGCCGCGTACGCGAGCAGCGCCCCGAGCGCGAACACGTCGACGGCCGGGCCGGGTTCACCCGCCCCGCTGAGCAGTTCGGGCGCGATGAAGCCGGGGGAGCCGACGACCTCGCCGCTGTCGGTCAGGCTCTCCTCGGCGGTGGTCCGCGCGATGCCGAAGTCGATGACCATCGGGCCGTCGCGCGTCACGACGATGTTCGACGGCTTCAGGTCGCGGTGGACGAGGCCCGCGGCGTGCACGGCGGCGATCGCCTCGGCCAGCGCGGCGCCGAGCGCCGCGAGTTCGCCCGAGGCCAGTGGCCCGAGGGCCGAGACCGCCCCGGTGAGGGTGGGGCCCGTGCAGAACTCGGTGGCCAGCCAGGGGCGTACGGCCGCCGGATCGGCGGCCAGCACGGCGGCCGTGAACGGTCCCGCCACCGAGCGGGCGGCGGCGGCCTCGCGCCGGAACCGCTCCCTGAACCGCGGATCGGCCGCGAGGTGTTCGTGCACCGTCTTGACCGCCACCAGCCGCCCCGAGGCCGCCCGGCCGAGATGGACCCGGCCCATGCCGCCCTCACCGAGCAGCGCGACCAGTCGGTATCCCCCGACCTCTTCCACTGTGTCCCCCTCCGGTCCCGCCGCCCGTAACACGACAGCCGATCACTGCGACGCGCAAAGCGCGCCGCGAGGTTGCGGCGCCCCTCGCGCCCCTCGCCCGGCCACCCCCCCCCCGCACCTTCCTTATCATCCCCGCACCTTCGTACCGGCGGGCGATAAACACGTGGCAGCCCGTCGCCCGCTCTTCTAAAGTTATTTCCGTCCAGGTGTGGAGACGGGATTTCCACCGGTCCTGAACTCTGGACTTCTCATCGAATTCGGGGGAATTCTCATGGCACGCTTCAACAATCGCCTTTTCCTGGTCCGCGGCACCTCGCCGGTGCGGTCGACCGGTTCCACCACCCGCACCCACCAGGGCGGCGTCGGACATCTGCGCGACGCGAAGTCCGAGCTGTTTCTGCTGGCCGTCGCCAACTTCGTTTCCCAGCAGACGTTCTACGAGTCCGGGGACGACCGCGACGACCGGTTCGCCTCCCTCGTACGCAAGCTCGCCGTCGAGGAGCCGTCGTGGACGGCCGCTCTGCTGAGCTGGCTGCGCCGCGAGGGGAACATGCGGACAGCAGCGATCGTCGGCGCCGCCGAATATGTCAAGGCGCGTCTCGAACTGGGCGTCGGCACGGGCCCGTCGAACCGCCAGGTCATCGATTCCGTACTGCTGCGTGCCGACGAGCCCGGTGAAATGCTCGGATACTGGACGTCCCGTTATGGGCGCGGAATTCCCAAGCCGGTCAAGCGGGGCACGGCCGATGCCGTACGGCGGCTCTACAACGGAAAGTCGCTGTTGAAGTACGACACCGCGTCGAAGGGTTATCGCTTCGGGGACATTCTCAATCTCGTGCACGCCTCGCCCGACCCCGGGAAGGCGTGGCAGGGGGAGTTGTTCCGTTACGCCCTGGACCGCCGGCACCACCCCGACAGCGCTGTCGCGCCCGCGTCGAACCGCACGCTCGTCGCGCACCGGGAGCTGATGGAGCTGCCCGTCGCCGAGCGGCGCGCGGCCGTCACGGCTCCCGGCGCCGCCGAGCGGCTGGCGGAGGCGGGTATGACGTGGGAGGCGCTGGCGGGCTGGCTCCAGGGGCCGATGGACGCGGCGGCGTGGGAGGCCGTCATCCCGTCCATGGGGCCGATGGCGCTGCTGCGCAACCTGCGGAACTTCGACGAGGCCGGGGTGAGCGACGAGGTCGCGGCCACGGTCGCCGCCGAGCTGGCGGACCCGGCGGTGGTCGCCCGGTCGCGGCAGTTCCCGTTCCGCTATCTCGCCGCGTACCAGCACGCGCCGTCGCTGCGCTGGTCCCACCCGCTGGAGCGGGCGCTCGGCCACTCGCTGGCCAATGTGCCCGCGCTGTCGGGGCGGACGCTGATCCTGGTCGACCGCTCGGGCTCGATGTGGTCGCCGCTGTCGGACCGCTCGCGGCTCAACCGGGCGGACGCCGCGGCGGTCTTCGGTACGGCGGTGGCGATGCGCGCGGCCGACGCGGACCTGGTCGAGTTCGGCTCGGGCAGCGGGAAGGTGGTCTGTCGCCGGGGTGAGTCCGTGCTGAAGGTCCTGGGGCGCTTCGGCAACCTGGGCGGTACGGACACGGCCGGGGCGGTACGGGCCCACTACCGCGGCCAGGACCGGGTGCTCATCGTCACGGACGAGCAGGCGTCGTACAGCCGCTTCGGCGACCCGACCCGGCAGGTCCCGCAGAGCGTTCCCGTCTACACCTGGAATCTGGCGGGGTACCGGGCCGGGCACGGGCCGTCGGGTACGCGGAACCGGCACACGTTCGGGGGTCTCTCGGACGCCGCGTTTCGCATGGTTCCGCTGCTGGAGGCCGGTCGGGACGCCGACTGGCCGTGGGCGGGCTGACCTTCACCACGGGGGTGTGAAGGGGGGCCGTGGGGTCACTGGGGAACGAGTGATCCCGCGGCCCGTCGGCCGTCGGGCATGGCGCGTCGGGGGCCGTTGGGCGCATACTCCAGGTAATGACAAAGTCAGCCGGTTCCCGGCGCCACCTGCCGTCCAGTCCCTTCAACCGCCAAGGCCCGGCCTCACCTCCGCCCGAGCACTTCGACGTGGGAGACCGTGTCTCCCATGATCAGTTCGGGTTGGGCAGAGTCATCGGAGTCGAGGGCGAGAACGCTGTGCTCATCGACTTCTCGGGCCGCCAGGGTCGAATCCTGAGCCCTTTCTCCAAACTGACCAAGCTCTGAAGACCCAATGCCCCGGGCCGCCGCGATCCCCGTGACCGCGGCGGCCCGTACAGGCATGTTCCGGCCAGCCACGTGCCGGCCAGGCAATTCCGCGGTGGGACTCAGAGGGACTTGGCCGCGGGCTTGACCATGCCGCGGACCGTGCGGGACTTCACGAACTCGCCGACGGCCGTCATCTCCCACTCGCCGGAGAACTGCTTGATCAGCTTCGCCATGATCACGCCGGTCTGCGGCTCGGCGCCCGTCAGGTCGAAGCGGACGAGTTCCTCGCCGGTCCGCGCGTCGAGCAGCCGGCAGTAGGCCTTCGCGACCTCGTTGAACTTCTGGCCGGTGAACGAGTTGACCGTGAAGACCAGGCCCGTGGCCTCGGCCGGCAGCCGGCCGAGGTCGACCACGATCGTCTCGTCGTCGCCCGCGCCCTCACCCGTGAGGTTGTCACCGGAGTGCTTGACCGAGCCGCCGAGGATGGCCAGCTTGCCGAAGTAGCAGCTGTCCAGGTGGTTGCGGTTCGGTCCGTAGGCGATCACGGAGGCGTCGAGGTCGATGTCCTTGCCGCGGAACGCGGGCTCCCAGCCGAGGCCCATCTTGACCTGGGACAGCAGCGGGGCGCCGCCCTTGACGAGCGACACCGTCTGGTTCTTCTGGAGGTTGACGCGGCCCTTGTCGAGATTGATCTTCCCGGTGCCCGCGGCGGCGGCCGGGGGAGCCGAGGGCGGTACCGGCGCGGAGGGGGTGACCGGGGCCGCGATCCGGGGGTCGGCCAGTGAGGGCGTCGGCGCGGAGGGCGGTACGGGCGGGGCGGGCGGCACCGGTGCCGCCGGCGCCACGGGGGCCTGCGGCGCCTGGGGGGCTGCCGCCGCGGGCGCGGCGGGCTCCTCGACCGAGACGCCGAAGTCGGTGGCGATGCCCGACAGCCCGTTCGCGTACCCCTGGCCGACCGCGCGGACCTTCCAGGCGCCGTTGCGCAGATAGACCTCCACGACCACCAGGGCGGTCTCCGCGCCCAGATTCGGCGGGGTGAAGGTGGCGAGCGCGCCGCCGTCGTCGGCGTTGCGGATGGTCGCTGTGGGCTCGATGCCCTGGAAGCTCTGGCCCGCGGCGTCGGGGCTGGCCGTGACGACGATCTTCTCGATACCGGCGGGGACGGCGGACGTGTCCACCACGATCGCGTCCGGAGCCGTACCGCCGCCGGACCGGTAGGTCACACCCGGGCCCGTCGGCTGGTTGTAGAAGATGAAGTCGTCGTCGGAGCGCACCTTGCCGTCGGCGGTGAGCAGCAGGCCCGATACGTCGAGCCGCACCGGGGCGGCGACGTCCACCGCCACGCGGGTGGCGGAGAGAGGGATGTTCGAGCCGGGGGTCATAGCTGTCATGCCAGACGTAACGAACGACCCCTCTTTGCCGTTCCCTTACCCTGCCGCCCCTCGCCCGTACGGGTCAGTACGGCCGCCGCTCAGTACGGCCACTGCGGCGGGTGGGTGCAGAAGTGGCCGCCCAGGTTGGCGTGGTCGGGGTTCTCCGGGTCCAGTTCGCCCTGTTCGGCGACGAGTTTGTCCGCGTACTGCTCGGAGTCGTCCTGCGGCTCGTACCCCAGCGCCCGCGCCGTCGAAAGGTCCCACCACAGGCGTGTGTTGGCGGACGAGCCGTAGACGACGGAGTGCTGGACGTCCTCGGCCGTGAGCGCGGCGTGGAAGAGGCGCGCGCCGTCGCCGGGGCTCATCCAGACCGACAGCATCCGTACGGAGGTCGGCTCCATGAAGCACGACCCGATCCGTACGGAGACGGTCTCCAGTCCGTGCAGGTCCCAGTAGAGCTGCGCCAGATCCTCGCCGAAGCACTTGGAGAGGCCGTAGAACGTGTCGGGGCGGCGCGGGGTCCCGATCGGGATCAGCGCCTCGGAGTCGAGCGGATAGGTGCCGTGCGGCCGGGGGGTGAAGCCGACGGCGTGATTGCTGGACGCGAAGACCACCCGCCCGGTGCCCTCCTCGCGGGCCGCCTCGTAGAGGTTGTACGTCCCCTCGATGTTGGCCCGCAGGATCTTGTCGAAGGACGCCTCCAGCGAGATGCCGGCGAGGTGGATGATCGCGTCGACGCCCCTGACGGCCTCACGCAGCGCGTGCTTGTCGCCGAGGTCGGCCGTGATCGCGTCCGGCTCCCCTTCGATGGGAGTGGCGTCGAAGAGCCGGAGTTCGTACCCGTAGGCGGGCAGCAGGCCGCGCATCAGGGTGCCGAGGCCGCCCGCTGCGCCGGTGAGCAGGACGGTTCGCGGTTGGGGCATGGGCGTGGCTCTCCTCGTACGTACGCGGGTGGATCCGGGACGGCTCAGCGGTCGCCCGGATCGGGGATATGTTCGTGGACAGGATTCATATGCGTGGACACGCTAAGGAGCGTCGCCGTCACCGTCAAGTGTCGCGCGGAGGCGGTCAATCCGCTCCTGGGTTGCGGCTTTCCGTCTTGACCGGCGCCGCACGGCTGGCCTAGCGTGGCGGCGTTCAGAAATATGGACGCCGATCAGAATTGTGCACGAGCGTGAGTGCTCGCCGCACGGCCCAGGGAGCGCCAGTGACCTCAGCCCCGCTCGCCGCCCGCCTCACCCGAGTCGCCGGGCCGTTGTTCTTCCCCGTCACCGCGTACGGCCCGGACGGCGCCCTCGACCTCGACGCCTTCCGCGCGCACGTCCGAAGCGGTGTCGACGCGGGAGCCGCCGCGGTCTTCGCCTGCTGCGGCACGGGCGAGTTCCACGCGCTCACACCGGAGGAGTTCGGCGACTGCGTACGGGCGGCCGTGGAGGAGACCGCGGGGGCGGTCCCCGTCGTGGCAGCCGCCGGTTACGGTACGGCAATCGCCGTCCAATACGCCGAGATCGCCGAGGCCGCCGGAGCCGACGGGCTGCTCGCCATGCCGCCCTACCTGGTCGTCGCCGACCAGGACGGCCTGCTCCGCCACTACGCGGCGCTCGCCGCGGGCACCGGCCTGGAGATCATCGTCTACCAGCGCGACAACGCCGTCTTCACCCCCGAGACCGTCGTCGAACTCGCCAAGGTGGACGGCATCATCGGCCTCAAGGACGGTTACGGCGACCTCGATCTGATGCAGCGCATCCTCAGCGCCGTACGTACCGAGGAGCCCGGCCGCGACTTCCTCTACTTCAACGGCCTGCCCACCGCCGAACTCACCGGCCTCGCCTACCGGGGCATCGGCATCAGCCTCTACTCCTCCGCCGTCTTCGCCTTCGCGCCCGAGATCGCCCTCGCCTTCCACCGCGCCCTCACCTCCGGCGACGACACAACCGTGAACAGGCTCATCGACGGCTTCTACCGGCCGCTGGTCGAACTGCGCTCCAAAGGACGCGGATACGCCGTCTCGCTCGTCAAGGCGGGCGTCAGACTGCGCGGTCACGACGTCGGCGAGGTACGCACCCCCCTGAGCGAACCGCAGCCCGCGCACATCAAGGAACTCACCGAGATCATCGAACGCGGCTACGCGCTGCTCGGCGACCCGGAGCAGGGGGCGACCGCGTGAAGACCTCCGCCTTCCTCTACCCGTGGGACGTCGTGGGCGACCCCGACGCGCCCGCGCGCGTCGCCGACCTCGGTGTCCGTCAGGTCACCCTCGCCTCCGCCTACCACTCCACCCGCGCCCTCACCCCGCGCCACCCGCGCCACCGCGTCGTCACCGCCGAACACGCCGCCGTGCTCCACCCGTTGGACGAGGCGCGCTGGGCGGACGCCGAGCTGCGCCCGTACGCCGCCGGCGACTGGGCCCCCGGCGACGCCTACGGCGAGGCCGCCGCCGCGCTCGCCGGCGCCGGACTCGACGTGCACACCTGGGTCGTCCTCGCGCACAACTCCCGGCTGGGCGCCGAACATCCGGACACCTCCGTGGTGAACGCCTACGGCGACCGCTACCCCTGGGCCCCGTGCGTCGCCCGCCCCGCCGTCCGTACCTATCTCGTCTCGCTCGCCGCCGAGTCCGCCGTACGGCCCGGCGCGGCCGGCACCGAACTGGAATCCCTCGGCTGGTACGGGGTCGGGCACCTGCACGCCCACGACAAGATCGGCGGCGTGCCGCTCGACGAGGCCGCGCAGTACCTGATGTCGCTCTGCTTCTGCTCCGTCTGCCGCGCCGGATATCTGTCGCTCGGCCTGGCCGCCGACGAGCTGAAAGCCGCTGTCAGACGCGCCCTGGAGCCCGTCTGGAGCGGCGCCGGGACCCCCGGCGGCCTGTCGGGCCGCGCGGCCGTCGAGAAGCTCCTGGGCAAGGATCTGACGGCCGCCACCCTCAACTGGCGCGTGCGGACCGCCCGTACGCTCCAGGAGGCCGCCGTCGCCGCCGTACGCGCGCAGGCGGGCCCCGGTTTCCAGGTGCTGCTCCACGCCGACCCGCACCCCCATCGCACCGGGGCCAACGCCGGGGTCGACCCCGCGCACATCCTGGACACCGCCGACGGCGTCGTCCTGCCGTGCGGCGGCGGCGCGGCCGAGGCGATGCTGACACCGTTCGCCCCGCACCGCCGCGAATCCACCGTGCTGGCCGCCAACTTCACCGTGGTGAAGGGCATGGGCGGCAGCCCCGACACCCTCGCCGACGACGCGGCGTACGCGCGCTCGCTCGGCGCGACCGAACTGCGGCTGTACCACGCGGGCCTGGCGTCGGACGCGGATCTGACCACCGTCGCCGCCGCGCTCTCACGCCTCGGCTGAGGCGACGCGGGGCAGCCCTCCGTAGAAGGCGAGGCCCGCCGCCGTCAGCAGACCGATCACCCCGGTGACCGGCAGCAGCACCGTGATGTCGACGAACGCGATCAGTCCCGCGCCGAGCGCGAGGGACAGCGCGTTCGGCACGTAGATCAGGGTGTTGGCGGTGGCGGCGGTCCGCCCGAGCACGGCGTCCGGCGTCTCGCGCTGCACCGCCGTCAGCGCGACGATCAGCACGCACGGCAGGCCGATCCCGACCGCCACCGCGCTCGCCAGCACCACGGCGTCGTACGGCAGCGCGCGCAGCCCCACGGCGGCGGCGAAGAGCGCGATGCCACCGGCGGCGAACACCCGCTCCGGCATCCTGCGCATCAGCGGACCCGCCAGCAGCCCGACGGCGACCGAGCCGACGCCCTGAAGTGCGTAGAGCAGACCCACGTACGTAGGAGAGTGCCCGAGGCCCTTGTCGACCACCGCGTAGATCGCGGCGCCGTTGAGTCCCGCGAGCAGCATCGTGAGGGACCCCGCCAGGACGAGCGGGCCAAGGACCGGCGAGCGCCGCAGCACGCGCGCCCCCTCCGCCGTCCGGGACAGCCAACTTCCCGTACGGTCCGGTGCCGGCTTCTCCTCCCGCACCCGCATCAGCGCGAACAGGCCGGCGGCCAGCGCGAACGTCACGGCGTCCAGCAGGGCGACCGTCCCGCCGCCGTACGCCGCGTAGAGACCGGCGCCCGCGAGCGGCGCGAGGAGCTTCATGCCCTCGTTGGCCGTCATCCGCAGTCCGTTGAAGTCACCGAGCAGCCGTTTGTCGATCGCCGTGGCGACCAGGGCCGCTTCGGCGGCGTCCTGGACGACACCGCTGACGCCGTACACGAACAGCACGGCGAACAGGATCCAGATCCGGCTCTCCGAGTCGACCACGAGCAGCAGGGGCAGCAGCGCGGCCATGACGAGATTGCAGAACACCAGCAGCGGTCTGCGCCGCCACCGGTCGGCGACGGCCCCCAGCAGCGGGCCCACCAGCGTCGGCGCCCACATCATGAAGACGGTCAGGGCCGCCAGACTGTCCGACCCGGTCAGCGACTTGACCCAGATGCCGCCGACCAGCCACATCGCCGACGTACCGAAACCGGAGACGACGACACCGGACAGATACAGCCCCGCGTTACGGTCCCGAAGGACCGTGCCTATCGCCCAGCTCCGCCTGGCGTTTGTGTCGGCCTGCCCGGCGCTTTTCCCCGCGCTCTCCCCGGCCGGCTTCCCCGGCCGCCTCCCCGTGCCCATCGGCACATCCTGGCACGGGCCCACCGGGAGCCCCAGGGGTCAGCGCACGGCCGCCTCCATCATCTTCTTGGCGATCGGGGCCGCCAGGCCGTTGCCGCTGACCTCCGAGCGTGCCGCGCCCGAGTCCTCGACCACCACGGCCACCGCCACCTCCTTGCCCGTCGACGCGTCCTTCGCGTACGAGGTGAACCAGGCGTACGGCGTGCTGCTGTTGTCCACGCCGTGCTGGGCCGTGCCCGTCTTGCCGCCGACCTCGGCTCCGTCGACACGGGCGTTCGTCCCCGTGCCCTCTTCGACCACCGTCACCATGGCGTCGCGCAACTGCTCGGCCGTCGACGACGAGACGATCCGGCGCGACGGTTCGTCCTCGTAAGAGGTGAGCGTGTCGCCGCCCGCGTCCACCACCTCGGACACCATGTGCGGCGACCGCAGGATGCCGTCGTTCGCCAGCGCGGAGGAGACCATCGCCATCTGGAGCGGTGTGGCGGTGACCTCGAACTGGCCGATGCCCGTCAGCGCCGTCTGCGCGTCGTCCATGCCGGACGGATAGACACTCTCGGCGGCCCGCACCGGCACGTCCCGCTCGGCGTCGCCGAAGCCCATCTTCGACGCCATCGCACCCACCTTGTCCTCGCCGAGGTCGGCGGCCATCTTGGCGAAGACGTTGTTGCACGAGTACCGGAGCGCCGTGCGGATCGTCGCGTCCTCGCAGGGCGCCGACGCGTTCTCGTTCGGAAGGACCGTGCTCGTGCCGGGCAGCGTGAACGGGTCCGGGCTCTGGGTCCGGGTGTCCACCGATCCGTACAGCCCGTCCTCCAGCGCCGCCGCCGCGACCACCAGCTTGAACGTCGAACCGGGCGGCAGCGGCTGCCGCAGCGCCCGGTTGACCATCGGCTTGTCCGGGTCGTCGTTCAGCCGCCGCCAGGCGTCGCCGTCGTCCGTGCCGCTGATCTCCGAAGGGTTGTACGACGGGGTGCTGACCATTCCGAGGATCTTCCCCGTCGCCGGGTCGATCGCGACGGCCGCGCCCTTCTTGTCGCCGAGCGCGTCGAAGGCGGCCCGCTGCACCGCCGGGTCGATCGTCGTCAGGACACCCCCGGGCGCGGCCTGCTCGCCGGTGAGCGCGTCCAGCGGGTTCTTCAGCCGGGAGTCCGTGCCGTCGAGGACGTGCGAGTAGATGCCTTCGAGCTGCGTGGAGCCGTACGCCTGCGAGCTGTAACCGGTCACCGCCGCGTACAGCTCACCGTCCGTGTACGTCCGCTTGTACTTCAGGTCGTCACTGCTCGACGTCCTGGCGGAACCAGTGACGGGGGAGCCGGCCACGACGATGTCGCCCAGCGGCTGGGCGTACTGGTCGATGAGCGTGCGTCGGTTGCGTTCGTTGTCCGCGAGGGCCTTGCCCTGGTACGCCTGCACCCAGGTGACCCGCACCAGCAGGGCGAGCACCATGAGCAGACAGACGACCGCGGTGCGCCTGATTGTCTTGTTCATCCCATCCCGTCCGTCCTGTCTGAAGGACGAACGGGACAGGACGCCGCGTTCCGCCGGGCACCCCTTCTCAGAAACTCTTCATACCGGGCACGCCTCCTGGGGAGGCGGTGTCACCGCGGGCTGATGAACCCCGATTCGTACGCCGCGATCACCGCCTGCGTACGGTCCCTGACCCCCGTCTTCGCCAGCACCGACGCGACGTGCGACTTCACCGTCGCCGCCCCGACACCGAGCCGCCGCGCGATCTCCGCGTTCGTCAGACCGGTCGCCATCAGCCGCAGCACCGCCGCCTCGCGCTCGGTGAGCCGGCTCGCCCAGCGCGGCGGTTCGGGGCGTCTGCGGGCGTGCTCCGCCGCCAGGGTCCGCAGCGCGGCCGGGAAGAGCAGCGAGTCGCTCCGCGCCACCAGCCGGACCGCCCGCACCAGGTCCTCGGCCGCCGCCCGCTTCAGCAGGAACCCGGAGGCGCCGACGCGCAGCGCGTCGTACACATAGCTGTCGTTCTCGAAGGTCGTCACCACGACGACGCGCGGGAGCGGGTCGAGACCGGGCGGCCCGAGGATCTGCTCCGTCGCGCGGATGCCGTCTATCTCCGGCATGCGTACGTCCATCAGCACGACGTCCGGGCGCACGGCACGCACCACGGACACCGCCTCCGCGCCGGTCGCCGCCTCGCCGACGACCGTCAGGTCCGGCTCCGCCTCCAGGATGACGCGCAGCGCCGTACGGACCATCCGCTCGTCGTCGGCGAGCACCACCCTGATCCCCGTCACGGCCGCCACCGCGCGGGGCCGCCGGCGGTCAGCGGGAGGGCGACGGACAGCCGCCACAGCGTCCCGTCCCGTCCGGCCTCGGCGTGCCCGCCGAGCAGTGTGGCCCGCTCGGCGACGCCGCGCAGCCCGCGCCCGCCCCCGGGCCGTACGACCGGCGGTACGACCGGCGCCGTGCCGGGCAGCGGATTCTCCATCGTTATCTCCAACTTCTCGGTGTCCAGGGCGGCATGGAGGGTGACGGGCGCGGCCCCGCCGTGCCGCAGGGCGTTGCTCAGCCCTTCCTGCACGATGCGGTACGCCTCGCGCGACACCGGCTCCGGCACGCGTCCGACGTCCCCGTCGACGGTGAGCGTGACGCGTACGCCGCAGTGGGCCAGCAGCACGTCCAGCGCCTCCAGCGTCGGGCCGGAAGGCACCGGTCCCGAAGGCTTCGGGCCCGCAGACCCGTCCGTGGCCGGCGGATCCTCGTCGTCCCGGCGCAACAGGCCCAGCACGGAGTCCAGTTCACCCACCGTGCGCCGGGTGGTCTCCTCGATCGCGGTCAGCGCCTCCCGTACGAACTCCATGTCCTTCGGCGCGTCACTGTCCAGGATCCGGCGCGCGGCGCCCGCCTGGAGCGTCACCGCGCTCAGCGCGTGGCCGACCGAGTCGTGCAACTCGCGGGCCAGCCTGTTGCGTACGGCGAGATCCGCCGCGCGGCGTTCGGCCGCGGCCAGCCGGTCGGACGGTGTGGGCCCCAGCAGCACGGGCGCCAGACGGGCCAGCAGCGTGCTCGCCGCCGCCGCGCACGTGGCCAGCGCGAAGAGCGACAGGACCCCGCCGAGCGGGGCGAGAGCGAGCCCCCAGCCGTGGTCGAAGGCACCGGGCATGGTCCGCCAGGACTCCCGCATCGCGGGCGACAGCGGCAGCACCATCAGCGCCACCGCGAACGGCGGCAACGCCAGCGACATGCCGCTGATGATCCCGCCGAGCCCGACATGCAGGGTGAACCAGCCGGTCGTGCGCACCCTGGCCGCACGCGAGCGCGCGGGGCCGTCCGCCAGGGCGCCCTCCGGGATCCCGCACAGCGTCCGCGCCGCCGCCACCGACAGCGGCCGTACGAGCGGGAACAGCGCGCTCACGGCGGCCAGCGGCAGAGCGACCGCGTACGCGCCGAACTGAAGCGCGAGGGAGTCGGCGAACATGCCGTCGGTGCCGATGAGCGGACCGACGACCACCGTGCCGAGCAGCCAGTACGGCATCAACAGGGCGCCGCCGAGGACCAGATGTGTCCAGCGCAGCCACGCCCGGCCGCCGAAGAGGGGGCGCAGGAAGGCCGAGGCCGACCGCCGGAGCAGGGCTGTCATACGGCGCGGCGCCTCAGTACGGAGACGACACCGCGGAACAGCAGGGACCCGGCGACCATCGACACAGAGTAGGTCAGCACCATCAGCCCGGCGGCCCGCTGGTCCGGATCGCTCGGCAGCGCCGTGACGAGGAAGAGGAAGCCGCCCCAGCAGCCGAGCGTCGCCGACCCCACCCACGCCGCCGCGAGCGGCCACCGCGGCGACGGCGCGACACCGCCGCGGAACGGGAGGACGAGCAGCAGCGTGCCCACCACCCCGACGACGGCGAACAGGCCGTTGACGCCCTCCACCAGATAGAAGTCGGTCGACCTGCCGTCGATCCGGTCGGCGCTCAGCCCCGTCGTCGCCCCCGCCGCCCAGAGCAGATGCATCACGGCGGGCAACAGCGCCAGCAGCGAACCGGCCGCGACGGTCGCCCGGGTCGCGGCCGTCACCGGCGGATCCCCGACCGCACCCCGCCAGAGGTGGCCCCAGCGGCGCCGCGCGTAGCGCACGAAGAGTGCGCCCAGGGCGAGGCCCTGGAGGATGAAGCCCGAGTAGACGACGCCGAAGACCCACGCGTCGAGGAACGGCTCCGAGTTCGACGGCGCCGGGCGGGAGCCGTCCACCACGGAGGCCGCCAACTGGAGCGGATAGCCGGTCATGACCGGCGCGAGCAGCCCCGCCGCCACCCAGATGGGAAAGGCGAGCAGCCACGCCGGGACCCGCCGCCCCCAGGGCCGCGTCAGCAGCAGCGCGAGGACCACGACGGCGGCGTCCAGGACGACGGACACGCCGTTGGCGAGAGCCATCCTGACCCGCTGGTCGAGGAGCGTGCTGCCGTCGGGGATTCCGGTGCGGTCACCGGCGATCCACAGGATCTTGAGCGTGATGTACGGGAGGCAGGAGGCGATGGCGACGGCGCGCAGCGCCCGCACCCCCCGGCCGAGGGGCGGCGCGGTGTCGGCCGCGGCGGCGGATGTCTGCGTCATACCGACCACGCTCCCGGCCGGCGGGCCGCCGCACCTCATGCGCCCCGACGATCCGTCTCCCCCGCATGGGGGAGGGCGGCGCCGTACGGGGTCGTCAGAGCCGGCGCGTGGCCAGCGTCAGCCGGTCGCGCGCGTCGAACAGCGCGTCCTTGATCATCTGTTCGTGCGCGGGCGTCAGCCGCGCCACCGGCACCGAACAGCTGATCGCGTCGCGCGCCGGGGTCCGGTACGGGATCGCGATACCGAAGCAGCGCAGCCCGAGCGTGTTCTCCTCGCGGTCCACGGCGTAGCCCTGCTCGCGGATCGTGTTGAGTTCCTCGATCAGCTTCTCGCGGTCGGTGATGGTGTGCTCGGTCAGCGACGACATCGTCTCGGGGAGCATCTTGCGCACCTGCTCGTCGCTGTGCGTCGCGAGCAGTGCCTTGCCGAGCGAGGTGGAGTGCGCGGGCAGCCGCCGTCCGACCCGGGTGAACGGGCGCAGATAGTGCTGCGACTGGCGGGTGGCGAGATAGACGACGTTCGTGCCGTCGAGGCGCGCCAGGTGGATGGTCTCCGTCGTGTCGTCGGAGAGCCGGTCCAGGGTCGGGCGGGCGGCGGCCACCACCTCGTCACCGTCGATGTACGACGTGCCGACCAGCAGCGCCCGTACGCCGATGCCGTACCGGGTGCCCGTCGCGTCCGTCTCCACCCAGCCCAGCTCGACCAGGGTGCGCAGCAGCATGTAGAGGCTGGACTTGGGGTAGCCGACCGCTTCCTGCACGGCGGCGAGCGAGTGCATGCCGGGGCGTCCGGCGAAGTACTCCAGCAATTCCACCGTCCGCACAGCGGACTTGACCTGTGCACCACCGGTTTCCGCAGCCGACATCGTTCCTCGCCCCTATCTTGACCACTCTTGACCACACAGAACGCACGGAAATAGAGTTCCCATAGATTCATCATCAGGAACTTTGTTCAGAATACCGAACAGCGCCTCGGTGATGACAGCGGACGGCACAGGAATTGGGAAGGAAGCCGCGGTGGCAGCAGCACCAGTCTGGAGTGTCGACCCCCGAACCGGGAAGCCGCGTGAGCAGGTCGCGGTCGAGGCCACGGCCGAGGAGGTCGACCGCGAAGTACGACGCGCGCACGCCACCCGGCCCGCGCTCGCCGACCGTACCGCGCGTGCGGCGCTTCTGCGTACGGCGGCGGACCTCCTCGACGAATCCGGCGCGTACCTCATCGAGGCGGCGGACGCCGAGACCGCGCTGGGGCCGGTCCGGCTCACCGGCGAACTCGCGCGCACGACAGCCCAGTTGAGAGCGTTCGCCGAGGTCGTCGACGAGGGCGCCTTCCTCGACGTACGCATCGACCACGCCGACGGCGACCGGACCCCGCCCTGGCCCGACCTGCGGCGCTGGAAGGTGCCGCTGGGAGTCGTCGCCGTCTACTCGGCCAGCAACTTCCCCTTCGCCTTCTCCGTCCCGGGCGGCGACACGGCGAGCGCGCTCGCCGCCGGCTGCCCCGTGGTCGTCAAGGCGCACCCCGACCACCCCGCCACCTCCGAGATCTGCGCCGCCACCCTGCGCAGGGCGGCGGCACAGGTGGGCCTGCCCGAGGACGTCGTGGTCCTGGTGCACGGCTTCGAGGCCGGTGTGGAGCTGGTGAAGCACCCGCTGGTGGCCGGGGCCGGGTTCACCGGTTCCGTACGCGGCGGACGCGCCCTCTTCGACGCGGCGGCGGCCCGGCCCACCCCGATCCCCTTCCACGGCGAACTCGGCTCGCTCAACCCCGTCGTGATCACCGAGGCCGCCGCCGCCGAGCGCGCCGAGCAGATCGGCGCCGGTCTGGCCGGCTCGATGACGCTCGGCGAGGGCCAGTTCTGCACCAAGCCCGGCTTCGTGCTCGTCCCGGCGGGCGACGCCGGCGACACCCTGCTCAAGTCGCTGACGACGGCCGTCAGCCAGACCGAGCCGGGCGTGATGCTCGACCACCGGATGCGGGACGCGTTCGTGGCCGGCGTACGCGAACGGGCCGAACTGCCCGACGTGGCCGCCCCGATCACCCCGGGCGCCGGCGGCGAGCACACCGTCAGCGCGGGCTATCTGACCGTACCGGCGGGACGTCTCGCCGCCGACGGGCCGCACGACCTCCTTCTGGAGGAGTGCTTCGGCCCCGTCACCGTCGTCGCCCGCTACGGTTCCGACGCCGAGATCGGCGCCCTCCTGGCCCGCCTCCCCGGCAACCTCACCGCCACGCTGCACCTCGCCGACGGCGAGGCCGAGGACTCGGACTCCGGCGCCGCGCGGCTGCTCGCCGAACTGACGCCGCTTGCCGGCCGTGTCCTCGTCAACGGCTGGCCCACCGGCGTCGCCGTCGCCCCCGCGCAGCAGCACGGCGGCCCCTACCCGGCGTCCACCTCCACCTCGACGTCCGTCGGCGCCACCGCGATCGAGCGCTGGCTGCGGCCCGTCACCTACCAGTCCACGCCCGCCGCGCTGCTCCCGCCGGAGCTGCGTGACGACAACCCGGCGGGGCTGCCACGCCGCGTGGACGGCCGCGCGGAGCCGGCGACCGCCTCGTAGGCGCGGGCGACCACCTCCTGAAGAAGCGGCGACCGCCCGCGTCAATCCCGTACGACACCGACCCCGAACCGCCCGGTAAATCGCTTGCCGGGCGGCTCGGGGTTTGCTGTACTCCCCGACGTCGGCCGACCGGGCCGACCGTCCAGCAGTCGAGGAGCCGTCATGCGCCGAGCGTCGATGTCCATCCAGCGGAAGGGAATTCCAGCCTATTCAAGGGACATGACGCTCAGTGAGTACGCGTACGCTCAACCTCGGCATCCTGGCGCACGTAGACGCCGGTAAGACCAGCCTGACCGAGCGGCTGCTGCACGCCGCCGGAGTCATCGCCGAGATCGGCCGCGTCGACGAGGGGAACACCCAGACCGATTCACTGGCCCTCGAACGCCAACGCGGCATCACCATCAAATCCGCCGTTGTGTCGTTCGCCGTCGACGACATCACCGTCAATCTGATCGACACCCCCGGCCACCCGGATTTCATCGCCGAGGTGGAGAGAGTGCTGAGCGTGCTCGACGGCGCCGTGCTGGTCGTGTCGGCCGTCGAAGGCGTCCAGGCGCAGACGCGCGTCCTGATGCGGACGCTGCGCCGGCTGCACATTCCCACGCTGGTCTTCGTGAACAAGATCGACCGGGCCGGGGCCCGCCCCGACGGTCTGCTGCGCGACCTGGCCCAGAAGCTGACGCCCGCGATCGTCCCGATGGGATCGGTACGCCGACCCGGCACGCGCGAGGCCGACTTCACCCCGTACGACGGGACGGACCCCGCCTTCGCCGCGACCGGACCCGTGGCCGAGCGGCTGGCCGAGAACGACGACGCCTTCCTGGCCGCGTACGTCGAGGACCCGGCCCGTCTCACGTACGACACGCTCCGCCGTGAACTGGCCGCACAGACCGGGCGCGCGCTCCTCCACCCGGTGTACTTCGGCTCCGCCGTGTCCGGCGCGGGCGTCGACACGCTCACCGGCGCGATCAGGGAGCTGCTGCCCGCCACGGCGGGCGACGAGCGCGGCCCGCTCTCGGGCACCGTCTTCAAGGTCGAGCGCGGCGCGGCGGGCGAGAAGATCGCGTACGTACGGATGTTCTCCGGCACGCTGCGGGTACGCGACCGGCTGCCGGCCGGCGACGGCACCGAGGGCAAGGTCACCGCGATCAGTGTCTTCGACGACGGCTCCTCGGTACGGAGCCCGTCCGTCGGCGCGGGCCGGATCGGCAGGCTGTGGGGGCTCGGTGACATCCGGATCGGCGATGTGATCGGCGACCCGGCCACGGCCACCGCCGCCCGGCACCACTTCTCCCCACCGACCCTGGCCACCGTCGTCGTCCCCGGCGAGGGCACCGCCAAGGGCGCGGTGCACGCGGCACTCACCCAACTCGCCGAGCAGGACCCGCTGATCAATCTGCGGCAGGACGAGATCCGGCAGGAGATCTCGGTGTCGCTCTACGGAGAGGTCCAGAAAGAGGTCATCCAGGCGACACTCGCCGACGAGTACGGCGTCGACGTCACCTTCCGTGAGACGACGACGATCTGTATCGAGAGGGTCGCCGGTACGGGGAGTGCCGCCGAGGTCATGGGCAAGGAACCCAACCCCTTCCTCGCGACCGTCGGACTACGGGTGGAGGCGGCGCCGCCCGGCAGCGGCGTGGAATTCCGGCTGGAGGTCGAACTCGGCTCCATGCCGTACGCGTTCATGAAAGCCGTCGAGGACACCGTCCGCGCCACCCTGCGCGAAGGGCTGTACGGCTGGACGGTCCCCGACTGCGCCGTCGTACTGACCCGCGACGGCTACGCGCCGGAGACCACGGCCGCCGACTTCCGCCTGCTGACCCCGCTGGTGCTGATGGCGGCCCTGAAGGACGCGGGCACGATCGTGTGCGAACCGATGCACCACTTCCGCCTGGACGTCCCCGCCGACACCCTCGGCACCGTCCTGCCCGCCCTGGCCCGGCGCCGCGCCGTACCGCACGCGCCGTCGGCGCACGGGGCGTCGTACGTGGTGGAGGGCGAGATCCCGGCGGCCCAGGTGCACGCGCTGGAGCAGCAACTCCCGACGCTCACGAGCGGCGAGGGCGTCCTGGAGGCGTCGTTCGCCCACCACCAGCCCGTCCAGGGCACCCCGCCGACCCGCCCGCGCACGGACCACGACCCGCTCCACCGCAAGGAGTACCTGCTGAGCGTGGTGCGCCGGGTGTCGACGGGGGCGCGGTGAGACGGGCTCGGGCGGCCGGGAATGAGGGGCGCGGCGGCGGGGTTGCGCCTGATAGCGGAGGCAGGCTCCGTACTGGTCCTGGCTGGAGAGAGGCAGACACATGCGCGTGGAGATCTGGAGCGACATCGCCTGTCCCTGGTGCTACATAGGGAAGGCCCGGTTCGAGAAGGGGCTGGAGTCCTTCGCGCACCGGGACGACGTCGAGGTGGTGCACCGGTCGTTCGAGCTCGACCCCGGGCACGCCAAGGACGAGGTCGGCTCGGTGGTCGAGATGCTCGCCACCAAGTACGGGCGCTCCCGGCAGGAAGCGCTCGCCATGGAGGAGCAGGTCGCCTCGCAGGCGCACTCCGAAGGGCTCGGCTACCGCGTCGGCGACCGGGACCACGGCAGCACCTTCGACATCCACCGGCTGCTGCATCTGGCCAAGGCGCGCGGCCGGCAGGACGCGTTGCTGAACGTCCTCTACCGGGCGAACTTCGCCGAGGAGCGCTCGGTGTACGACACCGAGACGCTGGTCGATCTCGCGGTGGAGGCGGGCCTCGACGAGGCCGAGGCGCGCGTGCTCCTCGCCGACCCGGACGCGTTCGCCGACGACGTCCGGACCGACGAGCGCGAGGCGGCCGAGCTGGGCGCGACCGGTGTGCCCTTCTTCGTCCTCGACCGGCGCTACGGCGTCTCCGGCGGCCAGCCCGCCGAGGTCTTCACCCAGGCGCTGGAGCAGGCCTGGCAGGGGCGCGCGATCACGCCGGTGGGCGACGACGCGGCGGTCGTCTGCGACGCGGACGGGGCCTGCGACATTCCGGGGGCCCACACCCACTCGTCCCACACGCACGCATAAGGAATCCTTGGGTGTTCCCCCGGAACATACGCGATTGACGAGGGGGAACACCGGTCCCAAGGTGAAGCCATGGACACTTTGGGTGGCGCCGAGTTCGTGCCGGAGACGACGTATCTGAACACATCGAGCAGTGGCCTGCTGCCGCGCCGGGCCGTCGAAGCGGTGCGGGCGCTGGCGCTGAGCAGTGCGACCGGACAGCCGGACGGGACGGGCGACTTCGACGTGGTCGAGGGCGCCCGCGCCTCGTTCGCACGGCTCGTGCGCGTGCCGCCGGCGCGGGTCGCCGTCGGTACGGCCGTGGCGATCCACGTCGGACTGATCGCGGCCTCCCTGCCCCCGGGCAGTGAAGTCCTGCTGCCCGAAGGGGACTTCAGCTCGCTCGTCACTCCCTTCGCCGTACGCGGTGATCTCAGGCCCCGGTACGTGCCGCTGGAGAAGCTGGCCGACGAGGTGCGTCCGGAGACGGCGCTGGTGGCGTTCTCCGCGGTCCAGTCGAGCGACGGCCGCACCGCCGATCTCACCGGGGTACGGGCCGCGGCGGCGGCGCACGGCGCCCGTACGCTGCTCGACGCCACCCAGGCGGCGGGCTGGCTGCCGATCGACGCGGGGGACTACGACTACACGGTCACCGGCGCCTACAAGTTCCTCGTCTGCCCGCGCGGCACCTCGTTCCTCACCGTCGGCGAACAGGCCCAGGAGTCCCTGGTGCCGATCCTCGCGGGCTGGGTCGCGGGCGAGGACATCTGGGCGAGCACCTACGGCCCCGTCGAGGAACTGGCCCACTCCGCCCGGCGGTTCGACCAGCCGGTGCCCTTCCTCGCCTACCACGGAGCCGAGCGTTCCCTGCCGCTCCTGGAGGAGATCGGCGTCGACACGATCCACGCCCACAACACCGCGCTCGCCGCCCGCTTCCGGGCGGGGCTGCGGGAGATCGGGCACGAGCCGGCCGGCACGGGGCACGCGGACGAGTCGGCGGTCGTCGCCGTCGCGGGGCTCGGCGACCGGCAGGAGACGCTCGCGCGGGCGGGGGTCGCCGTCTCGGTGCGCGCGGGCAATCTGCGCGCCGCCTTCCATCTGTACAACTCCACGGCGGACGTGGACCGCGCGCTCGACGTCCTGGCGGGCTGAACCTCTCAAGTAGGCGGGGCCGGTCGCCATGACCGGCCCCGCCTCCTTACGTACGACGCGTCCTCAGCGGACCGGCGTGAAGTCCCTGGAGCCGATGAACGACGGCCGCGGGGCGGGGGCCGCGAACGGGTCGACCGCCGCGTTCTCCACGCTGTTGAACACGATGAAGACGTTGCTGCGCGGGAACGGGGTGATGTTGTCACCCGAGCCGTGCATGCAGTTGCAGTCGAACCACGTCGCCGCGCCGGCCTTGCCGGTGAACAGCTTGATGCCGTGCTGCTCGGCGAAGCCGGTCAGGGCCTCGTCGGACGGCGTACCGGCGTCCTGCATCTTCAGCGACTGCTTGTAGTTGTCCTTCGGCGTCTCGCCCGCGCAGCCCAGGAAGGTCTTGTGCGACCCGGGCATGATCATCAGGCCGCCGTTGGTGTCGTAGTTCTCGGTCAGCGCGATCGACACGGAGATGGTCCGCATGTTCGGCAGACCGTCCTCCGCGTGCCACGTCTCGAAGTCCGAGTGCCAGTAGAAGCCCGAGGCGCCGAAGCCCGGCTTCACGTTGATACGCGACTGGTGGACGTACACGTCCGAGCCGAGGATCTGCCGCGCCCGCCCCACCACACGCTCGTCACGGACCAGACCGGCGAAGACCTCGCTGATCTTGTGGACCTCGAACACCGACCGTACGTCCTGCGACTTGGGCTCGATGATCGAGCGCTCGTCCGCCCGGATCGCCGGGTCGGTGATCAGCCGGTCCAGCTCGGCGCGGTAGATCGACACCTCGTCGGGGCTGATCAGCTGGTCGACGGTGAGGAACCCGTCCCGCTCCAGACCCTGGAGGTCGGCCGCGTCGACCGGGCCCGGCGTGCCGGGCGGCGACCAGACGACGGGGTCCTGGCGCGGGGTGGTCACCTCACCCACGCCACGGGTGGGGTACAGATCGGTGCGTGCAGGGGCGGTGGTGGTCATGGGATTCAGCCCTCCTCGGTCAGCAGCGGGTATACGCCGTTCTCGTCATGGTCCTCCCGCCCTGTCACCGGCGGGTTGAAGACGCAGACACATCGGAAGTCGGTTTTCGGCCGGAGCGTGTGCTTCTCGTGGCCGTTGAGCAGATACATGGTGCCGGGGGCGATCCAGTGGGTCTCGCCGGTGTCGTCGTTGGTGAGTTCGGCCTCGCCCTCCACGCACAGCACGGCCTCGATGTGGTTCGCGTACCACATCGATGTCTCGGTGCCCGCGTAGAGGATGGTCTCGTGCAGGGAGAAGCCGACCTTCTCCTTGGCGAGCACGATGCGCTTGCTCTCCCAGGTGCCCGACGCGGATTTCACATGGCGGTCGGTGTTCTCGATGTCCTGGAACGATCGGACGATCACGGTGACTCGGACCCTTCTGTGCGGTGGTGCTGCGTTCCTGCGGTGGTACGGGGTGATGCGGTGGTGCCTGTACGGGTGCCCCCCGGGGGCCGGGTCAGACGTGGGTCCGGCCCGGCCCCCGAGGGGGACCTGAGGGATCAGGCGGTCTCGCGTACGGCGCGGGCCAGGGTGCGCAGGCCCTCGTCCAGTTCCTCGGGCGTGACGGTCAGCGCGGGCAGCAGCTTCACGACCTCGCTCTCCGGGCCGGAGGTCTCCAGCAGGAGCCCCAGCTCGAAGGCGCGACGGCAGATCGCGGTCGCACGCGGCTTGTCCTGGAACTCCATGCCCCAGACCAGACCGCGGCCCCGGAAGCTGACGCTGTCCGGCTCGCACTCGTCGACGATGGCCAGCAGCGCGCGCTCGACCTGCTCGCCGCGCGCCAGGGTCTGCTTCTCCATCTGGCCGTCGGCCCAGTAGGTGTTCAGCGCGGCGGCGGCCGTCACGAAGGCCGGGTTGTTGCCGCGGAACGTGCCGTTGTGCTCGCCGGGCTCCCAGATGTCCAGCTCCGGCTTGAAGAGCGTCAGCGCCATCGGCAGGCCGTAACCGCTGATCGACTTCGACAGCGTGACGATGTCCGGGGTGATGCCGGCCTCCTCGAAGGAGAAGAACCCGCCGGTGCGCCCGCAGCCCATCTGGATGTCGTCGACGATGAGCAGCATGTCCTGGCGCTCGCACAGCTCGGCGAGCGCGCGCAGCCACTCGGCGCGGGCGACGTTGATGCCGCCCTCGCCCTGCACCGTCTCGACGATGACGGCCGCGGGCTTGTTGAGACCGGAGCCCTGGTCGCCGAGCAGCCGCTCGAACCACAGGAAGTCCGGGACCTGCCCGTCGAAGTAGTTGTCGAACGGCATCGGGGTGCCGTGCACCAGCGGGATGCCGGCTCCGGCCCGCTTGAACGCGTTGCCGGTGACGGCGAGCGAGCCCAGCGACATGCCGTGGAAGGCGTTCGTGAAGGAGACGATCGCCTCGCGGTTCTTCACCTTGCGGGCCAGCTTGAGGGCCGACTCGACGGCGTTGGTGCCCGTGGGGCCGGGGAACATCACCTTGTACGGCAGGTCACGGGGGCGCAGCACCACGCTCTGGAACGACTCCAGGAACGCGCGTTTCGCGGTGGTCGCCATGTCCAGGCCGTGGGTGATGCCGTCGCGCTCGATGTAGTCGATCAGGGCGCGTTTCAGTACGGGGTTGTTGTGCCCGTAGTTGAGTGATCCCGCGCCGGCGAAGAAGTCGAGGTAGCTGTGGCCGTCCTCGTCGGTGAGCCGGCTCCCCTGCGCGCGGTCGAACACGGCCGGCCAGCCGCGGCAGTAGCTGCGCACCTCGGATTCAAGGGTCTCGAAGACACTCAGGACAGGCGGGGTGATGGTCATGACGTCTCCTGAAGGGTGTGGGAGAAGAGGAGTGAGGATCGGGGTGGGGGGTGGCGCCGCTCAGGTCGTGAGCGGGCCGATCCGGTACAGCACCTCGGGCTGGTGGCCTTCGTCCGGGAAGAGGTCTCCGTCGAAGAGCACTTCGCGCTCCAGGGTCGCGCCATGACGCTCGGAGTAGGCGTGGAACATACGGTCCGACGCGGTGTTGTCGGGGGTGACGGTCGTCTCGACGGCGGTGACCCCCTGTTCCTCGGTGACCCGCCGGGTGAGTGCGTCCAGGAGGGTCCCGGCGAGACCCTTGCCCCGGTGGGCACGGTCGACGGCCACCTGCCAGACGACCAGGGCCTCGGGCCGCTCGGGCCTGATGTACCCCGTGACGAAGCCGATGGGGGCTCCGTCGCTGTCGGGGGTCCCGTCGGCGCCGGACGAGGTGTCGCGGGCCACGACGGAGGTCGCGGCGAAGTCACGACACCACAGCAGATAGCTGTACGAGGAGTTCAGGTCCAGCACCCCGGAATCACGGGCGATGCGCCAGATCGCGGCTCCGTCCGCCACTCGTGGGGCGTCGATCCTGATGGATCGCGTGAATTCGCTTCGGACACCTGCAAGGTCTGCTTGGGCGGCAGTCATGTCTATTGAATTTACCGAGCTAATTCTGAAATCGCATCGTCGGCAGGGGTTGGGCAGCGACCTGATCTGTGTTATCACGCGGGCGCGGGCGCCGTGTGAGCGAGTGGTGCTCTGTGGCGGTTTGTCCGGTAGATTTGGGGCAAGGCGGGCGTGCTTGTGTACTCGGTCACATATGCGTAACGCTCTCGACCCGTGCCAGAATTACGCGGTAGCCGTTGTTGAAACCTTGGTGTTTAGGATCAGAAAAAGCGGGCAGACGAATACGGGAAGCTGTGCGTGATGCAATACATTCCCGTGTTCTCGAATTAACGCCTGCTTTGTATTCAAGATGCGTTCTCGGGGAAAGCGTCGGATACTGCCGCGTCGGCAGCCGCGAGATTCACATCGGCACCCGACGCGGCGAGCGCGGCGCCCAGTGCGGCGACCGAGGACCGCACCGCCTCGGCGGTGGCGTCGGAGCCGTAGTGGTTGACCCGGATCATCTCCTTGGCCAGTGCCCCGCCCCCGGCGATCAGCGGCAGCGAGGGATGGGCCGCCAGGACCCGTGCCACCAGTGCGCCGGCGTCCACCCCGGCGGGGGTGCGCAGCGTCGTCGCCACCGGCGCGGCGTCCCGCTCGGAGTACACGTACGGCTCAATCCCGCCGCCCAGCGCGAGGGCGCCCGCGCGGGTGGCCGAGGCCGCCGAGGCGTGTGCCGCCATTCGGGTGGCGAGCCCCTCCTTCTCGATGCGCTCCAGGCACGCGTCCAGGGCCAGCATCTCCAGCTGGGCGGGGGCGTGCGGCAGCGCCTTGCGGCCGGTGTCGATCCAGCGCTCCTTCCAGTCGAGGAGCGAGAGGTACGAGCGGCGCGGCGCCCCCGGGTTCGCGGCCAGCCGCTCCCACGCGCGGGCGCTCACCGACACGGCGGAGACACCGGCGGGCCCGCCCATGGCCTTCTGCGCGCCGATCACGCACAGGTCCACGCCCCAGGCGTCGGGCAGCAGCGGCTCGGCCGCCACGGACGCGACGGCGTCCAGCATGAACAGGGCCCCGTGGGCGCGGACCGCCTCACCGATCTCGGCCACCGGGTTGGTGTTGCCGGTGGCCGCCTCCGCGTGGACCAGCGACACGAAGTCGATCTCCGGGTGCTCCGCCAGCGCCCGCTCGACCTGCTCGGCGGTGGCCGCCGCGTGGAAGGGCACCTTCAGGTCCACGACCGTCGCGCCGCAGTCGCGCAGCCAGTCGCCGAAGGTCTGGCCGTACGGCCCCGTCACGACGTTCAGCGCGGTCGAACCGGCGCGGGCGCCGCCCCGGACGCAGCCCTCCAGAGGAAGCAGCGCCTCGCCCTGCGTGATCACCACGTCCTGCTCGGTGTCGAGCAGGGCGGCGACGCGTCGCTCGACGGCGGCGAAGTGGGCGGCGGTCAGGGGGGCGAGGTCCAGCAGCGGGTGGGTCACGGGAGGTGCTCTCTTCGGTAGGCCGGTGGTTCGGTCGGGCTGGTGTCGTGCGTGTGTTGTACGTGGGACTGTCGTGCGCCTTGCTGTTGTCGTACGCCGGGCTGTCGTACGGGGGTGTGCGCGGCGCTCGAACGGTGTTCGGACACGCCCTCGTCGAGGGTACTCAGCGCCTCGTAAAGTTCGGCCCATGAGCGATCACGCGGTGCTGCATGTGAAGGGGCGGGTGCTCGTCGGCCCTGACGAGGTCAGGGACGAGTTGTGGGTCGTGGACGGGCGGACGAGTTACGAGCGTCCCTCCGGCGCGCGTGACGTCCGCACCGTCGCCGGCTGGGCCGTGCCCGGCCTCGTCGACGCCCACTGCCACGTCGGTCTGGACACCCACGGGCCGGTCGACGAGGCGACGAGCGAGAAGCAGGCGCTCGTGGACCGGGAGGCGGGCACCCTGCTGCTGCGCGACGCGGGTTCGCCGTCCGACACCCGCTGGATCGACGGCCGCGCCGATCTGCCGAAGATCATCAGGGCGGGCCGGCACATCGCGCGGACCCGCCGCTACATCCGTAACTTCGCCCACGAGATCGAGCCCGGCGACCTCGTCGCCTTCGTCGCCCAGGAGGCCCGGCGCGGCGACGGCTGGGTCAAGCTCGTCGGCGACTGGATCGACCGCGAGGCGGGGGATCTGACCGCGTGCTGGCCGCGCGGCGAGGTCGAGGCGGCGATCGCCGAGGCGCACCGGCTCGGCGCCCGCGTCACGGCGCACTGCTTCGCCGACGTCGCGCTGCGCGATCTGGTCGAGGCGGGGATCGACTGCGTCGAGCACGCGACGGGGCTCACCGACGAACTCATCCCGCTCTTCGCCGAGCGCGGCGTCGCCATTGTCCCGACGCTGGTCAACATCGCCACCTTCCCGGCCCTCGCCGCCGGCGGCGAGACCAAGTACCCGCGCTGGTCGGCCCATATGCGACGGCTGCACGAGCGCCGTTACGACACGGTGCGCGACGCGTACGACGCGGGGATCCCGGTCTTCGTCGGCACCGACGCGGGCGGCTCCCTGGCGCACGGTCTGGTGGCCGACGAGGTCGCGGAGTTGGTGAAAGCCGGTATTCCGCCGCTGGAGGCCCTGTCGGCGACCACATGGCATGCGAGGGCCTGGCTGGGCCGTCCGGGGCTTGAGGAGGGCGCCCCGGCCGATCTGGTGGTGTTCGACGAGGACCCGAGGGCGGATGTGCGGGTGCTGGCGGAGCCGCGGCGGATCGTGCTGAACGGGCGGGTCGTGGGCTGACATCGGACGGTTCGGCTCGCCGGGTTGACGGTTCCGCGGGTGTCGGCGCACGCCGTACGCCTGCCGGAACGGGCCGATGCGCGACCTCACGCCCCCCGTGCGGGTGGCCGGAAGGAACGCCCGTACCCGCAGATTCGAACGCCGACACGGAAACCTCACTTTGGAGTGAACTCACCGCAGGTGTCCGCCAGTTCACTCTCGGTGCGTAAGGATTCCGGTGTCTCGGTCGCCTCCGCCGCCCACGTGTCCCCGTGCCGGCCGGTGGGCGACGTCGCAACTCTGTGGGGGTTCCACCATCTTGAACAGCAATGTCTTCCGCATGCCCGCACGCCGCTCCGCCGCACTGGCCGCCGCGGTGGCGCTGGTCGCGGGGCCCGCCGTGCTCGCCGCCCCGGCGCAGGCCACCGGCGGCACCGGCGGCACCGGAGTGACCACCGGAAAGGGCAAGGCGGGCGCGGTCGTTCTGCGTACCGGCCTCGACGTGTCCCTGCTCAACAAGTCGGTCAACGTGCCGCTGCGGGCGGCGCTCAACGAGGTCCAGGCTCCGGCCGACGCCGACAAGACCGCGCTGACCGTCGAACTCGACGGGGTCGACCAGGGCAGGCCGTTCACCGTGCTGCGCGCCGACGTCGCCACCGCGCGGGCCACCGTCGACGAGCACAAGGCCGAGGGGTACGCCAACATCGCCCATGCCAAGGTGCATGTCCCCGGGCTGCCGTTGCTCTCACTCATCGAGGTCCAGGAGGTCACCTCCAAGGCGGTCTGCGCGGCGGGGAGGAAGCCCGTCGCCGAATCGAATCTGCTGGGCACCGTCACCGTCCTCGGTAAGAAGGTCACGCTCTCGGCGGCCGGGCCGACCCGCGTCGAGGTCCCGGGCGTCGGCGAGGTGACGCTCGACCTGTCGAAGACGCGGACCACGTCCCGTACGGCCGCCGCGACCGCGCTCGAACTGAAGGTCGCGGTGAACCCGCTCAAGCTGAACGTCGCCGACGTCCAGGGCACCCTCACACTCGCCGAGGCGACCTGCGAGGCGCCCGACGAACCGGTGAAGCAGACCGAGCCGGAGCCGGAGAAGGAGGGCGTCGAGCCGCAGACCGTGACGCCCGAGACCGAGAACCTCGCGGAGACGGGCGGCAGTTCCATGACGCCGTACCTGGCAGGCGGTGCCGTGCTGCTGCTCGCGGTGGGCGGCGGCGCGCTGGTGCTGGTGCGGGCGCGCGACAGGAGCTGACGGCGCGGAGCCGGAGCCCCGTTGCTCCCGAGCGCCGGGCGGGCCGGATGTCCGCCCGGCGCACGGCAGCGAACCGGTCACCGGGCAGAGGCGCGCCGCCCGCCCCTCAGGCGCGGACCGCCGACAGGGCCTCGTCCAGCGCCCGGAGGAAGCGGTTCGTCGTCGCCCGGTCCCGGACCGCGAGCCGTAGCCACCGAGTGCCGAGCCCCGGGAACGTGTCACCGCGCCGCGCCGCGAAGCCCAACGCGCGCAGGCGTTCGCGTACGGCGTCGGCCTCCGCCATCCGTACGAGGACGAAGGGGCCCGCCGCCGGCTCCACGGCGTGGACACCCTCGAACCGGGCCAGTCCGGCCAGCAGATGGGCCCGCTCCGCCGCCGTACGCAGCGCGGCCGAGCCGGCCTCCGC
Organism: Streptomyces sp. NPDC006643; assembly: GCF_042870175.1. Lineage (NCBI taxonomy): Bacteria > Bacillati > Actinomycetota > Actinomycetes > Kitasatosporales > Streptomycetaceae > Streptomyces > Streptomyces sp. NPDC006643. Next base: position 71,413 of record NZ_JBIAHA010000008.1, on the reverse strand, counting down.
GAGCGCGGCGGGCGTCATGCACGCCTCGGCGGCGGCCAGTGCCGGCGTCGAGACCGCCCAGAGCGGCTGGGCGGCGGCGAGAGCCCTGACGGTCGCCGGATCCGCCAGCACATAACCGATCCGCAGACCGGCGAGCCCCCACGTCTTGGTCAGGCTGCGCAGCACCACCAGTCCCGGCACGTCGCGGCGCCCCGCCAGTGCCTCCGGCTCCCCGGGCACCGCGTCCATGAACGCCTCGTCCACCACCAGCGTCCGCCCCGGACGCGCCAGTCGGACGAGATCGGCGGCCGGGTGCAGGACCGACGTCGGGTTGGTCGGATTGCCGATCACCACCAGATCCGCGTCCTCGGGAACGGCGGCCACGGCCGCCGGACCCAGCCGGAAACCGTCACCGGGATCGAGCAGCACGCGCCGTACCGGGCGCCCGGCATCCAGCAGCGCCGCCTCCGGCTCCGTGAACTGCGGATGGACCACGACCGGTCGGCGCGCCTCAAGGGCGCGGGCGAGCAGGACGAACGCCTCCGCGACACCCGCCGTCAGCAGGACGCGCTCCACCGGCAGCCCGTGCCGCGCGGCGACGGCGGCCCGCGCCGCGCGCCCGTCCGGATAGGCCGCGAGACCGGTGAGCGACGCGGCGATCCGCTCCCGCAGCCAGTCCGGCGGCGTGCCGGGGCGGACGTTGACCGCGAGGTCGGTCAGGTCCGCGCCGTCGTCCCGTACCTCGGCGTCGCCGTGGTGCCGCAGGTCGTGGGCGTCAGCGCGCGTGCGCATGACTGCCGTGGCCGTGCCCGTGGTGATGCCCGTGCCCGCCGTGGTCATGACCGTCGTCGTCCGGGTGGAAGTGCGGCTGCTGCGGCGCCCCCACCTTGTCCTCGAAGCCGGGCAGCGCGACGCGGTAGACACAGGAGTCGCAGTTCATCCGCAGATCGCCCCGGACCGCCTCGTGGTAGCGCTCCATGACCAGATCCAGCAACTCCTCGGTGGGCCCCACCACATCGGCCGACGCCACCTCGGTCTCCGGATGCGCCGCCGCCCACTCGTCCGTCTGGCGCACCACGCGCTCCGGCAGGATCCCGGTGAAAAGGAAGTACGGCAGCACCACGATCCGGCGCGCCCCGAGCCGTACACAGCGGTCGAGACCGCTCGGCACGTCCGGCGCGGCCAGTGACACGAAGGCCGTCTCCACCCCCGCGTAACCGCGCCCCTCCCAAAGAAGCCGCGCCGCCTTCAGCACCTCCGCGTTGGCGTCGGGGTCGGTCGAGCCACGCCCCACGAGCAGCACGGTCACCTCCGACCGGTCGACGTCGCCCGTCAGCTTCGCCATCGCCTCGTCCAGGCGCCGTTCGAGGACACCGAGCAGGGCGGGGTGCGGGCCGAGCGGACGGCCGTAGGTGTACGAGACGCCCGGGTGGCGCTCCTTCTCGCGCTTCAGGGCGGCCGGTATGTCGCCCTTGGCGTGCCCGGCGGACACCAGCATCAGCGGGACGGCGGCGAAGCGTGTGACGCCCCGCTCGACGAGTTCGGTCACGGCGTCGCCGAGGGGCGGCGCCGACAGCTCGATGAAGCCGCCTGCGACGGGCAGTTCGGGGTGGAGCCTGCCCAACTCCCGTACGAACTCGCGGAAGGCTTCGGCGCCCCCGTTGTCCCTGGTGCCGTGGCCGGCGATGAGCAGTGCGGGGCGAGGGGTGGTCACGCGTTCTCCTTGGGAGGGGTGTGCGGGTGGTACAGCAGGGCGTTCAGCGCGGCGGCGGCCACGGCGGAGCCGCCCTTCTCCGAGATGTTGGACACGGCGGGAAGGCCGCTCTCGCGCAGCGCGGCCTTGGACTCGACGGCGCCGACGAAGCCGACCGGGAGCCCGATCACCAGCGCCGGGGCGGCGTCCAGGAGCAGCAACTCCTCCAGTGCGGTGGGCGCGCAGCCGACGACCCAGACCGCGCCGGGTCCCACCTGCTCGTACGCCAGGCGCACCGCGTGCGCGGAACGGGTCAGCCCCGGCCCCGACACGGCCTCCTTGAGACGGCACACCGCGGTGCGGCGGGTGATCCCGGCGGCGACCATCTCCACGTCGGCGACGACCGGCGCCCCCGCGTGCAGCGCGCCGTGCGCGGCGGCCAGTGTCGGTTCGTCGCAGACCAGATCGGTCAGATACGCCGGATCGGCCGCCGAGTGGATGACGCGCTCCACGACCGCGCGGGTCAGCGGCGCGAGGTACGAGGTGTCGACGCGGGCGCGCAGCCTGCGGAACGACTCCTCCTCGATGGGATGGACGACACGGTCCTCGCGGTTCACCGGGCTCCCTCCGACTGCCACCGGTAGCCCCGTGGCGTCACCATGCGGCCCGCGATCTCACGCGTGGCCGTGTTGCCCACCGTCACCACCGTCATCATGTCCACCGTCGCCGGGTCGAGCCGGGCGAGTGTGGTGAGGTGGCTGGTGCCGTCGGGGCGGGACGCGTTGCGTACGACTCCGACGGGGGTCGTCGCCGTACGGTGCTCCGCCAACAGGGCCAGCGCCTTGGGCAGTTGCCAGTCCCGGCTGCGACTGCGCGGGTTGTAGAAGGTCACCACGATGTCCGCCTCGGCCGCCGCGCGGACGCGGCGCTCGATGACCTCCCACGGCGTGTGCAGGTCGGACAGGCTGATCGAGACATGGTCGTGCCCGAGGGGCGCGCCGAGGATCGCGGCGGCGGCGAGCGCGGCCGTCACACCCGGTACACCGACCACCTCGATGTCGTCGGCCGCCTCGGCGAGCGCGGGCGAAGCCATCGCGTACACGCCCGCGTCGCCGCTGCCGATGAGCGCCACGGCGTGGCCGGCCTGGGCCTCGGCCACCGCAGTGCGGGCGCGTTCCTCCTCGCGCCCGAGCCCCGACTCGATCACGCGCGTGCCGGGCCGCAGCAGGTCCCTGATCTGGTCGACGTACTGGTCGAGCCCGACGAGCACCGACGCCCGCCGCAACTCGGCCGTGGCACGCGGCGTCACCAGATCCCGCGCCCCGGGCCCGAGCCCGACGACGGCGAGCCGCCCGCGCGGGGCCCGGCGCACGACGGCGCAGGTGGCCATCGCGGGGCGCCCCTCGGGGCCGGACTTCCGCTTCGGCACGAGGAGTTCACCACCGGGACCGGCGGCGGTGAGCGCGGCGGCCTCGGCGACGGACGGGGTGCCGACGGCCGCGAGCGGGGCGTCCGACGGGTTGGGCACGTCGACCGCGGCGAGCACGCCGGCCGCGTACGTCCGGACGGGCACCCCGAGCCTGCCGGCGGCCCCGACGATGCCGGGCTCGTCCGCCTTGGCGTCGACGGTCGCCAACTCCACGACGCTGAGCGCCGAGAGCCCGGCGTCACGCAGGGCGTCCAGTACGAGCCCGTACACCTCGTCGACACCGACGCCCCGGCTGGCGCCGACACCGACGACGAGGGACGGCGGACGCAGAACGACGTCGGTGGGCCCGAGGGGGACGGTGCGGTCGGTGACGAGGACGGTGGGGGTGGGTCGCGTGTCGTCGGCGGTCGGTGTTGACGGCGACGTGGCGGTGGTCTCGGCCGGGCCTTCCGGCGGTTCCTGGTTCTCGGCCGGGCCGGTCGGGGCGTGGCCGTGGGGCGGCGCGGTGGCATCGTGCGGCGCGTCGCACGGGCGCGGTGCCAACTCCGCCGTCACGTTCGGCGGCAGCGGCGGCAGTGGCCAGACCGCGTCCGCCCGCAGTGTCACCGGCGCGCCGTCGAGAATCGCGCGTGTCACCCGGGGCAGCGCGCCCTCCGCCGGCAGGCCCAGCGTGTCGAGACCGGGGATGCCCGTAGCGTCCGTCGCCGTCGTGATCACCGGGGTCGCGGACAGCGTCGAACCGACCTCCGCCGCCAAGGCGTTGGCGCCGCCGCCGTGGCCGCCGAGCAGCGACACCGCGTACCGGCCGGCCTCGTCCACACACACCACGCCCGGGTCCGTCGCCTTGTCGGCCAGCAGCGGGGCCAGCAGCCGTACCGTCGCCCCCGTGGCCAGGAAGCACACCAACTGGTCGCACTCGGCGAACGCGCGCTCCATCGCCTCCGGTACCGGTCCTTCGTAGACGCGCGTACGGTCCGGCCAGGCCCTGGCCAGGCGGTCGCGGGCCGAGGCGCCCGCCGCCGTCGCGGAGATCAGGCCGATCACTGGGTCGCTCCTCGCAGAGGGTGGGAATCCGCGGGGCGGTCGCCCCACAGCAGGAAGACGGGGTTCGTGCCCGCGAGCCGGGTCACGTCGCCGGGCAGCGGGGCGAGCCGGGAGGAGTGCAGCAGTACGCCGCCGGTGCTGAACCCGGCCTCGGAGAGCGCCTGGCGCACCGCCGGGACCCGGTCCAGCGCGGCCACCGACACCACCACCGTTCTCATCGTCCGGCGCGCGCACGCCGCGACGACGGCGGGCAGCTCACGGCCCCCGCCGCCGACGAACACGGCGTCCGGGTCGGGCAGTCGGGTCAGTGCCGCGGGCGCGGACCCGTGCACTGTCTGGACGTCCACGCCGTGCGCCAGCGCGTTGGCGCGGACGCGCTCGACACCGTCGGGCGACTTCTCCACGGCGATCGCCGCCGCGCCGAACCGCGCGCACTCCACGGCCACCGACCCCGAGCCCGCGCCGACGTCCCACACCAGATCGCCCGTCCTCGGCCCGAGCCGCGCCAGCGCCAGCGCTCGCACCTCGAACTTGGTGATCATCGAGTCGCGGTGCGCGAACTCCTCCTCGCCCAGCGCCCAGCGCGCGGGCCCCGGCGCGTGGCCGGCCAGCGTGCGCGGCACGGGGGCGTGCGCCCGCGCCCGTACGTCGTCCAGGCACAGCACCACGCTCAGCGGCTCCGGCCAGTCGCGGGCAGCCGCGTCGGCGGGGGACAACTGCTCGACCCGCTCGGAGTCCGGGTCGCCCAGCGCGGACGCGACGACGAGCGTGCGCGGCAGCCCGGTGTCCGCGAGCGCGGCACCCAACTCGGCCGGACCCGCACCGGGGCCGGTCAGTACCGCCACCTTGGGGTGCGCGCGGCAGACGTTGACCGCCGTACGGAGGTCACGTCCATGGGCGCTGACCACGACCGCGTCGTCCCACGGCAGACCGACCCGGGCGAACGCCACCGCGACGGACGGCGCGGCCGGCCGTACGTCCAGGGCCCCCGGCCCGAAGCGCCCGGCCAGCGCCCGTACGATCCCGAACAGCCCCGGATCGCCCGAGGCCAGCACCACGACACGGCCCGCGCTCCCGTCGGCGCGATGCCGCGCGATCACGTCCAGCGCCGGTGCCAGCGGCCCGAGCACCACCCGTGAGACCCGCTCGGGCAAGGCGGCCCCCGACGCGGCCTCCTGAAGATGCCGACGACCGCCGACGACCAGCGTCGCCTCGGCCACGGCCCGCAGGGAGTCGGCGGACAGCGGCGTCCCCGTCCCCGTACCGATGACCGTGATCACCGCGCGGCACCCCGCGTCCGCTCCTCGCGCAGAGACTCCCGCAGCGCCTTGCGGGCGGCCGGATCGGCCCGCCGGAAGCCGTGGAAGTGCCCCGGGTGGTAGAGGTGCGAGCGCGTCCCCGACGCGGCCAGCGCGGGCCCCACCAGGAACAGCGTGTGCTTCCAGAGCTTGTGCTCCTTGACGGTCTCCTCCAGCGTGCCGAGGGTGCACCGCACGACAAGCTCCTCCGGCCAGGTCACCTGGTGGGCGACGACGACGGGCGTCGACGTCGGATAGCCGCCCTCCAGCAGTTCCTGGGTGAGCTGCCCCGACCGCGCGGCCGACAGGAACACGGCCATCGTCGTACCGTGCCGGGCGAACTCCCGTACCTCCTCACCCGGCGGCATCGGCGTCTTGCCGCCGCCCAGCCGGGTCAGGATCACGGACTGCGCGACCTCGGGAATCGTCAACTCCCGCCCCGCGACGGCGGCGACGGCGGAGAACGACGAGACCCCCGGCACGATCTCCACCTCCAGGCCGAGCGCGTCGCAGCGGTCGACCTGCTCCTGCGTACCGCCCCACAGGGCCGGGTCGCCGGAGTGGATCCGGGCGACCTTCAGGCCCTCGCGCGCCGCCCGTTCGTACACGGCGACGACGTCCTCCAAAGAGAGCGCGGCCGAGTCCAGGATCTCGGCGCCCACGCGCGCGTGGTCGAGCACCTCGGCCTGCACCAGGCTGGCCGCCCAGATGACGACGTCGGCGGCGCCGATGGCGCGCGCGGCACGGAAGGTCAGCAGGTCGGCGGCGCCGGGGCCCGCGCCCACGAAGGTCACCTTGCCGGCGGTGGGGCCGGTCATGGCGGTGGTGTCGGTCATGAGCGGCGGTCCTCGCGGGTCAACGGGGCGGGGGAGCGGAAGGGGTGAACATGAATGTGCGGACCAGGGGTCCGATCGGCTAGCAAGGGCGCATGGCGGTGTTCGTCGCGCTCGGCGCGTTCCTCATGACGCTCTTCGGCGGCTGGACGGCGCAGCGCGTCACCGACCGCCGCCATCTGGTACTCGGCCTGGCCGGCGGGCTGATGCTCGGCGTGGTCGGCCTTGAGCTGCTGCCCGAGGCCATGGAGGCGGCCGGCGAGGACTTCCTCGGCGTCCACCGGGCGCTGCTGCTGTTCGTCGGCGGATTCCTCTTCGCGCACGTCGTGGAGCGGCTGCTGGCCGTACGCAGGGCCGCACACGGCGCGGCGGACGCCGACGACCCGCACCACCACGGCCGGGACGCCGGACGGCCCGAACGGGCGCCCGAGGTGGGCCTGACGGCCGCGGCGGCGATGGTTCTGCACAGCCTGATGGACGGCATCGCGCTCGGCGCCGCGTTCCAGGTCGGCGGCGGCATGGGCGCGACCGTCGCGCTGGCCGTCATCACCCACGACTTCGCCGACGGGTTCAACACGTACACGCTCACCAGCCTCTACGGGAACGACCGCCGCAGAGCCTTCGCGATGCTCCTCGCCGACGCGGTCGCGCCCGTCGTCGGCGCCGCGTCCACGCTGCTGTTCACCCTTCCGGAGGAACTTCTCGGCAGCTATCTCGGGTTCTTCGGCGGCGCGCTGCTGTATCTGGCCGCCGCCGAGATCCTTCCCGAGGCGCACCACGAGCACCCGGCGCTGTCGACACTGCTGTGCACCGTCGGCGGCGTGGGCTTCATCTGGCTGGTGGTGGCGCTGGCCGGCTGACCCGGGCCGGACCGCCGGGCGGACGCTCACAGCTTGCCCCCGCGCCCGCCGTCGCGCCGAGCGGGTGCGATGAGTGTCGAGAGATACGGCAACGTCCCCTGGTCCAGTTCGGACGCGGGCCGGATCGACTCCTCCGGCAGCCCGAGCGCCGAGCCCCACACCGCACCCTCCGTACGGCCTGTCTCGCGCAGCGCCGTCGCGACCTCGCCCGCCAGCCGCCCGAACTTGTACGCCACGACGGTGCCCGGACCGTTCAGCGCGTCCTTCAGTACGGAGGCGCCCGCCGTCACCGGCACCAGCGTCAACGGCTCGGTACCCTCGGCCAGTACGGCGCCACCGCGCGCGGCGAGATCCTGCATGGCGGTGATGCCGGGCACGGTCTCCACGACCGTCCCGGGCACCAACTCGCCGATCGTCTGCGCGAGATAGGTGAACGTCGAGTAGACGTTGGGGTCGCCGATCGTCGCGAACGCCACGCTGCCGCCAGGGTGCGCGCGCAGCAGCTCGGCGACCCGCTCGCCCGCCGCGTCCCAGGCGGCCTCACGGCGGGCCCGGTCGCCGCGCTCGTTGAGCGCGAAGACGATGCGTACGACCTTCTCGGCCCCGACGTAGTGCAGCACGGTCGCCTCGGCCCGGCCGGGCTCGCCGCCGTCCGTGCCGTCGGCCGCCGCCATGACGGGCACGACGACCACATCGGCCTCCCGCAGGCACCGCACACCCTTCACCGTCACCAGCTCCGGGTCACCGGGCCCCACACCGATCCCGACGAGTCTGCCGCTCATGCCGTGCACCTTTCGACGAATCTCCGTGCCATACCGGGCGCCGCCGCCCAGTGCGTGTGCAGATAGCTGGCGTGCACGCCCTGTTGTACGAAGCCCTCCACCCGGCGCTCGGGCCGCACCAGCCCCCAGGCGGGCTCCGCACCGGCCCCCGGCTCCAGCACCGTCCGGTGGAACTCGTGCCCCCGCAGCCGGGTACCGGCCGCCGCGAGGACGCTGTCGCCGACGGCGACGGCTTCCCGGTAGCCGAGCGTCAGCCGCTCCGACATCCGCGCGTCGGCGTCGAGCACGCCGCACATGGGCGCACCGTCGAGCGACCGCGCGAGATAGAGCAGCCCGGCGCACTCGGCGGCCACGGGGGCGCCGGAGTACGCCAGTTCGGCGACGGCCTTGCGGAGCGGCTCGTTGGCGCCCAACTCGGCGGCGTACACCTCGGGGAAACCGCCCCCGACGACCACCCCGCGGGTCCCGGGCGGCAGTTGCTCGTCCCGGAGAGGATCGAAGACGACGACATCGGCGCCGGCGGCGCGCAGCAGCTCGGAGTGCTCGGCGTAGGAGAAGGTGAAGGCGGCCCCACCGGCGACAGCCACTCTCGGCCCCGCCGAGGTTCGAGGCGCGGGACCGGGCATCTCCAGCCCCTCCGGCGTTTGAGGAGCGGAGCCCCGAATCTCAGCCCGCCCGGCGTTTGAGGGCACGGCCGAAGGCCGTACGGGGCCCGGGGCGGAGCCCCGGTTTCGGGAAGGGGCGGGTAGGGGAACAGCCCCGCAGGCGCCACCCCCCACCTCCCGCACCGCGTCCCACACCCCCACCTCCAGAGCAGGCGCACTGCGCGCCAACGCCAGCAACCCCTCCACGTCACACCCCACCCGCACCCGCTCCGCCAACCCCCGCACCACCGCGACCGCGTCCCCCCGCCGCTCCGCCACCGGCACCAGCCCCAGATGCCGCGACGGCGTCTCGATCTCCGCGGCACGCCGCAGCGCACCCAGCACCGGCACCCCCGACTCGTCCAGCGCCGCACGCAGCAGCGCCTCGTGCCGGTCCGAGCCGACCTTGTTGAGGATCACCCCGCCGATCCGCACCTCCGGGTCCCACGACGCGAAGCCGTGCACCAGGGCCGCCACCGACCGGGACTGCGACGACGCGTCCACGACGAGCACCACCGGCGCCCGCAGGAGCTTCGCCACCTGCGCGGTGGACGCGAGTTCGCCCTGCCCGGCGGCGCCGTCGTACAGCCCCATCACGCCCTCGACCACGGCGATGTCGCAGCCCGCCGCTCCGTGCGCGAAGAGCGGGCCGATCAGCTCCGTACCGCACAGGTACGCGTCGAGATTGCGGCCGGGCCGCCCCGTCGCGAGCGCGTGGTAGCCCGCGTCGATGTAGTCGGGCCCGACCTTGTGCGGGGAGACGTCGAGGCCGCGCGCGGCGAGGAGCGCCATCAGGCCGGTGGCGACGGTGGTCTTGCCGCTGCCGGAGGCCGGCGCGGCGACGACCAGACGCGGCACCGTCACGCGCGAAATGGGGGAAATCGGGGCGGCGTTCACCACTCGATGCCCTTCTGCCCCTTCTGCCCCGCGTCCATCGGGTGCTTGACCTTCGTCATGTCGGTGACCAGATCGGCGAGTTCGACCAGCGCCTCGGGCGCGTTCCGCCCGGTGATCACGACATGCTGGGTCCCCGGCCGGTCCCGCAGCACGCGCACGACCTCGTCGGTGTCCACCCAGCCCCAATGCATCGGGTACGCGAACTCGTCCAGCACGTACAGCTGGTACGTCTGCGCCGCCAGGTCCCGCTTGACCTGCTCCCAGCCCTCGCGCGCCGCGTCCTCGTTGGAAAGCTGCTTGTCGCGCTGCACCCAGGACCAGCCCTCGCCCATCTTGTGCCAGGCCACCGAGCCGCCCTCGCCGCTCGCCCCCAGCACCTTCAGCGCGTGCTCCTCGCCGACCTTCCACTTCGCCGACTTGACGAACTGGAACACCCCGATCGGCCAGCCCTGCGTCCAGCCGCGCAGCGCGAGCCCGAAGGCGGCCGTCGACTTGCCCTTGCCGACGCCCGTGTGGACGACGACGAGCGGGCGGTTACGGCGCTGCCGGGTGGTGAGCCCGTCGTCCGGCACCACGGCCGGCTGTCCCTGTGGCATCAGGCCACCCTCCTGTGTCCGCCGGAAGCGACCTGTACGTCCCTGACCAGCCCCGCGATGCTGTCCGCGCGCAATTCGTCGAGCGTGACGGCCGTACCGCCCAGCTCGCCCGCGAGCGCGCCCGCGAGACCGAGCCGTACCGGCCCCGACTCGCAGTCCACGACCACCGACGCGATGCCCTCGGCGGCGTGCAGCCGCGCCGCGCGCGTCCCCAGCGCCACCGGATCGGGTCCGCCGGTCGCCCGCCCGTCCGTGACCACGACGAGCAGCGGACGCCGCGCGGGATCGCGCATCCGTTCCACCCGCAGCACGTCGTGCGCCTTCAACAGCCCGGCGGACAGCGGGGTGCGCCCGCCGGTGGGCAGGGTCTCCAGCCGTACGGCCGCCGCGTCGACGGACGAGGTCGGCGGCAGCGCCACCGTCGCGTCCTTCCCACGGAAGGTGATCAGCCCGACCTTGTCGCGCCGCTGGTACGCGTCCAGGAGCAGCGACAGCACCGCGCCCTTCACCGCCGACATGCGCTGCCGCGCGGCCATCGACCCGGAGGCGTCCACCACGAAGAGCACCAGATTGCCCTCACGGCCCTCGCGGGTCGCCTGCCGCAGGTCGTCCCGCCGCACCACCAGCCCGCGCCCCGAACGCCCGCGTGCCCGCTGGTGCGGGGCGGCGGCCTGGACGGTGGCCGCCAAGTGCAGCTTGGTGAGCGCCCCTTGGGGTCGCCGTGACCCGGTCGTCCGCCCGTGTTCGGTCCGGGCCCGGGAGCGCCGCCCGGCGGCACCCTCGCCGATCCCCGGCACGCTCAGCACCTTCGTACGGAAGGGCTCGGCGGCCCGTACGGCGGACTGCTCACCGCCCCCGGCGGGCCTGGCTCCCTGCGCCTCCTCGGGCTCCTCGGGCCGCGCGGGGGAGTCCTGCGGGGCCTCCGGAGGCCCGTCCTGGGGCGACTGCCCGCCACCCCCGGGCCCGTCCGGGTCCGGATCGTCGTCCGGGGAGTCGTCCCGGTCGCCGTCACCGTCGCCGTCCCCGCCGCCGAACTCCTCCAGCGTGTCGTCCAGCTTCTCCTCGTCCAGCCCCGGCGCGTCGAAGGGATTGCGCCTCCGACGGTGGGGGAGCGCCAGCAGCGCCGCCTGCCGTACGTCCTCGGCCAGTACGACCGTGCGCCCCGCCCACGCGGCGAGCGTCGTCGCCGTCCGCGCCATCACGATGTCGGCGCGCATGCCGTCCACCTCGAACGCGGCGCACGTCGCCGCGATCTGCCGCAGGGCGGCGTCCCCGAGGCGTACCTCCGGCAGCAGCGCCCGCGCGGCCACGATGCGCGCCCGCAGTTCGTTCTCCTCCTCGGCCCAGCGCGCGGCGAACGCGGTGGGGTCGTCGTCGTAGGCGAGCCTGCGCCGTACGACCTCCACCCGCAGATCGGGCTCGCGCGACGCGGCGACCTCGACGGTCAGCCCGAACCGGTCGAGCAACTGCGGTCGCAGCTCGCCCTCTTCGGGGTTCATCGTCCCGACGAGCAGGAAGCGGGAGGCGTGCCGTACGGAGACACCCTCGCGTTCTACGTAGGAGGCGCCCATCGCGGCGGCGTCCAACAGAAGGTCCACCAGGTGGTCGTGGAGGAGGTTGACCTCGTCGACGTACAGCAAGCCCCGGTGCGCGTCGGCGAGCAGCCCCGGTTCGAAGGCCTTCACGCCCTCGGCCAGTGCCCGCTCGATGTCGAGCGCGCCGACCAGCCGGTCCTCGGAGGCGCCGACGGGCAGTTCGACCATCCGCGCGGGGCGCGCCGCGCCGGAGCCCGCCTCGTGCGGCCCGTCGGGACACGCCGGGTCGGGAGCGGCCGGATCGCACGAGAACCGGCACCCGACGACGACGGATACCTCCGGTACGAGAACCGAAAGGGCACGCACGGCCGTGCTCTTCGCAGTGCCTTTCTCGCCGCGTACCAGCACACCGCCCACGGCGGGGGACACGGCGTTGAGCAGCAGCGCGAGCCGCAGATCGTCCTGCCCGACGATCGCGGTGAAGGGGTACGGCGTACTCACAGTGCCTCCAAGGCATGGATCAGCGTGTTCGGCAGGTCCGGAGCCGGCGGGCCGGCAATCAGCGGGCCGGGAATCAACGGGCCCGCAGTCGGCAGTCCCGCGGCCCGAGCGCTTCGAGCGGCCCGAACGGCCCCAGTGCTTCGAGCCGTCATTCGCCGCCCCCCTCCAGATCGCCCTCCAGCTCCAGATACGTCGCCCGCAGCCGCTCCAGCGTCTGCTCGTCCGGCTCCGCCCACAGCCCCCGCTCCGCCGCCTCCAGCAGCCGCTCCGTGATCCCCCGCAACGCCCACGGGTTGGACTGCCGCATGAACTCCTGGTTCTCCGGCGCGAAGACGTACTCGGCCGACAACTTCTCGTACATCCAGTCGTCCACGACCCCGGCCGTCGCGTCGTACCCGAACAGGTAGTCCACGGTCGCCGCCATCTCGAACGCGCCCTTGTAGCCGTGCCGTCGCATCGCCGCCATCCAGCGCGGGTTGACCACCCGCGCCCGGAACACCCGGTGCGTCTCCTCGCCGAGCGTGCGCGTCTTGATCTGGTCCGGCGTCGCGCTGTCACCCACGTACGCCTCGGGCGACTCGCCCGTCAGATGCCGCACCATCGCGACCATGCCGCCGTGGTACTGGAAGTAGTCGTCCGCGTCGACCAGATCGTGCTCCCGCGTGTCGACATTCTTCGCCGCCACCTTGATCCGCCGGAACGCCGTCTCCATGTCGCCGCGCGCCGCGCGCCCCTCCAGCCCGCGCCCGTACGCGTAACCGCCCCACACCGCGTACACCTCGGCGAGGTCGGCGTCGGACTGCCAGTTCCGCGCGTCGATCAGCGGCAGCAGGCCCGCCCCGTACGCGCCCGGCTTCGACCCGAAGATCCGCGCGGTGGCCCGGCGCCGGTCGCCGTGCTCCGCCGTGTCCTGATCGGCGTGCGCCCGTACGTAGTTGGCGTCGGCCGGCTCGTCCAGCTCCGCCACCGCCCGTACCGCGTCGTCGATCAGTCCCACCACATGCGGGAAGGCGTCGCGGAAGAAGCCCGAGATCCGCACCGTCACATCGATCCGGGGCCGGCCCAGCTCCGCCGCCGGCACGATCTCGAAGCCGCTGACCCGCCGCGACGCGTCGTCCCACACCGGCCGGCAGCCCAGCAGCGCCAGGATCTCGGCGATGTCGTCGCCCTGGGTGCGCATCGCGGACGTGCCCCAGACGGTCAGGCCCACCGACGCCGGGTAGGCGCCGGTGTCGGCCAGATACCGGGCGACCAGCGAGTCGGCGAGCGCCTGGCCGACCTCCCAGGACAGGCGTGACGGAATGGCCTTGGGGTCGACGGAGTAGAAGTTGCGGCCGGTCGGCAGGACGTTGACGAGCCCGCGCGTCGGCGACCCGGACGGGCCCGCCGGGACGAAGCCGCCGTTCAGCGCGCGCAGGATGTTGTCGATCTCGTCCGTCGTACGGGCCAGCCTCGGCACGACCTCCGTACAGGCGAAGCCCAGCACGGCCACCGCGGACGGCAGTTGGTGCCCCAGCACCTCACCGACCAGGGGGGCCGCCGCCGACAGCTCCCATCCCTGCTCCTCCATGCCCTCGGCGAGCCGCCGGCAGAGCTGCTCCAGCAGATCGATGGCGTCCGCCGCCGACCGCGCCGGGCCCGCCACCAGGTCTGTCAGCTCGACCGGCACCTTCACCGGGGCGCCGGGCTCGCCCAGCAGTTCCTTCTCGACCAGCCCGAAGTGCTCGGCGAGCGCGGCCCGCAGACCCGGCAGCGCGTTCGCCGTGCCGCCCCAGACCTGCGAGGCGCGCAGTACGGCGAGCACCAGGTTGACCCGGGCCCCGCCCTCGGGGCCGCCGCCGAGAATATGCAGGCCGTCCCTGATCTGGACGTCCTTGATCTCGCAGAGATAGCCGTCGACATGCATGACGAACGAGTCGAAGTCGTCGTCGCCCGGCTGCTCGTCCACATGCAGGTCGTGGTGGAGTTCGGCGGCCTTGACGAGCGTCCAGATCTGGGCGCGCACGGTCGGCGCCTTCGTCGGGTCGAGATCGCTGACCAGCGCGTACTCGTCGAGCAGTTGCTCCAGTTTGGCCAGGTCCCCGTAGGTGTCGGCGCGTGCCATCGGCGGCACCAGATGGTCCACGACCGTGGCGTGGCCGCGCCGCTTGGCCTGGGTGCCCTCGCCGGGGTCGTTGACGATGAACGGGTAGATCAGCGGCAGTTCGCCGAGCACCGCGTCCGGGCCGCAGCCCGCCGACAGGCCGAGGCCCTTGCCGGGCAGCCACTCCATCGTGCCGTGCTTGCCCATGTGGATGATCGCGTCCGCGCCGAAGCCGTTCCGGTCGGCGGCCGTCTCCAGCCAGCGGTACGCCGCCATGTAGTGGTGCGACGGCGGCATGTCCGGGTCGTGGTAGATCGCGATCGGGTTCTCGCCGAAGCCGCGTGGCGGCTGGATCATCACGACGACATTCCCGAACCGCAGCGACGCCAGCACGATGGCGTCGCCGTCCACGTAGAGCGAGCCCGGCGGCTCGCCCCAGTGCTCCAGCATGCTCGCGCGCAGTCCCGGCTCCAGCTTGTCGAACCAGGCGCGGTAGTCGGCCAGCGGCACCCGCGCGGGCGCCACCGCCAACTGCTCCTCCGTCAGCCACTCCACGTCGTGGCCACCGGCGTTGATGAGCCTGTGGATCAGCTCGTCGCCGTTGTCGGGGTGCGCGTCCGCACCGTCCCCCACCGCGTAACCGGCGTCGCGCAGGGCGTCCAGCACCCGCACGGCGGAGGCGGGGGTGTCGAGGCCGACCGCGTTCCCGACGCGTGAGTGCTTCGTCGGGTACGCGGTGAAGACCACGGCCAGCTTCTTCTCCGCGTTCGGCTTGTGCGCCAGCCGGGCGTGCCTGACCGCGATCCCGGCCACCCGGCCGGCCCGCTCGGGGTCGGCGACATAGACGGGGACCCCGTCCGGGCCCTCCTCCTTGAAGGAGAACGGGACGGTGATCAGCCGCCCGTCGAACTCCGGGATCGCGACCTGCATCGCCGCGTCCATGGGGGACAGCGCGGCGTCCGACGCGTCCCACGCCGCCCGTGACGAGGTCAGACAGAGCCCTTGCAGGACCGGCACGTCCAGATCGGCCAGCGCCCCGATGTCCCACGCCTCCTCGTCGCCGCCCGCCGACGCGTCCGAGGCGACGGTGCCGCCGGCCGCCAGCACGGTCGCGATCAGGGTGTCCGCCGAGCCGAGCCGTTCGTAGAGGGCGGGATCGGCGCCGCGCAGCGAACCGCAGTACACCGGAAGGGCGTTGGCGCCCCGCTCCTCGATCCGGTCGCACAGCACGTCCACGAAGGAGGTGTTCCCCGACAGCTGGTGCGCGCGGTAGAAGAGGACCCCGACCGTCGGTCGTCCTTCCACGAAGGCGCGCTCGCCGTGCACCCCCCACTCGGGCATGGCGCGCGGCGCCTCGAACCCCTCGCCGGTCAGCAGCACGGTGTCGGAGAGGAACCGCGCCAGCTCCGCGAGATTCTCCGGCCCGCCCTCGACCAGATAGCGCAGCGCCTCGGCCACCACACCGGCGGGCGCCGACGAGTCGGCCATCAGCTCCGCGTCCGGTACGGACTCGCCGCCCAGCAGCACGGTGGGTATGCCGGACGCGGCGAGCGCGGCGAGACCGTCCTCCCAGGCGCGTTTGCCGCCCAGGAGACGTACGACGGCGATCCGGGCCCCCGCGATCAGCGCGGGCAGGTCGTCGGTGGCGTCGACGCGCGTCGGGTTGCCGATCACGTACGGCGCCCCGGAGGCGCGGGCCGCCAGCAGATCCGTATCGGCGGTGGACAACAACAGCACGGTCGGCGAAGGGCTGTTGACTGGCACGGTGGTCATGGCGCTCCAGGTGCGATGAAGGGAAGTCCTGACGGGGCGCCCGACTCGATCAGCCGCAGCAGCGCGTCCGTGTCCGCGTGTTCTTCGATCAGATCGCCGAGGAGGTCGAGCTGCTCCTCGCGGAGGGTGGCGAAAGACGTGTCCGGGGCGGGGACGAAGCGGCGTCCGGCCGCCGCGGCGACCTCGCGCAGGAACGCGCGCCGGAAGCCGTCGCTCTCCAGCGAGCCGTGCCAGTGCGTCCCCCACACCGGCCCGGCGCGTGTGCCGTCCAGCCGGCGGCCACCGCCGTCGACCAGGAACGGATCGCCGCCTTCCACCGAAGCGACGCCGTGGTGGATCTCGTACCCCTCGACGCGCTCGCCCAGCGCCTCGCCGACGGGCCGCGCCAGTGTCTTCTCGCGGGCGAACTCGACGCGTACGGGCAGCAGTCCGAGCCCGTCGACCGAGCCGGCGCGGGACTCGACATCGTCCTCGATGTGCTCGCCGAGCAGCTGGTAGCCGCCGCAGATCCCGAGGACGGGGCGGCCCTCGGCGGCGCGCCGCGACAGCGCGTCCGCCAGCCCGCGCTCGCGCAGCCAGGCCAGGGCCCGCACCGTGCCGCGCGTACCGGGCACGATCACCAGGTCCGCGTCCCCGATCTCGTCGGGGCGGTCCACGAACCGCACCACCACGCCCGGTTCGGCCGCCAGCGCGTCCACGTCCGTGAAGTTGGACATCAGCGGCACCGCGCAGACCGCGACCCGCAGGACGTCCTCTCCGTGCGGAGGAGCCACCACCGACTCGCGTACGGCGCCGCGCAGGGACACCCGCAGACCGTCCTCCTCGTCGATACCCAGTCCGTGCCGGAAGGGCAGCACGCCGTACGTGGCGCGGCCGGTCAGCCCGCGCAGCATCTCCAGGCCCGGCTCCAGCAGCGACACGTCGCCCCGGAACTTGTTGACGAGATAGCCCGAGACCAGCGTCTGGTCCTCGGGGCTCAGCAGCGCCGTCGTACCGAAGAAGGACGCGAAGACGCCGCCCCGGTCGATGTCGCCGACCACGACGACGGGCAGCCGGGCGGCCCGCGCGACGCCCATGTTCACGATGTCGGTACGCCGCAGATTGATCTCCGCCGGGCTGCCGGCGCCCTCGCAGATCACCGCGTCGTACGTGCTCCGCAACTCCTGGAGACAGTCCACGACGGTGCCCAGCAGGGTCTCCTGACGTCCGGGCCCCGCGCCGTCGCCGTGGTAGCCGCGGGCGCTCAGCTCACCCACCGGCCGCCCCATCAGCACCACTTGACTGCTGCGGTCGCTGCCCGGCTTGAGCAGGACGGGATTCATCAGCGCCGTCGGCTCGACGCGCGCCGCCTGTGCCTGCATCGCCTGGGCCCGGCCGATCTCGGCGCCCTCGCGCGTCACGAACGAGTTCAGCGACATGTTCTGCCCCTTGAAGGGAGCCACCTTCACGCCCCGGCGTACGAGCCAGCGGCAGATCCCCGCCGTGACGACGCTCTTCCCCGCGTCGGAGGTGGTGCCGGCGACCAGCAGCCCGCCCCCGAGCCCTTGTCGGCCGCTCATCGGACCCTCCTCCTCAGGAGGCGGCCGGCCAGCAGCCGCCCGGCCACGCAGACGCCGAGCGCCAGCACGCCCACCCGGCGCGACAGTTCGACCGCCCGCTCGATGTCGGCCACCTCGACCGGCCGGCCGCCGCCGTTCAGCACCGGCCGGTGCTCGACCCGTCCGCCGTACGCGAGGGTGCCGCCGAGCCGTACACCCAGCGCGCCCGCGAACGCCGCTTCCACCGGGCCCGCGTTGGGGCTCGGATGGCGGCCCGCGTCGCGCCGTACGGCCGCCAGCGCCCGCGCGGGCGCCCCGCCCGCCACGGCGGCCAGCGCGGCCGTCAGCCGGGCTCCCGGCCAGCCCGCCACGTCGTCCAGCCGCGCGGACGCCCAGCCGAAGCGCAGATGGCGCGGCGAACGGTGCCCGACCATCGCGTCCAGCGTGTTGACGGCGCGGAACGCGGCCAGCCCCGGCACCCCGCCGAACGCGCCCCAGACCAGGGCCCCCACGACGGCGTCCGAGGTGTTCTCCGCGACGGACTCCACGACGGCGCGCGCGATCTCCCGCTCGTCGAGATGCTGCGGGTCCCGTCCGCACAGATGCGGCAGCCGCTCCCGTGCGGCCTCCACGTCCCCGGCCGCCAGCGCGCCGCCGACGGCGCGCGCCTCACGCCCCAGCGACGTACCGCCGAGCACGGTCCAGGTGACGGCGGCGGTCAGGGCCACGGACGCGGCGGTACGGTTCCGCAGCCCGCGCGCCACGAGTGCCGCCGCCCCGGCCGTACCCCCGGCACACACCACGGCGTACAGCGCGCCCCAGCCCCGGTGGTCACGCCACAGCAGACGCTCGACGGTGCCCGCTGCCCGCCCGAAGGCGGCGACCGGATGGCCGCGCCGGGGATCGCCGAAGCACCGGTCGGCGAGCAGACCGGCGGCGGCGCCGTACGCGAAAACGCTTCCCTGGGCCGGTACTTCGCGGCCCGCCGAATACTCGGCACGCATCGCTCAGCCCGCCGTTACGCCTCGGGAAGCTCTCGGGGTTCTCGTACTCGAAGGACGCGAAGGACGCGAAGGAGTCGACGGACTCGAAGGACGCGACGGACTCGGAGGTCTCGAAGGCAGGGACGCGACAGCTGAACCGCAGCCGGGCATGGCGATGTGTCCTCACTCAGGGTCCGCGCCCTGGTTCGACGTGATGCGGCGACAAGAGTTCCTGGCTCCCGGAGACATGGCTGTCTCCGGTCACAGTGGCGGGACCGCGCCGGATTCGCACCGGCTTCCTCTCGCTGTCGCCGTATGGGCCTCGGCAGTCCACCACGCGTGCGAATCCCCGTCAACCAGGCTTTGACCTGCGGCGGGGCAGTGTGCTGAGACCCACACGCCACGGGCCGCGAAACCGAGAAGGCGCTCTGCGGATATCGCAGTTGGTTCTATGGAACTCAACCGATCGCGTTGTTCTTGGTTGAATCGATGTCGAATCCCTTGCTGAACGAACGCGATCAACCAAGAATCCGCAGCTGTCGAACGCGACGGCCGGGACCCCGCCCGCCGGTACCGGCAGCCGGGGAGCGGCACAAGGCGGGCCGGGCGGTGCGCGAACTGGGCTGACCGGGACACGACGGAGGGGGCGGCCCGTATGGCACGGGCCACCCCCTCGGCGTGTGCCGGATGAGACGTCGGGTCAGGCGACGATCAGATAGATCCCGTACGACACGGCCGCCAGGCACAGGGCGAAGCAGACGTACGCGCCGGTGCGGGCGACCGCGACGGAGCCGGTGCCCCTGGCCGCCGTACCGCCCTCGGCGGATGCCGCGCCCTTCGAGAGCCCGACGATGCCCAGGGTGAACAGGCCCACCAGAGCGACGGTCGCCACGAGGCTGACGCCGAAGACGGAGCCGAGCGCCGCCCAGTCGATGTTCATGCTTGAAAGTGTCCTTCGCTTCGTCGGGCCGTTGAGGTCGCGCCGTGCCGTTGGTGCCGGGACGCCGATGTCAGACGGTCGCGGGGCGGGCCGGTTCGGCGGTCGGGTCCGTGGGGCCCGGCGCCGGGGCCGGGATGGTCGCCGCGATCTCCGACGACGGACCGCCCACCGGGGGCGGGGTGACGGCGGCGACGGCGGCGGTCACGATGCCCGCGGGCTCCGCGGCCTCGGCGGAGCCGTCCGCCTCGTTGACGTTGGTGTGGTCGACCGGCCGGCGGCGCGAGGCGAACCAGATGACCGCCGACAGCGAGATGAGCAGCGCGGCCGTGACGCCGATGCCCCACGGGCCCTGCTTGGTCAGGAACTCGGCGCCCGCCGCGACCAGACCGGCGGCCGGCAGGGTCAGACCCCAGGCGACGAACATCCGGGTGGCGGTCGACCAGCGGACTACCCCGCCCTTGCGGCCGAGCCCCGCGCCCATCACGGCGCCGGAGCAGGACTGGGTGGTGGAGAGCGAGAAGCCCAGGTGCGACGAGGCGAGGATGACGGTTGCCGCGCTGGTCTGGGCGGCGAAGCCCTGCTGCGGGCGGAGGTCGGTGAGGCCCTTGCCCATGGTGCGGATGATGCGCCAGCCGCCGAGGTAGGTGCCCAGCGCGATCGCGACACCGGCGGAGACGATGACCCACATCGGCGGGTTGGAGCCGGGGGCGAGGACGCCGCCGGTGACCAGCGCGAGGGTGATGACACCCATCGTCTTCTGCGCGTCGTTGGTGCCGTGGGCGAGGGACACGAGGCCGGCCGACGCGATCTGTCCCGCGCGGTAGCCCTTCGCCGTGTCCTTCTCGGCCGTGTGGCGGCCGATGCGGTACGTCAGCCGGGTGGCGAGCATCGCGGCCAGCCCGGCGACGAGCGGCGCGGCGAGCGCGGGGAGCAGGACCTTGGTGACGACGACGCCGCCGTTGACACCGGAGGTGCCGACGGACATCAGCGTGGCGCCGATGAGACCGCCGAAGAGGGCGTGGGAGGAGCTGGACGGAAGTCCGAGCAGCCAGGTGAACAGGTTCCACAGGATGGCGCCGACGAGCGCCGCGAAGATCACTTCGGTTCTGATGCCCTGTTCGTTGATGAGCCCGCCGGAGATGGTCTTGGCGACCTCGACCGACAGGAACGCGCCGACGAGATTGAGCACGGCGGACATGGCCACCGCGGTCTTGGGTTTGAGGGCGCCGGTCGAGATGGTCGTCGCCATCGCGTTGGCGGTGTCGTGGAAACCGTTCGTGAAATCGAACACAAGAGCTGTCACGATCACGATCGCGAGCAGCAGCGTGAGGTGTTCCATTTACCCAGGCAATCGTTTGACGTCATCGGCCGTTCAGGAACGTAGGGATGTTGAGTGAACGGAAGATGAACTGAGGCAGGCGTTGCGGTGTCTCTCGTCGGGGGGTGATCGATCCGCCGGTGAACTGCGCGGTGACCGGCGGAGTTTCGAGAGGGCCCCCGGATTCCGCCTGCCCCTTGCGGCGCCCGGCCCCGGACCGTTCCCCGGCCTCTTTCCGGCCCCTTCCGGGCGGCCTCGGAGACCCGGTCGCCGGCGGTCCGGCGGCAGGGAGAGATATCGCTCAAACGTGGGTCCCGCCAATCCCTTCACGTCACCTGGCAGGATCGCCGCATGACGGAAACCGGACACGCCGACGGACACGCGAACGGGCAGTCGATCGAACAGGCGTGGCGGGACCTCGTCGCCACCGCCCGTCGCAGCGCGGCCGACGGACTGGTCGTCGGCACCTCGGGCAATGTGTCCGTACGCGTCGGAGAGCTGGTCCTCGTCACGCCGAGCGGAGTGCCGTACGACCGGCTGACGCCCGGGGACACCGTCGCGGTGGACCTCGAAGGCCGCCAGGTGATCGGCCGCCTCAAGCCCACCAGCGAGCTGCCGATGCATCTGGAGGTCTACCGGAACGCGGACGCCGGCGCCGTGGTCCACACCCACGCCGTGCACGCCACCGCGGTCTCGACCCTCGTGCCCGAACTCCCGCTGATCCATTACATGGCCGCGGACTTCGGCGGTCCGGTCCGGGTCGCCCCGTACGCGATGTACGGCACCGACGCCCTGGCCGGGAACATGGTGCGCGCGCTGCGCGACCGCACGGGCTGTCTCCTCCAGAACCACGGCACCGTCACCTACGCCGGCACCCTGGACAAGGCGTACGACCGCACGGCCCAGCTGGAGTGGATGTGCCGCCTCTGGCTCACCGCCTCCGCCGTCCCCGGCCACACGCCCAGTCTGCTCTCCCGGCAGCAGGTACGGGACGTCGAGGAGCAGCTCAAGGGCTACGGCCAGCGCGGCTGACCGACGCGCGGCCCCGCCGCCCACGGCACCGGCGTGCCGCCGGGAGACGCCCGCGCCGCCCCGAGCCACCCCCGACGGTCACCCCGGACGCCCGCTCCGCTGGCCGTACCGCCCATCCGTACCGACACTGGGGGAATGCGCCCGGCCAGAGCGACGGCAGCAGCCGTCACCACAGTGATCGGTGTCGGCACGGCCGCTGTGGCGGCCGGCCGGTACGCCAGCGACGCCGCGCTCAAGGCGCCCCCCAGACGGCCACTGCCCGGCGACCCACGGCTCACCGTGCACGCCACCGCCGCCGGCCGGGTCACCCTCACCCGCTGCCTCGCCTCGCTGCGCCCCGGCACCTACGGGCTGGAGTCCTCCGACGTCCAGGCCGTCGTCGGCCCGGTCCTCGATGACGTACCGCACCCCGCCGACACGGTCGTCCGCAGGCTGGAACGGGTCAGCGCGGGCACCCTCGCCGCCGGCAGCCGCGTCCGGCTCACCCCCCGGCTGCACCACGGCGACCCCGCCACCGCGCTCGGCATCGAGTACGACCAGGTGGAGATCCCCGGCGAACTCGGCACGCTGCCCGGCTGGTTCGTGCCCGGCAGCCGGGACACCTGGGTGATCACCGCGCACGGCCTCGGCGCCACCCCGGAGCACCCCATGAACGTCCTGGAGTTCCTGGTGGACCAGCAGCTCCCGGTCCTGAACCTGGCCTACCGGGGCGACCACGGCGCCCCGCGCTCCCCGGACGGCCTCGGTCACCTCGGCGACTCCGAATGGCGCGACCTCGACGCCGCGATCCGCTTCGCCGTCCGGGGCGGCGCCGAACACGTCGTCCTGTACGGCTGGTCCATCGGCGCCACGATGGCCCTGCACGCCGCCGCGAGGTCCGGACAGCGGGACCGGATCACCGGGCTCGTCCTGGACAGCCCGGTCCTCGACTGGGAGAGGACCCTGCGCGCCCTGGCCACCGCCCGCCGCACCCCGGGCCCCCTGCTGCCCCTCGCCGTACGCGCGGCGCAGGGCCGCACCGGACTGCGCGGCGGCCGGCTGCCCGTGGTCGCCGATCCGGGCACCCTCCAGGTCCCGACGCTGATCATCCACGGCCCCGACGACGTCCTGGCCCCCTGGTACCCCTCCCGCGAACTCGCCGCGCGCCGCCCCGAGCTGATCGAGCTGCACACCGTCTCGGACGCCCCGCACGGCGCCATGTGGAACGCCGACCCCACCGGTTACGAGGAGGCGCTCCGCCGCTTCCTCACCCCCCTCATGTAACCCGCCGTCCTCCTGTCCCACCCCCGCACGCCATGCTCGCGCGGTAGCGCCCCCGCCCCCCTGCGGGCATCCCCGCCCGCCCTCCGGTCCCGCGTCTTCCCGGCGGTGTGACCGGCCGCTGGAGGCCCGGCCCGGAGGTTCCGTTTGGGCTTTCGGGCAATCAGCGGGAAGACTGCTCCCGTGACGTCCCGAAAGCCTGATGAGCAATTGGCGCGCAACTCCAGACTCCGACTCGTCCGCCCGCGAGCGTTGACCACGGCCCGACGGGCCGTGACCACCGGACGAACACGTCCGGCACCCCGTCCGCCGGAGGGCACCCCGCCCCCCGCGGAGCTGGCCCGTCAGGCGCGGGCCGTACTGGCCGACGCCGTACGGATCGCCCGCTGGGCCGCGGCCGACCGGGACCCCGGCGCGGGCCCGCTCGCCCCGAAGGCCCGTGAACGGGCCGCCGCCGCCCTGGAGTTGACCCCGGATCAGGTGAGCGCGGGCTGGGACCGCGCCAGGCTCGCCGGGCTCGTCGAACTGCACGGCGGCACCGCGCGTCCCGGCTGGCGTCTGCGCGCCTGGGACCGTGACGACTCCGCCGTCCTGCGCGGCTGGGTCGCCCTCTTCGACGCCTGGTCGCTCGTCCACGCCGCCCCCGCCGACGTCGCCCCGGCGACGGTCGCCGAGGTCGTCGAGGCCGTCCCCCAGGTGCTCTCCCTCCTCCAGCTCTCGGCCGGCCCGGTGCTCGTACCGGCGCTGCTCGACCTGCTCCAGCAGCGCGTCGCGGAACTGCGCGACGAGCGCTGCGAGGTCCCGTACGACCCCAACGCCGCGTCCGGCCCCACGGCCGTCCCGACGGCGTCCGCACCGGACCCCGACCCGGCACGGGCCGACGACACGGTCCCGCTGCCGCCGCTGCTCGACTGGGCCCTCGAAGGACTGGCCGCCGTCGGCGCGCTGACCCTCGGCAAGGGCCAGGCGACCCTCACTCCGCTCGGCAACTGGGCGGTCTGGGTCAAGCTGGAACAGATCTGCGTCGCCGCCCAGAGCCCGGCGGGCAACATCGAGCAGTCCGCCGACAACATGCTGCGCGGCTGCGCCCGGCTCACCCCCGGACCGGCCCGCGCCGAATACCGCGCCTGGCTCGCCGCCCGCCCCGTCGGCAGCGCCGTCACCGAACTCCTCGCCGTGGCACGCGGCGAGGACGCGCTCCTGCGCGGGCTGGCCTTCGAGGCGCTGCGCGTCGTCGGCGCCCCCGCCGAGCCCGAGGTGCGCGCCGCGAGCGCCGAGCCCTCCGTACGTCCCTACGCGCTGCTCTGGCTCGCCGAGTACGAAGGCGCTGACCCCGAGGACGCGCCCGACGTCCTCACCCGTGAGGAGTCCACCTGGCTCTGGGTCGACACCGCCGCGGCCGTCGCCGACCACGGCGAGACCGCGCTGCTGGTCCGCCATCTCGACTCGGCCGTCCAGGGCACCGTCCCCGCCCTGCTCGACGAGGTCAGGGCCGTCGGCCACCCCCGCACCGTGCAGGTGCTGGTCGCGCTGGCGGCGGCGCACCCGGACCCGGCCCTCGCGAAGGCCGTACGCAGGGCCGCGTTCCAGGTCCACACCGGAGGAGCCTGACCCGGCCGGAGCCGGGCGCCCACGGGGTGTCCGGCGCCGGCCGGGTCCGCCGCGCCGGTCGACCGTCCCGCTCCGGCGCGTCCGCCGCGCCGTCCGGCCGTCCCGCCCCGCCTGTGACCCGCGTCTCAGTTCGTCCGGTCGCGCCCCGGCCACCGACAACGCGGCCGGGGCCGCCCGCCCCGGACAGACCCCGCCAGGCGTAAAGCAGTTGTGCGGCCCCGGTAGACTCGGCCGTATGGCATTTCTCCTTGTGCATTAGCCGGCGTCGAAGATTCCCCTCCGCCTGCCCTTCCGCCGTCCATACCGCCTTGGAGTTTTACCGTGATCACCGCCACCGGTGTCGAGTTGCGCGCCGGCGCCCGCGTCCTCATCGAGTCCGCCTCCTTCCGTATCGCCAAGGGCGACCGCGTCGGCCTCGTCGGCCGCAACGGAGCGGGCAAGACCACCCTCACCAAGTGCCTCGCGGGTGAGGGAATCCCCGCCGCCGGCACCATCACCCGCTCCGGCGACGTCGGTTATCTGCCGCAGGACCCGCGCACCGGCGACCTCGACACCCTCGCCCGCGACCGCATCCTCTCCGCCCGGGACCTCGACTCCGTCCTGAAGAAGATGCGCGAGAACGAGGACCGGATGGCGAACGGCAAGGGCGCCACCCGCGAGAAGGCGATGAAGAAGTACGAGCGCCTGGAGACGGAGTTCCTGACCAAGGGCGGTTACGCCGCCGAGTCCGAGGCCGCCACCATCGCCGCCGCGCTCGGCCTGCCCGACCGGGTCCTCGGCCAGCCCCTCCATACGCTCTCCGGCGGTCAGCGCCGCCGCGTCGAACTCGCCCGCATCCTCTTCTCGGACGCCGACACCCTGCTCCTGGACGAGCCGACCAACCACCTGGACGCCGACTCCATCGTCTGGCTGCGGGACTACCTCAAGTCCTACCGCGGCGGCTTCATCGTCATCTCCCACGACGTCGACCTCGTCGAGACGGTCGTCAACAAGGTCTTCTACCTGGACGCCAACCGCTCCCAGATCGACGTCTACAACATGGGCTGGAAGCTCTACCAGCAGCAGCGCGAGTCCGACGAGAAGCGCCGCAAGCGCGAGCGGGCCAACGCCGAGAAGAAGGCCGCGACCCTCAACTCGCAGGCCGACAAGATGCGCGCCAAGGCCACCAAGACCGTCGCCGCCCAGAACATGGCACGCCGCGCCGAGCGACTGCTCTCCGGACTGGAGGCGGTACGCCAGTCCGACAAGGTCGCCAAGCTGCGCTTCCCCGACCCGGCGCCGTGCGGCAAGACACCGCTGACCGCCGAGGGCCTGTCGAAGTCGTACGGCTCCCTGGAGATCTTCACCGATGTCGACCTGGCCATCGACAAGGGCTCTCGCGTCGTCATCCTCGGGCTCAACGGCGCCGGCAAGACCACCTTGCTGCGTCTGCTCGCCGGGGTGGAGACCCCCGACACCGGTGAGGTGACGCCGGGCCACGGCCTCAAGCTCGGCTACTACGCCCAGGAGCACGAGACGCTCGACCCGGACCGCTCCGTCCTGGAGAACATGCGCTCGTCCGCCCCGGACCTGGACCTGGTCGAGGTCCGCAAGACCCTCGGCTCGTTCCTCTTCTCCGGGGACGACGTCGACAAGCCCGCCCGGGTCCTGTCCGGCGGCGAGAAGACCCGGCTGGCGCTGGCGACCCTGGTGGTCTCGTCGGCCAACGTGCTCCTTCTGGACGAGCCCACGAACAACCTCGACCCGGCCAGCCGCGAGGAGATCCTCGGCGCGCTGCGCACGTACAAGGGCGCGGTCATCCTCGTCACCCACGACGAGGGCGCCGTACAGGCGCTCGAACCCGAACGGATCATCCTGCTGCCCGACGGTGTCGAGGACCTGTGGGGCGCGGACTACGCGGATCTGGTGGCGCTGGCCTGACGGCACGGGCGTGATCCACTCCGTATGGATCATTCGGCTCAGCGGTGATCCATCATCTGAGTGAGTGCGTCTCGTACTTTGGCGTGGCGTGCGGACGATCAAGCCGTTCCGGGACCAGTTCGGTCAGCTTTCCCACACGCATCGTCTGACCTGCTGTTTCTTGTGCGGATCCGGCGACGGGTGTGCGCAGGCCGGTCTGGAAGTAGCGATTCCGTTCGTGTTCGAATCCTGGGCTCCGACGAAGCTTGTGGTGCGAACCTTGCTGAATGGGTGGCCAGGAGCGCCCCGAGGGGTGATCATGAGAAGTCCAGAGCGCACTTCCATGAGGAGGCACGGGTGGCCGAGACTCTGAAGAAGGGCAGCCGGGTAACCGGCCCCGCGCGCGACAAGCTCGCGGCAGACCTGAAGAAGAAGTACGACTCCGGTGCGAGTATCCGTGCGCTGGCCGAGGAAACAGGCCGGTCCTACGGATTCGTCCACCGGATGCTCAGCGAGTCCGGAGTCACGCTGCGGGGACGCGGCGGAGCGACACGCGGCAAGAAGGCCACGGCCTGACGACCGCGTACCGCTTCTCCGGCCACCGGTTCCACCGGTGACCACCCGGCCGGTCGTCGCGGTCGACCGGGTGGTTACTGTGCAGTCACTTAGCTCTCAGTGCTGACTGCACCGGACCGGAGGCACCCCATGACTTCGCTCGATCCCGTACTCGACAAGGACGGCGTACAGCTCACCGTCGAGGACGCCGTTGCCACGGTGACTCTGACCAACCCGGCCAAGCGCAACGCTCAGTCTCCCGCTCTGTGGCGGGCGTTGACGGAAGCCGGGCAGTCACTTCCGGGCAGCGTGCGGGTCGTCGTGCTGCGCGGCGAAGGCAAGTCCTTCTCCGCCGGCCTCGACCGGCAGGCGTTCACCCCCGAGGGCTTCGACGGTGAACCCTCCTTCCCGGAGCTGGCACGCCGCACCGACACGGACCTCGACGCGGCCATCGCCGCGTACCAGTCCGCCTTCACCTGGTGGCGCCGGAGCGACATCGTGTCGATCGCCGCCGTCCAGGGACACGCCATCGGCGCCGGCTTCCAGCTCGCGCTCGCCTGTGACCTGCGCGTCGTCGCGTCGGACGTGCAGTTCGCCATGCGCGAGACCAGCCTGGGCCTGGTCCCCGACCTCGGTGGTACACACCCCCTCGTCGGCATCGTCGGGTACGCCCGCGCGCTGGAGATCTGCGCGACCGGCCGGTTCGTCCAGGCCGACGAGGCGGAGCGCACCGGCCTGGCCAATCTCGTCGTACCGCCGGGAGAACTCGACGCGGCGGTACTGGACTTGACCGCCGCCCTGCTCGCCGCGCCCCGTGACGCGACCGTCGAGACGAAGGCGCTGCTGCTGGGCGCCCCGGCGCGTACCTACGACGAGCAGCGTGCCGCCGAACGCGCCGCACAGGCACGGCGCCTGCGGGACCTGGCGGGCCTCGGCGACTGATCGCCCGCCCCCCGGTCAGCCCGGCACATCCACCGCCGTGATCAGGACGGCCACCGTCGGGTGGCTCGGCAGCGACGCCGTCACCGCGCGGCTCACCGCACGGGCCACCTCCGGCGGGTGGTGGCCCGCCGCCGTCGCCAGCTCGACCCGGACATGACCCTCGGTCACCAGCACCGCCGTACCGAGCGACCCGGACAGATGGGCGACGCCGGGGACGTTCGCCGCGACGACCGCCGCCGTGCCCGTCGGAGCGACGGCGGTTGCCCCGACCGGCGCAGCCGCCCCCCAGGAATCCGAAGCGCCGGAATCGATGTCCGGATCCGGGTCCGGCGCCTTCTCCAGCAGCGCCGTCACCCGCAGGTCCACCGCCGTCACCCGCAGCCCCAGCCGGTCCACCGCATGGGCGTACAGCGCCGTCCGCAGCCGCTCGGCCACATCCGGCAGCGGCACGCCCGTGACCGCCGCGAAATCCCCCTCGACCCGCAGCGCCCCCGGCGGCAGCGCGCCGGGCGGCGGAGGCACCGCGGGCGGCTGCGCGGATGCGGGATCGGCCGGCCGGATCCGCAGCCGCCCCGGCGCGGCGCCGGACACCTCCCACGCCGTACGCCGCAACGCTGTCGTCGCCGCCCGTTCGGCCAGCCACGCGCCGTCCGCCGCCTCGCCCAGCGGGAGCAGCCGGCCGAGGCCGAGCCGTTCGCGTACCGCCGCGCTCCATCCGTCCGAACCGTCGCCACCGTGCCCTGTCGTCATGACCTCAGACTGCCGCATTCCTGGCGCGAGACCGGGCAAGGCGCCCTAATGTGAGCACAGAGTTCATCGGCGGACGGAAAGGGACGAATCACATGTCCGACATCGCACAGCACAACCAGTCCGAGCCCTCCGGCTCCTCGTCGTCCACCGACGACCAGCGGAAGACGTCCACCGGCAGGAAGGGTGACCCGGCCTCCCGCGGACGGACCACCATCGCCGACGGCGTGGTCGAGAAGATCGCCGGCCTCGCTGCCCGTGACGTGCTCGGCGTCCACGCGATGGGCAGCGGCATGTCCCGCACCTTCGGCGCCGTACGCGACCGGGTCCCCGGCGGCACCAAGTCCGTCTCGCGCGGTGTGAAGGCCGAGGTGGGCGAGGTACAGACCGCCCTCGATCTGGAGATCGTCGTGGATTACGGCGTGTCGATCGCCGATGTCGCCCGCGACGTACGGGAGAACGTGATCTCAGCCGTCGAGCGGATGACCGGCCTTGAGGTCGTCGAGGTCAACATCGCCGTCAGCGATGTGAAGCTGCCCGACGAAGAGGACGACGAGTCGGAGTCCCGGCTCCAGTAACGACGGCCGGATCCGCACGACCGAACAGGAGTCACGATGAGTATGGCGGTGGTCGGCCTGTTGGCCGGTATGGCCCTGGCGTTCGCCGGATACTTCGGCGGGTTCGGAGCCTTTCTGCTGGTGGCCGCGTTGGGCGCGGTCGGGTTCGTGGTCGGCCGGTTCCTCGACGGCGATCTGGAAGCGGGCGACTTCTTCCGCGGTCGCGACCGCGACGAACGCCGGCGGTGACCGCCCGTGGCCGGTGAACGGGTGGCGGCTGCGGGGCGCGGGGCGACCACGATCGCCGACCGCGTCGTCGCGAAGATCGCCGCGCAGGCGGCGCGGGAGGCGCTGGACGGCGTACCGGAAGGTGGTGCGGCGCCGCACGCGAGCGTCCTCGTCCACCACGACGTCGCGCGCGTACGGGTCGGTGTCGAGCTGGAGTACCCCTGCGACATCGGCGCCCAGTGCGGCGCCGTGCGTCGCCGGGTGACCGAGCGGGTACATGCCCTGGCGGGGATGGAGGTGCCCGAAGTGGCGGTCACGGTCGAACACCTCCACTCCGCCCAGTCGCGCGCGGCGCAGGGGAGGATCCAATGAGCGAACCGGTGGGCGAAGGGACCGAGCACCCCTCGGGTGCCGTCCGCGCGGATGTGATCGAACTGGACCAGTCCTCCTCGGCGGCCCGGTACGAGTCGAAGCGCCCCACGCTGGGGCACGGCGAAGCGGACGGCAAGGCGGGCCGCTTCTGGTCCTGGCGCCGTATCCCCGCATCGGTGGTCGCGGTTGTCCTGCTCGGCGCGGCTGCGCTGCTGCTGTACGACGTCGCGGCCGTACGCGCCGACCATCCGGCCATGTACTGGCGCCGCTGGCTCGCCGACCAGCTCGCCACCCAGCCCCTCGACGACACCTGGGTCCTGGTCGGTACGGGCGTCGCGGCGGTCCTCGGCCTCTGGCTGCTCCTCCTCGCTCTTACGCCCGGCCTGCGCCAGGTGCTGCCGATGCGGCGCGGCCCCGCGCGCGTACGGGCCGGGCTCGACCGCGACGCGGCGGCGCTGATCCTGCGCGACCGGGCGCTGGAAGTCTCCGGCGTGCAGTCCGTACGGGTACGGGCCCGCCGCTCCAAGGTCCGCGTACGGGCCGTGTCCCACTTCCGCGAACTGGACGACGTACGCGCCGATCTCGACACCGCGCTGGGGACCGGCATCGGCGAGCTGGGCCTCGTCAAGCCGCCCGCGCTCTCCGTACACGTCCGCCGGCCGAAGAAGAAGGGATGACGGGGATGCTCAGGGTCGTCAACCGTGTCCTGCTGGGCCTCGTCGGGCTGGCGCTGCTCTGCGTGGGCGGCGGCGTGCTGGCGACGGGGCTGGGCGTGTCCGTACCGTCCTGGTGGCCGTACAGCGGAAAGAAGGACGTCCTGCTGAGCGACGCCGACCGGGACCGGTGGCGCGACCAGGGCTGGTGGTGGCCGGTCGTCATCGCGGTCCTCGCCGTCCTGCTGCTGCTGGCGCTGTGGTGGCTGCTGTCCCAACTGCGCCGCGCACGGCTGGCGGAGGTCCTCGTCGACAGCGGCGACGGGGAGGGCGCGCTGCTGCGGGGGAGGGCGCTGGAGAACGTGCTGGAGAGCGAGGCGCAGTCGCTGGACGGGGTGTCCCAGGCACGGGTCCGGCTGACGGGGCGGCGCAGTGCGCCCGAGGCGCGGGTGCGCCTGCTGCTGGAGCCGCACGCGGCGCCGGGGGCGGCGCTGGAACGGCTGACGGGGGAGGCGGTGGCGCATGCGCGGGAGTCGGCGGGGCTGGATTCGCTGCCGACGGAAGCGCGATTGCGGGCTGCCAAGCATCGGGCGCAGCGGGTGACTTGAGGGCGCCGTTCAGCCCTGGGGCGGGGGCCGCTGCGCGGGGCTCTGTTCCCCTACCCGCCCCTTCCCGAAACCGGGGCTCCGCCCCGGACCCCGCGCCTCAAACGCCGGCGGGGCTGAAGATGCCTGCCCGGTCCCGCGCCTCAAGCGTCGGCGGGGCTGGGAAGAGCCGTCAGTACCCGTGGCGGGTGCCGCCGTCGATCGGGAGCATCAGGCCCGTCAGATAGGACGCCGCCGGGGAGAGCATGAACGCCGCCGTGCGGCCGAACTCCTCCGGGGTGCCGTAGCGGCGCAGCGGGATGCGGGACTCGTGGGACGCGCGCGCCGCCGACGGGTCGGGGGACAGCGCGTCGAGTTCGCGGACGCGGTCCGTGTCGATCCGGGCCGGCAGCAGGCCTATCACGCGTATGCCGCGCGGGCCCACCTCGTCGGCCAGCGACTTCGCGAAACCCGCCAGGCCCGGCCGCAGACCGTTGGAGATGGTGAGGCCGCGTATCGGTTCGTAGACCGAGCCGGACAGGACGAGGCCGATGACCCCGCCGTCGCCCAGCTCCGCCGCCGCCGTACGCGCCAGCCGTACCGCGCCCAGGAAGACCGAGTCGAACGCCGAGCGCCACTGCTCGTCCGTCGTCTCCAGCGCGAGACCCGGCGGCGGGCCGCCGACGCTGATCAGGATTCCGTCGAAACCGCCGAACCGCTCCCGGGCCACCGCCGGCAGACGCTCCGCGACGGCGGGATCGGCGTTGTCCGCGGCGACGCCGAACGCGTTCGGACCGATCGAGGCCGCCGCCTCGGTGACGGACTTCTCGTCGCGCCCGGTGACGACCACTTTCGCGCCGTCCGCCGCCAGCGCTTCGGCGGACGCGCGCCCGAGTCCCCGGGACGCGCCGGTGACGACGTAGACACGGTCCTTCAGTCCAAGATCCATGACCCCTATCCTGCCTCCTCCTCCGCCGCCAGGGCGAGGGCCGTCCCCACGAGACCGATATGACTGAACGCCTGCGGGAAGTTGCCGAGTTGCCGGCCGATCGCCGGGTCGTACTCCTCGGCGAGCAGACCGACGTCGTTGCGCAGCGCGAGAAGCCGCTCGAAGAGGGCCGTCGCCTCCTTCTTGCGGCCCGTCATCAGCAGGGCGTCCGCCAGCCAGAACGAGCAGACGAGAAACGTGCCCTCCCGGCCCGGCAGCCCGTCGACCGACGCGCCCTCCGTGCTGTAGCGGCGGACCAGTCCGTCCGGGCCCAGCTCCGCCCGGACCGCGTCGACCGTGCCCACGACCCTCGGATCGTCCGGCGGCAGAAAGCCGAAGCGCGGGATCAGCAGCGTCGCCGCGTCCAGTTCCTCGGAGCCGTACGCCTGCGTGAAGGTGTTACGGACCGGGTCGTAGCCCTTCTCGCACACCTCGCGGTGCACCTCGTCGCGCATCGCGCGCCACCGGTTCACATCGCCGCGCAGCGACGGATCGGCCTCCAGTGTCTTGACCGCGCGGTCGGCGGCGACCCACGCCATCACCTTGGAGTGCGTGAAGTGCTGCCTCGGGCCGCGTACTTCCCACAGGCCCTCGTCCGGCTCGCGCCATTTCGACTCCAGGAAGCCCAGCAGGGCGAGTTGGAGGTCCCAGGCGTGCGGCCGGCCGGTGAGGCCGACGCCCCGGGCCACATGCAGGGAGTCGATGACCTCGCCGTACACGTCGAGCTGGAGCTGGTCGACCGCCTCGTTCCCGATCCGGACCGGGCTCGCGCCCCCGTAACCGCTCAGCCACGGCAACTCCGACTCGGGCAGCCGCCGTTCACCGCCGACGCCGTACATGATCTGGAGGTCCGAGGGGTCACCGGCGACCGCGCGCAGCAGCCAGTCGCGCCAGGACTCCGCCTCGTCGACATAGCCCGCGGAGAGCAGGGCGCCCAGGACGAGCGCCGAGTCGCGGAGCCAGCAGTAGCGGTAGTCCCAGTTCCGTACGCCTCCCAGCTCCTCCGGGAGCGAGGTCGTGGGGGCCGCGACGATGCCGCCCGTTGGGGCGTAGGTGAGTGCCTTCAGGGTCAGCAGCGAGCGCATCACCGCGTCGCGGTGCGGCCCCTCGTACGTGCACCGCGCCGCCCACCGCGCCCAGTCCTCCACGCTGTGCTCCAGCGCCTCGAACGGGTCGATGAGATCGGGGCGCGGCAGATGCGAGGGGTGCCAGGTGAGAACGAACGCGACCTGCTCACCGGCGCCGACGGTGAACGACGAGCAGGTACTGAACTCCTGCCCCCAGGTCTTGACCGACGGCCCCTCGTCCGGCGGCGGTTCAGCGCCGCCGGACCGCGCCCGGGACACGCTCCGCAGCCAGACCGAGTCGGGCCCGGCGACCGCGACGCGCTGTCCGTCGGTCTTGCGCACCCACGGCACGACCGAGCCGTAGTCGAAGCGCAGCCGCAGGGTGGCGCTCATCTCCACCGAGCCGCTGACGCCTTCCACGATCCGCACGACGTCCGGTGCCTCGTCGCGCTGCGGCATGAAGTCGGTGACCTTCACCGTGCCGCCCCTGGTCTCCCAGAGGGTCTCCAGCACCAGCGAATCGCCCACGTACCGGCGGCTGGTGGCGCGGCTCGCGCCCCGGGGGGCGAGCAGCCAGTGGCCGTTCTCCTTGTTGCCGAGCAGGGAGGCGAAGCAGGCGGCCGAGTCGAAGCGTGGCAGGCACAACCAGTCGATGGAGCCGTTCATTCCGACGAGGGCCGCGGTTTGCAGGTCGCCGATGAGGGCGTAGTCCTCGATGCGTTGGGTCACCTCAGCCATGTTCCCGCAGGACAGGGACGTTATGCGGGGGCAGTCTCACGCTCGGGGGTGCTTCGGGTGGCGGCCGAAGCACGGTCGCGTAGCTCGCGCCGTACGAGGACGACCCATCCGACGGGCACGGCGGCCGTGAACAGCCACCACTGCACCGCGTACGCCATGTGCGCGCCGATGGAGCCGGAGTCGGGCCGCGGGATCTGCTCCGGGCTGCCGCCGGGCGCCGCGGGGGCGGTCTGCTCGATGTAGCCGCCGAGGACGGTACGGCCGAGGGACCGGGCCTGCTGCTCGCTGTTGATCAGCATGACCTGGCGGTCGGGGAGGTCCTTGAGTTCCTTGATGCCGCTGGTGCCGGTCGTCTCGTCGGCCTTGAGGCGGCCGGTGACGGTGACCTCGCCCTTCGGCGCCGCCGGGATGTCGGGGAAGGTCCGCTGGTCCGCGCCGAAGGGGACCCAGCCCCGGTTGACGAGGACCGCGCGGCCGTCGGCCAGGACGAACGGGGTCAGGACGTGGAAGCCGACGGTCTCGTCGGTGTTGGTCCGGCGGCGTACGACGACCTCGTGCTCCGTGTCGTACCGGCCGGTGGCCTCGACCTGGCGCCAGAAGTCGGCGCGCGGCACGGTGTGGCCGGGGGAGGTCAGCTCGGTGACCGGGACCGGCTTCGCCTTGAGGTTGTTCGCGATCAGGGTGTTCTGCGCCACCCGGTGCTGATGCCGGTGCAGCTGCCAGAAGCCCAGCTCGATCATCACGGGGATGAGGACGAGGGCGAGCAGGGTGAGGATCACCCACTGCCGCGACAGGAGGAAGCGGTACACGCCTCCGACGGTACCCGGCGGGCCGGGCGTCCCCGCCAGCGGGTCCGCCCGCCGGCCGGTGCGCCCGGCCCGCCGGGCCGGCGGCACTCACACCCGGTCGACGATGCCCACCTTCCCCTCCGCGCGGGCGCAGTGGGCTCCGCAGAACCACTGGCCCTCGACCTCGACGCCCTGGCCGATGATCTGGACCCGGCAGTGTTCACAGACGGGCGCCATGCGGTGGATGGCGCAGGAGAAGCAGTCGAAGACATGCACCGCGCCCTGCGCGTGCACCTCGAAGGACATGCCGTACTCGTTTCCGCAGACTTCGCAACGTGCCATGCGGCACAGGTTGGGACGCGGTGCGGCGGTGTGCGAGCGGTCGGCGGGCGCGTCGCGGCGCAATCACCCGTCTGACCGGGGCACCGGCACCGGCCGCCCGGCCGGCGGGGTGGCCGGCGGCGCGGGCGCGGGCGCCACGTCGCGCAGCAGATGGGTGAACGCCGCCTCGTCGACGACCGGTGTGCCGTACTCCGCCGCCTTCACCGTCTTCGACGTCGCCGACCCCGGATCGTTCGTCACCAGCAGGCTCGTCCTGCGCGAGACGCTGGTGGCGACATGCAGGCCCGCCTCGACGGCCCGGTCCTCCAGCAGCTCGCGGTCGACCGAGGTGTCACCCGAGAACGCCACCCGCATCCCCTGCGCGAGCGGCTTGTCGCTCTCGTACCGCCCCGGATTCGGATACGGGCTGGGCGGCAGCCGGCGCGACGGCCGCCAGGTCCCCGGACGGTGCGTCGGCTGATGGCCGATCAGCGGTGTCGCCGGGCTCTCCGACCACTCCGTCAGCGGCAGGCATTCCAGCAGCGGCAGCCGTACGCCGTCGCGCGCCGCCGCGTGCAGGCTCGGCCGGAACGCCTCCGCGAGCACCCGGGCGTCGTCCAGCGCGTGGTGCGCGCGCTGCTGCCTGACGCCGAAGTGCTCGGCGAGCGTCGCCAACTTGTGGTTGGGCAGCGGCAGTCGAAGCTCCCTGGCGAGCGCGATCGTGCACAGCCGCTGACGCGTCGGCACGGTCGCCCGCGCGCGGGCGTACTCCCGGGCGATCATGGACCAGTCGAAGGCCGCGTTGTGCGCGACCAGCACCCGGTCCGCGAGCCGCTCCGCGAACTCGTCCGCGACATCCCTGAACAGCGGCGCGCCCGCCAGCACATCGGTCGTCAGACCGTGGATCCAGACCGGGCCGGGATCCCGCTCGGGGTTGACCAGCGTGTACCAGTGGTCCTCGACGTCGCCCCGCGCGTCCAGCCGGTACACCGCCGCGGACACTATCCGGTCGTCACGGGCGAGTCCGGTGGTCTCCACGTCGACGACCGCGTATCCCCGGGGGTACGCGGCCGGCCACATCGCTGAAGTCGCGGGGTCGTCGAGCATGGTCACAGAGAATACGGGCCACGACTGACAGTCCGTGACGCGCCTCTGACCGTTCGTCGGCCCGCGCGCGGGGCACGGTGCTGACGGATCGTCCGGTCACCCGTTGGTGGAAGCCCACAGATTCCGCTGACAGAACGTCTCACATACTTGTCAGTAACAACATCTAGCCGGGGCCGCGCGCCCCGCCCTACCGTGCTCGCATGCCGCCGAACCTGCCTGATGTCGTGCTGTGGTCGATCCCCGCGTTCGTCCTGCTCACCCTTGTGGAGGTGGTGAGTTACCGCCTCCATCCCGACGAGGACGCCGCCGGCTACTCGGGCAAGGACGCCGCCACCAGTCTCTCCATGGGACTCGGCAGCCTCGGCTTCGACCTCCTGTGGAAGATCCCCGTCGTCGCGATCTACACGGCGGCCTACGAACTGACGCCCCTACGGGTCCCGGTCCTGTGGTGGACGATCCCGCTGATGCTTCTCGCGCAGGACTTCCTCTACTACTGGTCCCACCGGGGCCACCATGTCGTCCGCATCCTGTGGGCCTGCCACGTGGTGCACCACTCCAGCAGGAAGTTCAACCTCAGCACCGCGCTGCGCCAGCCCTGGACCTCGCTCACGGTCTGGCCGTTCTACCTTCCGTTCGTCCTGCTCGGCGCCCATCCGGCGGCGCTCGCCTTCTGCTCGTCGGCGAACCTCGTCTACCAGTTCTGGGTGCACACCGAGCGGATAGGCAGACTGCCCCGGCCCGTCGAGTACCTGTTCAACACGCCCTCCCACCACCGGGTGCACCACGCCTCCCAAGGCGGCTACCTGGACCGTAACTTCGGCGGGATCCTGATCGTCTGGGACCGGCTCTTCGGCTCCTTCACGGCCGAGACCGAGCGGCCCGTCTTCGGCCTCACGAAGAACATCGAGACCTACAACCCGCTGCGGGTCGCCACCCACGAGTACGCGGCCATCGCACGCGACGTACGGGCGGCGCGCGACTGGCGCGAACGGGCCGGACGGATCTTCCGCGGACCCGGCTGGCAGCCCGAGTGAGGGGCCGTCACGCGAAACCGCTGCTCGCGGCCTTCGCCCTCGCCGCCGTCGCCGAGCTGGTGAGCGTCGCCGCGGACGCGCGGACGGGTCAACTCCTCGCCAAGCCCCTGCTGATGCCGCTGCTCGCCGCGTACGTGGCCGCCCGAGGCGGTCCGCGGCTGCTCGTCGCGGCGCTGCTCCTCGGCTGGGGCGGCGACGTGTTCCTGCTCTTCCCGGCCGACGGGGCGTTCCTCGCGGGCATGGGCTGCTTCGCCGCCGGACACCTCTGCTACCTCGCGCTGTTCGGCCGCCGTCGCACCCGCGTCGGCCCGGCCGTCGGATACGGCCTGGCGCTCGTCGTGACGCTCGCCCTGCTGTGGTCCGGCCTCCCGGCCGAACTCCGCGTCCCCGTCGCCGTGTACAGCCTCCTGCTGGCCGCCATGGCCTGCCGGGCGAGCGCTCTCGGCGCCCTCGCGGGCACGGGCGGCGCGCTCTTCCTGCTCTCCGACACGCTCATCGCCCTCGGCGTCGCCGGCCGGCCGGAGCCGCCGGCCGCCGATCTGTGGGTCATGGTCACCTATCTCGCGGCGCAGGCCCTGCTGACGGCGGGGATCCTGGCGGACCGCTCGCGCGTACGCGCCCGTACACCCGCCCCCGCACATGACTGAGCGGGCCGCCCGTCGAGGCGGCCCGCCCACCCACTCACACGGTCGCTGTTACCAGCGGACGGCGTCCAGCGCGTCGATCACGCCGGCCCCGTAGAAGCCGTTCTTGTTCTTGCCGCCCTCGCACACCGCGTCGACGGTGCCGTCACCGTCGATGTCGTACGGGTTGGTGCACGACGTCGCGTCGGCCTGGGTGGTCAGCAACGTCTTCACCAGCCACGGCGAGGCGTACGGGTGCTTCGACTTGATCAGCGCCGCGACACCCGCCGCGTGCGGGGAGGCCATCGACGTACCACCCTTGTAGCCGAAGCCACCACCGGGCAGCGTGCTGAGGATCAGACCGTTGACGGCGGGCGCCTCCGGCGTCTGGTACGCCGTCAGGTCGCCGCCGGGAGCGGCGACGTCGATGACACCGTTGCCGTAGTTGGAGTACGACGCCTTCAGGTTCTTCGCACCGGTCGCGGAGACCGTCACGACACCCGCCACCTGCGACGGGATGTCCAGGCACTCGTCCGGGTCGATGACCCGCTCGCCCGGAGTGGTGTCGTTCGGGCTGGAGTCGTCCGTCAGCTCGTCGGCCGCCAGGTCCAGGTCCGAGTTGCCGGCGGCGGCGACGTTCACGACGCCCTTGCCCTCGGCGTACCGGGTGGCCCGGGTGACGGCGTCCGCCAGGGCCTTCTGGTCCGGGTCGTCCTCGCAGTTGAACAGCCACGGGTCGGTGTAGTAGCTGTTGTTCGTCACATCGACACCGTGCTCCGCGGCCCAGATGAAGCCGCAGACGACCGCTTCCGTGTAGAAGAAGCCGTCGGGCTGCGACACCTTGATGCCGGAGACCTTTACGCCCGGAGCGACACCGGTGACACCGGTGCCGTTCTTGGCCGCGGCGATCGTGCCCGCGACGTGCGTGCCGTGGTCACTCTCCCCGGGGCCCGGACGCCAGGCGCCGTCAGCCGTGTTGGGCGTACCGCCCACACAGCTGACCGAGGCGCGGCGGTCGAAGTTCGGCGCGAGATCGGGGTGGGTGTCGTCGACACCCGTGTCGATCACGCCGACCGTGACCTTGCTGCTGCCGAGCGACTTCTTGTGCGCCTTGTCGGCCTTGATGGCCGGCAGGTCCCACTGAAGGGGCTCCAGCGCGTCCTGCTCGTCCGACGCCTTCGCCTCGGCGGCCTTGGCCTCCTTGGCGGACAGCGGCTGCTCGGCCTCGATGTCCGTGGTGGTCTGGGCCGCCATCGGCTTCGTGCGGGTGGCCCCCGCCGACGCCACGCCCCGGACCTTGCGGATCGTCTTGCCGAACTCCGGGTTCTGCGAGTGGACGACGATGACACCTATCTGGTCGTAGGCGATCACGACGGTCCCGCCGGCCTCGGCGATGGCCTTCTTCACCGACTTGACGGTGGAGTGCCCGCCGTTGGTGTTCACGACGTACGACAGCTTCGGGCCGTCCGCCGAGACCGCGGCCGGCACGTCGGCCGGGGCCGCCGAGGCGGACCCGGCCGGCAGGAAGCCGAGCGAGGCGATGAGCGCCAGGCCGACGGGCATGACCAGGACGCGCCGTCGTCTGGATCTCAGATGAGCCATGGGTTCTCCACATCATCCGTGAGGCCGCCCCCGCGCACGTTGCGCATGGGCGGGTACATGACGAGCGAAGCTATCTCTGAACGTCGCTGCTCAGCAACGATTTCGGTCAGAAAAACGCGGGTGTTGAACCACTTCGCCGCGCACTCCGTGCCGTTGTCAGGGGGTGGAGCACCATCGCCCCCCGAGTGAGGACACCTGATGACCACCCCTACCGCACCCGCGTCACGAGGAGATTCCGTGGCTACCGATGGACCGCCGCCGCCCAAGGGCGATTCGGACACCAGCCCCGCCCAGCCCACGACAGCCCAGTTCGTAGAGGTCCAGGAGAGCGCCGAGTTCGGTGAACTGCGCCGTACCTACCGCTCCTTCGCCTTCCCCCTGACCATCGCCTTCATCGCCTGGTACCTGCTGTACGTCCTGCTGTCCAACTACGCCGGCGGCTTCATGGGCACCAAGCTCTTCGGCAACATCAACGTCGCCTTCGTCTTCGGCCTCGGTCAGTTCCTCACCACCTTCCTCATCGCCTGGTTCTACTCGAAATTCGCATCGCGGAGGCTCGACCCCCAGGGCGCGGCGATCAAGTCCCGTATGGAGGCCGACCTGTGAGCCCGACCATCCAGCTGAGCGAGGCCGCGGGGATCCACCTCGCCAACTCCGACGCCAGCGAACACCGGCCGCTGATCATCACGCTCTTCGCGCTGTTCGTCATCGCGACCCTCGTCATCACCGTGTGGGCCGGCCGGCAGACCAAGAGCGCCGCCGACTTCTACGCGGGCGGACGGCAGTTCACCGCCTTCCAGAACGGCCTCGCGGTCTCCGGCGACTACATGTCCGCCGCGTCCTTCCTCGGAATCGCCGGCGCCATCGCCCTCTTCGGATACGACGGCTTCCTCTACTCCATCGGCTTCCTGGTCGCCTGGCTCGTCGCCCTGCTGCTGGTCGCCGAACCGCTGCGCAACTCCGGCCGCTACACCATGGGCGACGTCCTCGCCTACCGGATGCGCCAGCGCCCCGTCCGTACGGCCGCCGGCGCCTCCACCATCGTCGTCTCGATCTTCTACCTGCTCGCCCAGATGGCCGGCGCGGGCGTGCTCGTCTCGCTGCTGCTCGGCATCACCAGCGACGCGGGCAAGATCCTGATCGTCGCCCTGGTCGGCATCCTGATGATCGTGTACGTGACCATCGGCGGCATGAAGGGCACCACCTGGGTCCAGATGGTCAAGGCCGTCCTGCTCATCGCGGGCACCCTGCTCATCACCTTCCTGGTGCTGCTGAAGTTCAACTTCAACGTCTCCGACCTCCTCGGCACCGCCGCCTCCAACAGCGGCAAGGGCTCGTCCTTCCTGGAGCCCGGACTCAAGTACGGCCTCACGGAGACCTCGAAGCTCGACTTCATCTCCCTGGGCATCGCGCTCGTCCTCGGCACCGCCGGACTGCCGCACATCCTGATCCGCTTCTACACGGTGCCCACGGCCAAGGCGGCCCGTAAGTCCGTCAACTGGGCCATCGGCATCATCGGCGGCTTCTACCTGATGACCATCGCCCTCGGCTTCGGCGCGGCGGCGCTGCTCACCCCGAAGGAGATCACCGATTCCAACCCTGCGGGCAACACGGCGGCGCCACTGCTCGCCATGGAGATCGGCGGCGGCGGTGACTCCACCGGCGGCGCCATCCTGCTCGCCGTGATCTCCGCGGTCGCCTTCGCCACCATCCTCGCGGTCGTGGCCGGCCTGACACTGGCGTCCTCGTCGTCGTTCGCGCACGACATCTACGCCAACGTCATCCGCCGGGGCAAGGCCACCGAGAAGGAGGAGGTGCGCGCGGCGCGCTACGCGACCGTCGCCATCGGCATCGTCTCCATCGCGCTCGGCGCCCTCGCCCGTGACCTGAACGTCGCCGGTCTGGTGGCCCTCGCCTTCGCGGTCGCCGCCTCCGCCAACCTGCCGACGCTCCTCTACAGCCTCTTCTGGAAGAGGTTCACGACCGTGGGCGCGCTCTGGTCGATCTACGGCGGACTCGCCTCGTCCGTCCTGCTGGTGCTGTTCTCGCCGGTCGTCTCCAGCAAGCCCAGCTCGATGTTCCCGGGCGTGGACTTCGCCTTCTTCCCGCTGGAGAACCCGGGTCTCATCTCGATCCCGCTGGGCTTCCTGCTCGGCTGGCTGGGCTCCCTCCTCTCCAAGGAGGAGCCCGACGTCAAGAAGTACGCCGAGCTGGAGGTCAAGTCGCTCACCGGCACCGGAGCGCACTGATCGTCTTCCGCCGAAGCGGGCACACATGGCGTGGCCGCGTCGTAGAGTCCTACGACGCGGCCACGCCGCTCCTTGTGGCAAACGGCCCCGGCCGTTGTCAGAGGTCTGCCGTACGCTCGAAGGACACCACGAGGGAAGGGGGCTCAGCGTGCTCATCGACACCTATGGCCGAGTAGCCACCGACCTGCGCGTCTCGCTCACCGACAAGTGCAATCTCCGGTGTACGTACTGCATGCCGGAGGAGGGCCTTCAGTGGCTCGCCAAGCCCGACCTCCTCACCGACGACGAGATCGTCAGACTCGTCCGTATCGCCGTGACCCGCCTCGGAGTCCGCGACGTGCGCTTCACCGGCGGCGAGCCGCTGCTGCGCCCCGGTCTCGTCGGGATCGTCGAGCGCTGCGCGGCCCTCACCCCCCGCCCCAAGATGTCGCTGACGACCAACGGCATAGGGCTGCGGCGTACGGCCTCGGCGCTCAAGGCCGCCGGTCTCAACCGGGTCAACGTCTCGCTCGACACCCTGCGTCCCGACGTCTTCAAGACGCTCACCAGGCGCGACCG
This sequence comes from Streptomyces sp. NPDC006643, assembly GCF_042870175.1. Taxonomy (NCBI): domain Bacteria; kingdom Bacillati; phylum Actinomycetota; class Actinomycetes; order Kitasatosporales; family Streptomycetaceae; genus Streptomyces; species Streptomyces sp. NPDC006643. The sequence goes on along the minus strand of NZ_JBIAHA010000008.1, from coordinate 29,172 downwards.
CCACCAGGACGTGCTCGACGGACTGGCCGCCGCACGGGACGCCGGACTCACCCCCGTCAAGGTCAACACCGTGCTGATGCCGGGGCTCAACGGCGACGAGGCTCCCGAGCTGCTCGCCTGGGCCGTCCGGCACGGCTACGAACTGCGCTTCATCGAGCAGATGCCCCTCGACGCCCAGCACGGCTGGAAGCGGGACGGGATGATCACCGCCGGTGACATCCTCCAGTCGCTGAGCACCCGCTTCACGCTCACCGAGGAGGGCGGCGAGGAGCGCGGGTCCGCCCCCGCCGAGCGCTGGATCGTGGACGGCGGACCGCACCGGGTCGGTGTCATCGCCTCCGTCACCCGCCCGTTCTGCTCGGCCTGCGACCGCACCAGGCTCACCGCCGACGGTCAGGTGCGCAACTGTCTGTTCGCCCGGGAGGAGACCGATCTGCGGGCCGCCCTGCGCTCGGACGCCACCGACGAGGACGTCGCGAGGATCTGGAAGCTGGCGATGTGGGGCAAGAAGGCGGGCTCCGGACTGGACGACCCGTCGTTCCTCCAGCCCGACCGGCCCATGTCAGCCATCGGCGGCTGAGCTGTCCCGCTCCCACGCGGCCAGGGTGACGACATCCTTGAGGAAACCGCGTACACCGAGGAACGACGACAGGTGTTCGCGGTGCTCGTCGCAGGCCAGCCAGGTCTTACGGCGCTCGGGCGTGTGCAGCTTGGGGTTGTTCCACGCCAGTACCCACACGGCGGGCGCACGGCAGCCCTTGGCCGAGCAGACGGGGCTGTCGGGTCCGGAAGAGGCGCCGGGGAGATCGAAGAGGTCCACGGCCCCAAGACTAGGCCGGGACCGGAGCGTGCGGAGAGCGGGTCCGGGGGTGACACCCTCCGGAGAAAAGGCGACGCCGAGCAGCCACGGGGGGAGCTGCCCGGCGTCGGTCCGTCGCTCCGACGGGGGATGCGGAGCGCCTACAAAGTATGTCACGGCTCATGGGGTCAGGTGCACCGGAACTTCATGATTGATCTGAGCTTTTCTTGAGCTTCGGGCCTCGCCCCGCTCAGCCCCGCTCGCGCGGGGGAGCGGGGTGTTCGAAGTTCGCGGACCGCGCGCCGGATTCCGCTCCACCGGAGACCGGGGCGGGAGCGATCATCGGCCGGGCCGGCGGGGCGAGATGGGTCGACGGCAGCGAACCGGCGTTCTCCCGGCCCCCGTTGGCGAATACAACAGCCACGTAGGGCAGCAGAATGCCCAGTACAAGACCGGCAATCGCCACATAACGCTCCACATTCCACAGAACCACCGCCAGGATGATCCCGAGCGTGCGCACCAGCATGGAGATGACATAGCGCCGCTGTCTGCCGCGCACGTCCTCGTCGAGTCCCCGCCGCGCGCCTGTGATACGGAAAACCTCGGCGCTGCGCTGCTTCCGCATCACGATCCACCACCCGATTCCCTCGCCGGCCGCTCCCCGTGCCGGACCCGCTCAACGGTACGCCCGCCCTGCGCCCGCTACGAGAGGGGGTACCGCCCGAGCGCTGCGCACCGTACCTGCGCCCGGCCACGTACGGCCGTGTTCGACATGCGGCGTACGCCGGACACGCCGAGACTGGCCGCACTGCGCAGAGCGCGCCGCACGAGGAGGCGACCATGAACTGGCTGTGGGCAATCATCGTGGGCCTGGTGCTGGGACTGATCGCCAAGGCGATCATCCCCGGCAAGCAGCGCATCCCCCTGTGGCTGACGATCATCTTCGGCATCCTGGGCGGCATGCTGGGCAACGCCGCGTCCGGCTGGCTGGGAGTCCAGGACACCAGAGGCTTCGACTGGACCCGGCATGTGCTCCAGGTGATCGGCGCCGTCATCGTCGTGGGGGTGGGCGACATGGTCTGGTCGTCGTTCCGGCACGGCAGAGGACGGACGACCCCCAGGTAGGACTCCCGGCAGCGGGCGGACAGCGCCGGGGCCCGGTACGCGCATCGCGTACCGGGCCCCGGCGTCGTCCCACGACCGGCTCAGGGAGCCGCGTCCGCCGTGACCTCTACCGCCGCCAGGTTCTTCTTGCCCCGGCGCAGCACCAGCCAGCGCCCGTGCAGCAGCTCCCCGGCGTCCGGTACGGCCTCGGCGTCCGTGACCTTGACGTTGTTCACGTACGCGCCGCCCTCCTTCACCGTCCGGCGGGCCGCCGACTTGCTCGGCGCCAGACCGACCTCGGTCAGCAGATCCACCATCGGCGCCAGCTCCGCCACCCGCGCGTGCGGTACCTCGGACAGGGCCGCCGCCAGCGTCGCCGCGTCCAGCCCGGTCAGCTCGCCCTGGCCGAACAGCGCCTTCGACGCCGCGACCACACCCGCGCACTGCTCGGCGCCGTGGACCAGCGTCGTCAGCTCCTCGGCCAGCGCACGCTGCGCCGCGCGCGCCTGCGGACGCTCCTCGGTCAGCTTCTCCAGCTCCTCGATCTCCGCGCGGGACTTGAAGCTGAAGATCCGCAGGAACTTGGAGACGTCCCGGTCGTCCGCGTTCAGCCAGAACTGGTAGAACGCGTACGGTGTCGTCCGCTCGGGGTCCAGCCAGACGGTCCCGGACTCCGTCTTGCCGAACTTGGTGCCGTCGGCCTTCGTGATCAGCGTGGTCGCCAGGGCGTGCACCGACGCCTCGGGCTCGACCCGGTGGATCAGATCCGTACCCGCGGTGAGATTGCCCCACTGGTCGCTGCCGCCGGTCTGGAGCGTGCAGCCGTGGCGCCGGTACAGCTCCAGGAAGTCCATGCCCTGGAGGATCTGGTAGCTGAACTCGGTGTAGCTGATGCCCGCGTCGGAGTTCAGCCGCCGCGCGACCGCCTCCTTCGCGATCATCTTGTTGACCCGGAAGTACTTCCCGACGTCACGCAGGAAGCTGATCGCCGACAGACCCGACGTCCAGTCCAGGTTGTTGACCATGGTCGCGGCGTGCGGACCCTCGAAGTCCAGGTACCGCTCGATCTGCCCGCGCAGCCGCTCGACCCACTCGCCGACGACCTCGGGCGCGTTCAGCGTGCGCTCCGAGTTCGGCTTGGGGTCGCCGATCAGACCCGTGGCCCCGCCGACCAGGCCCAGCGGACGGTTCCCCGCCAGCTGCAACCGGCGCATGGTGAGAATCTGGACCAGATTCCCCAGATGCAGACTGGGCGCGGTCGGGTCGAAGCCGCAATAGAACGTGACGGGGCCGTCCGCGAACGCCTTGCGCAATGCGTCCTCGTCGGTGGACAGGGCGATCAGCCCGCGCCACCGCAGCTCGTCGACGATATCCGTCACGTTTCTCGCGTCTCCTTCGATGAATCAGGCCCGATGGGCCAGGTCCGTCCGGCGCCCATGGCGCCGGAACCCCTTCGAGGTTATACGCCCTGGCTGACCGAACTCATATTGAAATCAGGCACACGCAGCGCGGGCATCGCGGCCCGGGTGAAGTAGTCGCCCCACTCACGCGGCAGCGTCTTCTCGGTCCGGCCCGCCTCCGACGCCCGCGACAACAGGCCGACCGGCGACTCGTTGAAGCGGAAGTTGTTCACCTCGCCGACGACCTCGCCGTTCTCGACCAGATAGACACCGTCGCGCGTCAGCCCCGTCAGCAGCAGCGTGGCCGGGTCGACCTCGCGGATGTACCACAGGCACGTCAGCAGCAGCCCGCGCGTGGTGCCGGCGACCATCTCCTCCAGCGAACGCTCACCGCCGCCGTCCAGGATCAGATTGTCGGCGCCCGGCGCGAGCGGCAGCCCGGTCAGCTCCGCGCTGTGCCGGGAGGTGACCAGCCGGTCCAGCCTGCCGTCCTTGATCCAGTCGGTCGCGCGCAGCGGCAGCCCGTTGTCGAACACCGACGAGTCGTCGCCCGACGCGTGCGCGATCACGAACGGGGCGGATTCCAGGCCCGGTTCGTTCGGATCGCTGCGCAGCGACAGCGGCAGCTCGGCGAGGGAGTCACCGACACGCGTACCGCCGCCGGGCTTGGAGAAGACCGTACGGCCCTCGGCGGCGTCCCGCGCGGAGGACGACCACAGCTGGTAGATCAGCAGATCGGCCACCGCCGTGGGCGGCAGCAGCGTCTCGTACCGCCCCGCGGGCAGCTCGATCCGGCGCTCCGCCCAGCCCAGGCGCTTCGCCAGCTCCGCGTCCAGCGCCGCCGGATCGACATCCTTGAAGTCCCGCGTCGCCCGCCCCGCCCACGCCGACCGCGACCGGTCGGGGGACTTGGCGTTCAGCTCCAGCGTGCCGTTCGGCTGGTCATGGCGCAGCCGTACACCGGTCGACGTGCCCAAGTACGTCGACGTCAGCTCGTGGTTCGCGAAGCCGTACAGCTCACGGCCGCCGGCCCGGGCGCGCGCGAAGGACTCGCCGAGCGCGGGCGCGAAGTCCGCGAAGACGGCGGACGTCGTCTCGGCGGGCTCCTCGGTGAAGTCCTTCGACGCCGGTCCGGCCTCCACGAGCGGCCGGGCGTCCTCGGCGGGGCCCGCACCACGGGCGGCGGCCTCGGCGGCCCGCACCAGCGGCTCCAACTCGTCGGCGGTGACGGCGGATCGCGACACCACACCGGAGGCGGTGCCCTCCTTGCCGTCGACGGTCGCGATGACGGTGAGCGTACGGCCGCGGGTCAGGCCGTTCGTCGTCAGCGCGTTGCCCGCCCAGCGGAGGTTGGCGGTCGAGTGCTCGTCGGCGATGACCACGCAGCCGTCGGCGGTGGACAGTTCGAGTGCCCGCTCGACGATCTCGTGCGGCTTGCTGCTCGTGCTCAACTTCCGGCCTCCTGCGTCGTGTTGAGAATGTTCACACCTCGGAACAGGGCCGACGGGCAGCCGTGGGAGACCGCCGCGACCTGGCCCGGCTGGGCCTTGCCGCAGTTGAAGGCGCCGCCGAGGACATAGGTCTGCGGTCCGCCGACCGCCTCCATCGAGCCCCAGAAGTCCGTCGTCGTCGCCTGGTAGGCGACGTCCCTCAGCTGACCGGCCAGCTTGCCGTTCTCGATCCGGAAGAACCGCTGCCCGGTGAACTGGAAGTTGTAGCGCTGCATGTCGATCGACCACGACCGGTCACCGACCACATAGATCCCGCGCTCCACACCGCCGATCAGATCCTCCGTACCGAGCCCGCCCGGATCCGGCTTCAGCGACACGTTCGCCATGCGCTGCACCGGCACATGGGCCGGGGAGTCGCCGTACGCGCAGCCGTTGGAGCGGTCGAAGCCCGTGAGCTTCGCGATCCGCCGGTCCAACTGGTAGCCGATGAGCGTGCCGTCCTTGACGAGGTCCCACGACTGGGCCTCGACACCCTCGTCGTCGTAGCCGATCGTCGCCAGACCGTGCTCCGCCGTCCGGTCACCCGTCACATTCATGATCGACGAGCCGTACGCCAGCTTTCCCAGCTGGTCGAAGGTCGCGAAGGACGTCCCGGCGTACGCCGCCTCGTACCCCAGCGCCCGGTCCAGCTCCGTCGCGTGCCCGATCGACTCGTGGATCGTCAGCCAGAGGTTCGACGGGTCGACCACCAGGTCGTACGTCCCCGCCTCCACGCTCGGCGCGCGCATCTTCTCGGCGAGCAGCGCCGGGATCCGCTCCAGCTCGGAGTCCCAGTCCCAGCCGGTGCCCGTCAGATACTCCCAGCCGCGCCCGGCCGGCGGGGCGATCGTGCGCATCGAGTCGAACTCGCCGCTCTCGCCGTCCACCGCGACCGCCGACAACTGCGGGTGCAGCCTGACGCGCTGCTGCGTGGTGACGGTGCCCGCCGTGTCCGCGTAGAACTTGTTCTCGTGGACGGTCAGCAGCGAGGCGTCCACATGCGCGACACCGTCCGCGCGCAGCAGCCGCGCGCTCCACTCCGCGAGAAGCCCCGTCTTGTCCTCGTCCGGCACCTCGAACGGGTCGATCTCGTACGCCGACACCCAGGTCTTCTCCGCGTGCACCGGCTCGTCGGCCAGCTCCACGCGCTCGTCCGAACCCGCCGCCGCGATCACCTTCGCGGACAGTTTGGCCATCGCCACGGCCTGTCCGGCGACCCTGGCCGCCGCGTCCATCGTCATATCGACGCCGGACGCGAAGCCCCACGCGCCGCCGTGCACCACGCGTACCGCGTACCCGACGTCGGTGGAGTCCGACGACCCGGCGGGCTTGGCGTCCCGCAGCCGCCAGGCCGCGCTCCGTACCCGCTCGAACCGGAAATCGGCATGATCGGCGCCGAGCGCCCGCGCCCTGGCGAGCGCCGCGTCGGCGAGCGCCCTCAGCGGCAGTGCCAGAAACGACTGATCGACCTCATGGGGCACGTCGGCCTCCCTTTCACACGCCTCGGTAAAGGTGTCCGCAGTGAATCATGCGGTACGGAGGTGAGTTTCGCCGCGTTTATGTAGGGACCCCACAGTGACCGTACCGAGGCGCTGTCCATGCCCGAGTCCACGGACCGACGCGGGGACCGATAGGTTTTCCAGGTACCAGACAGCTACGAAAGGTGCTCCGTTGAGCCGCTCGGTTCTCGTCACCGGAGGAAACCGGGGCATCGGCCTTGCCATTGCCCTGGCCTTCGTCGGCAACGGCGACAAGGTCGCCATCACCTACCGCACGGGCGAACCGCCCGAGGCCCTGACGGAGGCCGGTTGCCTGGCCGTCCGGTGCGACATCACCGACGCCGAGCAGGTGGAGCAGGCCTACAAGGAGATCGAGGAGACGCACGGTCCCGTGGAGGTGCTGGTCGCCAACGCCGGTGTGACCAAGGACCAGTTGCTGATGCGGATGTCCGAGGAGGACTTCACGTCCGTACTCGACACCAACCTCACCGGCACCTTCCGCGTCGTCAAGCGCGCCAACCGCGCCATGCTGCGCGCCAAGAAGGGCCGGGTCGTACTGATCTCCTCGGTCGTCGGGCTGCTCGGCTCGGCCGGCCAGGCGAACTACGCGGCCTCCAAGGCGGGGCTGGTCGGCTTCGCCCGCTCGCTCGCCCGTGAACTCGGCTCGCGCAACATCACGTTCAACGTCGTGGCGCCCGGTTTCGTCGACACCGACATGACCAAGGTGCTCACCGACGAGCAGCGCAAGAACATCGTCGCCCAAGTCCCCCTCGGTCGTTACGCGCAGCCCGAGGAGATCGCGGCAGCGGTCCGCTTCCTCGCCTCGGACGACGCCTCGTACATCACTGGAGCCGTCATTCCCGTTGACGGCGGATTGGGCATGGGTCACTGATCACATGAGTGGAATCCTCGCCGGCAAGCGCATCCTCGTCACGGGTGTCCTCACCGACTCCTCCATCGCCTTCCACGCGGCCAAGGTCGCGCAGGAAGAGGGCGCGGACGTCATTCTCACCGGCTTCGGGCGTCTGTCGCTCGTGGAGCGCATCGCGAAGAGGCTGCCCAAGCCCGCCCCCGTCATCGAGGTGGACGTCACCAACCAGGAGCACCTGGACTCCCTCGTCGACCGGATCCGTGAGCACCAGGGCGAGGGCGCGAGCCTCGACGGCGTCGTGCACTCGATCGCCTTCGGCCCGCAGGGAGTCTTCAACTTCCTGGAGGCGGACTGGGAGGACGTCGGCACGGCGGTCCATGTCTCGGCGTACTCGCTCAAGTCGCTGACCACGGCCTGTCTGCCGCTGATGGAGCGCGGCGGTTCGGTCGTCGGGCTCACCTTCGACGCGCAGTTCGCCTGGCCCAAGTACGACTGGATGGGCGTCGCGAAGGCGGCGCTCGAATCCACCAACCGCTATCTCGCGCGTGATCTGGGCGCCCGGAACATCCGCTGCAACCTCATCTCGGCCGGCCCCCTCAAGTCGATGGCCGCCAAGTCCATCCCGGGCTTCGAGGAACTGGCCGACGTGTGGAACCACCGCGCGCCGATCGGCTGGGACCTGGCCGACCCGGAGCCGACGGGTCGCGGCGTCGTCGGGCTGCTGTCGGACTTCTTCCCGAAGACGACGGGCGAGATCGTCCACGTCGACGGCGGCGTCCACATGATGGGTGCCTGAGGATCCGAGGCCGCGGGGGGGGGGGGGGGGGGGGGGGGGGGGGGGGGGGGGGGGGGGGGGGGGGGGGGGGGCCGGCCGCCCGGGGGGGGGGGGCGCGGGGCCCCCCCCCCCCCCGCCCCCCCCACGGCTCCGTGCTTTCCCGCGCCCCTTCCGGGCCGTTGATCACCGTCCGTGTCCGTCCGAGTCGAGAACGGCGACGAATCCCCGCAGACTGATCGCGGAGGAGGTGTCGCTGTGTACCGGAAAGCGCGCAAGGTGGCCGCCTCGCTGACGGTGGCGGTGCTGATCGTGGCGGGCCTCGCCGTCACCGCCGTCGTACGGGACGAGTCGCCGCCGCCGGTGGCCAGGTCCTCGGCGGCCGACATCATGGGCGTCAACGGGGTCACGGCGGACGACGGCGACGAGCGCGAGGACCGGGCGCGCGAGCCCTTCGGGGCCTCCTGCCGTACGAAGGCGGAGGGCTCCCTGGTGACAGCCCTCTGCCACAACCCGTATCCGGAGACCGACCGCGTCCAGCTGCACATCGAGTGCGTGCGCTGGTGGGACGTCGACTCCGACAGCGCACCGGCCGAGACCGGGCCCGCCGGCTACGCCCGGCTCAGCGGGCGCTGCTGGAAGGAGGTCGAATCGGCCTGGGTCAGCCACGAGCGGGTCACGCCCTGACCGGTCAGGCGTTGGTGACCGTCTCGCGCAGGCAGGTGAACGCGTGGCTCGCCGCCTCCGTCCCCGCCGTCTCCGCGTCCCGCGCCCTGATCGCCGCGACCAGCCGCGCGTGGTCCAGATGGAACGCCGGCCGCAGCTCACGCCCCACGTCCGCGCGCAGCCCGTCGCGCATCAGCTCGCTCAGGTCCGCGTAGAGCGCGGTCAGCACCTCGTTGTGCGAGGCCGCGACCACCGCCAGGTGCAGGGTCGCGTCCGCCGCGACGAACAGCTCGGCGTCCCCGCCCGACCAGGCCTCCTCGCGGCGTGCCAGCAGCGTCTCCAGCTGCCGCATGTCCCGCTCCGTACGCCGCTCGGCCGCCAGGCGCGCCGCCGAGGCCTCCAGGGTGGAGCGCACCTCCGCGATGTGCCGGGCGTCGGCGTCGGCGAACCGGCGGTGCATCACACCGGCCAGCTCGCTCGTCGCGACGACATAGGTGCCCGAGCCCTGCCGGATGTCCAGGAGCCCGTTGTGCGCCAGGGCGCGGACGGCCTCACGGACGGTGTTACGGGCCACCCCCAGCTGCTCGACCAGCTCGGCCTCGGTGGGGATGCGTGAGCCCACCGGCCATTCTCCCGACGTGATCTGGTTCCGCAGCTCGGTGATCACCTGATCGGAGAGCGCGGATCGCCGGGGAGAGGTCAGGGCCATGGTGCTCCAAGTTTCTCAGTGCCGGATCGGACGACCGGGTTGGTCAGGAGGGTTGGCCAGGAGGGTTGGCCAGGAGGGTTGGCCAGGATTGGACAACCAATCATCCCATGATTCTATGATGGCTCCATGCTTGACGAGACCACGACTCCGCTCTCGCCCCGCGAGGACGTTCCGCCCCCGCCGGCCGATCCTCCCGCACCGTCGTCCTCACCGGCGTCGTCCGTGTCCGCCTCGCCCCGGACGACCGCGTGGCTGACCCGGCTCCTCGTCGTGGGACTCGTCCTCGCCGCCGTCAATCTCCGCCCCGCCATCACCAGCCTCGGCGCGCTGCTCGAAGACGTACGCGACGGACTCCATATGAGCGGCAGCGTCGCCGGGGTCCTCACCTCCGTACCGGCGCTCTGTTTCGCCGTCTTCGGCATCACCGCCCCGCGCCTCGCCCGCCGCTTCGGGCCCGGCGCCGTCGTCCTCGCCGGCATGGTGGCCATCACGGCGGGTCTGCTGATCCGCCCCTTCACCAACAGCACGGCCGCCTTCCTCGCGGCCAGCGCCCTCGCGCTGATGGGCATAGCCGTCAGCAATGTGCTGATGCCGGTCATCGTGAAGCGGTACTTCCCCGACCGGGTCGGCACCATGACCGGGCTCTACTCGATGTCCCTGTCCGCCGGCACCGCCGTGGCCGCCGCCGCGACCGTCCCCATGACCACGGCGCTGGGCGGCAGTTGGCGCCTGGGCCTCGGTGTGTGGGCCCTGGTCGCCGCCGTCGCCGTACTGCCGTGGGCCGCGCTCCTCGTACGCGACCGCAGGAGCGGGTCGGCCGGCCCGGAGACGGACGCGGTACGGCGACGGGAGTCCGGACAGGTCGCGGCGCCGGCCCCGAGGATCACCCGCAGCCGGACCGCCTGGGCACTCGGCTGCTTCTTCGGCCTCCAGGCCACGGGCGCCTACATCACCATGGGCTGGATGCCGCAGATCTTCCGCGACGCGGGGGTCTCGGCCGGTACGGCGGGGCTGCTGCTCGCCGTCACCATGGTGATGGGCGTCCCGCTGGCCTTCGTCATCCCGCGACTGGCCACCCGGATGAAGAACCAGGGCCCGATCGTCATCGCCCTCGGCGCCTGCGGTCTGACCGGCTACGCGGGTCTCTTCCTGGCGCCCGCCGCCGGGGCCTGGGTGTGGGCGGTGGTGCTGGGTGTCTCCAACTGCGCCTTCCCCCTGGCGCTCACGATGATCGGCATGCGCGCGAGGACCGGCGCCGGCGTCGTACGGCTGTCCGCCTTCGCGCAGAGCACCGGCTATCTGATCTCCATTCCGGGCCCGCTGCTGGTGGGAGTGCTCTACCAGCACAGCGGCGGCTGGGAACTGCCGATCATGCTCATGGGCGGACTGATGGTGCCGCAGATCATCCTGGGCGTCGTCGCGGGGCGGGACCGGACGATCGAGGACGAGTGCTGAGATGAGAAACTGGGCGCATGCCAGTCCTTGATCCGAATCCCCAGAACGGCCAGAAGAAACTGCTGCTGATGTTCGGCACGATCATCGGCATCATGGTGGTGATCGCCGTCATCGCCTCGATCGCCTCCCCCTGAGCGCCTCCCTATTGAGGGCTCGGTCCGCCTCCGGGCGGCCGGGGTGGTGCTGGCACCACCATCCCCTAGGGGGCCAGGGTCAGGGTCGAGTGGGTGGGTCTCCGGATGGGCGGCGCGGTCGGTGATCCGTAGCTTTGAGGTACCTCAACCGCAGACCTACGGAGGCGGCCATGGCGGCCCCTACGCACACCCGGTCCCACCAGCCGTCCCCCGACGCCGTCGACATCCGTCTGCCCTGGTGGGCCGTCGTGCTCCCGGCCGTCGCGTTCGCCGCGCTGCTCCTGCTGATGGCCGGTCCCGGCCAGGCCGCCGCGTCCGCCGGTGACCCCGGTGTCGGGCAAGTGGTGATCCGGATCCAGCAGACCCTCGCCCGGTAGCGGGCCGGCGACCGCCCCGGTCACCCGGGCGGGCGACCCGTCAACACCCCGCGCCTGACGGCGCATTTCGTGCGAAGCTGGGATGCATGAGCGTCGAATCACCCCGCAGGATTGTCCTACTCCGGCACGCGAAGGCCGACTGGCCCGACGTGGCCGACCACGAGAGGCCGCTCGCCGAGCGAGGCCGCGCGGACGCCCCGGTCGCCGGTCGGCGGCTCGGGGAGACCGGTATCGCCTTCGACCTGGCTCTCTGCTCGACGGCGGCCCGTACGCGCGAGACCTGGAAGCTCGCCGTGCACGAACTGCCGCAGCGGCCCCGGACCGTCTACGAGGACCGGTTGTACGACGCCACGCTCGGCGATCTCCTGGCGCTGCTCACCGAGACGCCGGACGAGGTGAACGACCTCCTGCTGATCGGCCACAACCCCGGCATGCACGCCCTCGCCGACGCCCTCTCGGCCCGCGCCGAGGGCGACGCCCTGGGCCGGCTGACCGCGAGCGCGTTCCCGACCTCGGCGTTCGCCGTGATCGGTTTCACCGGCACCTGGAAGACCGTGGAGCCCGATGTGGGCACGCTGCTCGAATACTGGGCCCCGCACGACTGACCACCGCCCCCGTCTTCGCCGGCGAGTGAGCCCGGCACCTACCGACGAAGCCCCGGCACGGTGTGCGTGCCGGGGCTCCGTCGTCTCTCGGGGGCGGTCAGACGGGCGGCGCCGCTTCCGTCGCTTCCGCCGCCTCCACCTCTTCGACCTCTTCGCGCGTGATCCCCAGCAGATACAGCACCGTGTCCAGGAACGGCACGTTCACCGCCGTGTCCGCCGCCCTGCGGACCACCGGCTTCGCGTTGAACGCGACCCCCAGCCCCGCCGCGTTCAGCATGTCCAGGTCGTTGGCCCCGTCGCCGATGGCCACCGTCTGCGACAGCGGCACCCCGGCCTCGGCGGCGAATCGCCTCAGCAGCCGGGCCTTGCCCGCCCGGTCGACGATCTCGCCCACGACCCGGCCGGTGAGCTTCCCGTCCACTATCTCCAGCGTGTTCGCCGAGGCGAAGTCCAGTCCGAGCTGGTCCTTCAGCCCGTCGGTCACCTGGGTGAACCCGCCGGACACGACGCCCACTTGGTACCCGAGCCGCTTGAGCGTACGGATCAGGGTGCGGGCGCCTGGCGTCAGCCGTACCTCCGCGCGCACCTTGTCCACCACCGACGCGTCGAGCCCGGCCAGCAGCGCCACGCGCGCGTGCAGCGACTGCTCGAAGTCCAGCTCGCCCGCCATGGCCCTGGCCGTCACCTCGGCGACCTGCTCCTCGCAGCCCGCGTGCGCCGCGAACAGCTCGATGACCTCGTCCTGGATGAGCGTCGAGTCGACGTCCATGACGACCAGGCGCTGCGCCCGGTGGTGCAGCCCGGCCGAGACGACAGCCACATCGACGCCGATCTCGGCGGCCTCGGTCGCCAGCGCGGTGCGCAGCGGTTCGGTCTCCGTGCCCGACACGGCGAACTCCACCGCCGTGACCGGGTACTTGGCCAGCCGGAAGATACGGTCGATGTTCCCGCCCGTCGAGGTGATGCGGGCGGCGATCGCCGCCGTCGACTCGGCGGACAGCGGATGCCCGAGCACGGTGACATGGGAACGGCCGCTGCCGCGCGGCCTGTTGTCGCCGGTGCCGGAGATGATCTCGGCCTGGAGCTTCAGCGACTCGGCCCAGCTGTGGACGGTCGCGCGCAGCTCACCCTCGGCGCCGCCGGCCTCCGGCGACGTGACGAGGGCGCACAGGACGATACGGCCACGGGTGACGACCTGCTCGATGTCTATGACGTCGAGCGAGTAGGCGGCGAGGGTGTCGAAGAGGCCTGCGGTGATCCCCGGGCGGTCCTTGCCGAAGATCTTGACGAGAAGCGTGGGTGCGGCGTCAGCGGTGTGACGGGGCTGCGATGCGCTCATGGTGTTCCCACCGTATCGGGAGGGGCGGGTGGGGCGACCGGGCGTCCCGCGTACCGGACAGCTGTTCGTGGAGGCAGCCGGGCGCGTACCCCTCGGGCCCGTCCCGCTTGCGGGATTTGAGCCCGTTCACTTACGTTTCGCCGCGCCTCGAAGGCGGCTTTTGCGGTCTTCACCGAGGCCTGACTTTCATATAAGGGGGCGGGCCTGAAATAGTTCCCCCCGATGTTCGCCATCCCTAGACTCCCCGTGATGGGGAGTAACCCGGGGGACAACCAGTGGGGCATGGAGTGCCGGAACTCGTACTTGAAATGAATGGAAGGACCTGGACGCTCGACCAGTCCAGGTCGTACAGCGTGGGACGTGATCCGCAGGGCGACCTGGTGATCGACGACGCCCGGGTCTCGTGGCGTCACGCCACCGTCAGCTGGGGGGGCCGCGGTTGGGTGATCGAGGATCACGGCAGCACCAACGGCACCTATGTGCAGGGCCAGCGGATCCACCAGATGGAAATCGGTCCCGGCAGCGCCGTACGGCTCGGCAACGCGACCGACGGACCGCGGCTGAATCTCAGCGGCGCGGCGGCCGGTGCCTACAAGGCACAGGGCGCACCGCCCCAGCAGGCCCAGCACGCGCAGCCGCAGCACGCGCCCGCTCAGCCGCAGCCGCAGGGCGGTCCCGGCTGGGCCCCCCAGCAGCAGCCGCCCCAGCAACAGGGCTGGCCGCCACCGCAACAGCAGCCGCCCCAGCACCAACAGCAGCACGGCTACGTACCGCAGCAGCACGGAGGGCCGGGGGGCCCCGGTGTGGGCGGACCCGGCGGCCACGGCGGTCATGGCGGTCCCGGCACGGGTGGCGCGGCGGGGGCGCCGCCGGTGTACGGGGACCGCAGCCCGACCACCTTCCATCAGCTGGCCGTCGGCCGGGTGATGCGCATCGGCCGTGCGCTGGAGAACGAACTGGTCGTCTCCGACCTCCAGGTCTCCCGGCTGCACGCCGAGTTCACCTCGACACCGGACGGCCGCTACCAGATCCGCGACCTCGGATCCCACAACGGCACGTACGTCAACGGCCAGCCGATGGCCAAGTCCGGTACGGCGCTCATCGGCCCGAACGACATCGTCGGCGTCGGTCACTCGACCTTCCGCCTCGTCGGCGACCGGCTCGAGGAATTCGTCGACACCGGCGAGGTCTCCTTCTCGGCCCGCCATCTCACGGTGACGGTCGACGGCGGCAAGCAGATCCTCAAGGACGTCTCCTTCGGCGTTCCCGAGAAGTCGCTCATCGCGGTCATCGGCCCCTCGGGCTCCGGCAAGTCCACGCTCCTCAAGGCGCTCACCGGCTACCGGCCCGCCAACGAGGGCGATGTCCTGTACGACAACAGGAATCTGTACAAGCAGTTCGCCGAGCTGCGCCAGCGCATCGGTCTGGTCCCGCAGGACGACATCCTGCACAAGGAGCTGACCGTACGGAAGGCGCTCAAGTACGCCGCCAAGCTCCGGTTCCCCGGTGACACCGCCGAGTCCGAGCGCGAGGCCCGTATCGACGAGGTGCTGCGCGAACTGAAGCTCGACATCCACAAGGAGAAGCGGGTCACCTCGCTCTCCGGCGGCCAGCGCAAGCGTGTCTCCGTCGCCCTCGAACTGCTGACCAAGCCGTCGCTGATCTTCCTGGACGAGCCGACCTCGGGTCTCGACCCGGGCATGGACCGCGACGTCATGCAGTTGCTGCGCGGCCTCGCCGACGACGGCCGTACCGTCCTGGTCGTCACGCACTCGGTGGCCGAGCTGGCGATCTGCGACAAGCTGCTCGTGATGGCGCCCGGCGGCTCGGTCGCGTACTTCGGACCGCCGGAGGAGGCGCTCAACTTCTTCGGCTACACCACCTGGGCCGATGTCTTCTCGGCGTTCGAGAACTACCGCGACTACGACTGGGCGGGCCGCTGGCGCGGCTCGCAGCACTACCAGATGTACGCCGCCGACATCGACGCCGTCGCCGCGCAGTCGGTCCATATGCCGCCGGCGCAGCAGATGCGCCCGCCGAAGCCGCAGAGCTGGGGCTCCCAGCTCTGGACCCTGATCCGCCGCTACTCCTCGGTGATCGCCTCCGACCGGGGCTTCCTCGGTCTGATGGTGATCCTGCCCGCCGTCCTCGGCGTGGTGAGCGTCGTGATCCCGGCGGAGTTCGGACTGGGCCCGCCCGATCCGCCGGCCAGATTCAACGGCAAGGCCGGGACGATCCTGCTGATCCTCGCGGTCGGCATGTGCTTCTCCGGCGCGGCCAACTCCGTACGCGAACTGATCAAGGAACGGGTGATCTACGAACGGGAACGGGCCACCGGCCTCTCCCGCTCCGCGTATCTGATGTCCAAGGTCATCGTGCTCGGTGTGATCACGGCCTTCCAGGGCGTGATCCTGTGCGGCATCGGCTTCGCGCCGCGCGCGCTGCCCGACGAGGGTCTGCTCATGCCGCCGGCCGTCGAGATGTGCATCGTGATCATCGCGCTGGGCTTCACGTCGATGATGTTCGGTCTGGTGATCTCCTCGCTGGTCAAGACCGCCGAGAAGACCATGCCGCTGCTGGTCATGTTCGCGATCGTGCAGGTCGTCTTCACCGGCACGCTCTTCCAGATCTACGGTTCGCCCGGTCTGGAGCAGTTCGCCTGGCTGATGCCCTCGCGCTGGGCGATCGCCGGTACCGGCTCGACCCTCGACCTGGCGCATCTGATGCCGCCGTGGGAGCCGAAGAGCCCGAACGACCTGGACCCGCTCTGGGACCACTCGGTCGGGCAGTGGGGCCTCAACCTCACGGTCCTGCTCTTCCTCGGTGTCCTGTGCGGGTTCGCGGTGGCGCGGCTGCTGCGCCGCCACGAGCCGGAGGTCATGCGTAAGTAACGCGGTCCCCGCACGACGCACGCCGCCGGTGGGCGGCACCCCTTTCACGGGGTGCCGCCCACCGGCGTCTGTGCGTACGTGTGGTCGTGCAGCGGCTCAGTAGGCGCTGTCGACGTTGTCGATCGAGCCGTACCGGTCGGCGGCGTAGTTGGCCGCGGCGACGAGGTTGGCGACCGGGTGGTACTGGCTCTTGGGCGTGCCCTTGACGTGGTACGCGTCGAAGGTCGGCTTGATGACCTGGAGCAGGCCGATCGACGGGACGCCGTTCTTGGCGTTGATGTCCCAGTTGTTGATCGCACGCGGGTTACCACTGGACTCGCGCATGATGTTGCGGTGCAGACCCTCGTACGTGCCGGGGATCTTCTCCTTCTTCATGATGGACAGAGCTTCCTTGATCCATCCGTTCAGGTTGTTCGCGTAGGTGGGCTTGCGGTCGGCGGAGCGGCTGGCCTTGGACTTCTCGGCCGCGCGCTTCTTCGCCTTCGCGGCTGCCGTCTCCTTGGCGTCGGCCTTGGCCTTCGCCTTCGCGGACGCCTCCTGCTTCGCGTGAATCTCCGCGACGCGGTCGGCGAGGGAGTGCTGCTTGGTGAGGCTCTCCTGGACGGAGGAAGCCTGGCTCTTGCCGGTGGTATCGCTGAACGCCACCGGGGCGGTGGAGGTGGATCCGGCCACCGCCTTGCTCTCGGCGTCGGCGGACGCGTTGCCGGGGACCAGGGAGAGTGAGACGGCCGCGGCGGCGACGACTGTCACGCCGGCGATCGAGAGCTTGTGGCTCTTCTTCAGACGGTTGCCAGGGGTGCTGGACGCGGTCATACGACATACCTCTTCGAATAGCGGGGCGTCGCGGAGGCCGGTCGGCCAGATGCCTTCTTGGCGGCGACGGCTGCAATTCTTAGCGGCAGCAAAAACCCTTGGCAAAGGTGGGACGTACGACCCTTGGTAGTTGAAAGGGGTCCAAAGAGGACACCTCGCTACCCATTCACGCCATGCTTACACCCGTCGTTATGTCCACTACGTACCTTCGTAAGTGATCTGGGTCCTATGTGCGGCGTCACATTCGGGGGGTGTCCGTTTTACCGGAAGTTGCTGGCGCAACTCGGAGAGTGAGCGGTCTCATCCGGGAGGACGAGGTGGACGTCGCCGAACTCGTGCCAGAGGTAGAGATGCCGTACGGCCTCGGTATAGGCGCGCTCCAGCGGCCCTCGTCCGGCGATCGCCTCCAGCATCAGCAGATGCGAGGCCTCGGGCTCGTGCAGCCCGGTCAGCAGCCCGTCGACGACCCGCACCCCGCGCCCGGGCGTGACCACCAGATCCGTCCAGCCCGCCGCCGCCCGTACCGTCCCGCCGGGACCGGCCGCCGACTCCAGCGCCCGTACGGCCGTCGTCCCGACGGCGACGATCCGCCCGCCGCCCGCCACGGCGGCGTTCACCAGCCGGGCCGTCGTCGCCGGGACCTCGAAGCGCTCCGGGTACGGCGGCTCGTGCGCCTCCGCCGACGCCACCCCCGTGTCCAGCCTGATCGGCGCGAACTGCACGCCCCGGCTCACCAGCTCCGCCACCAGCGGGGCCGTGAAGGGACGGCCCGCGCTCGGCATCTCCGCCGAACCCGACCCGTCGGGGGAGGGGAGCGCGAAGACCGTCTGATACGCCGAGAGCGGCTGGTCCCGCTCCGTGTACCCGTAGCGGATGGGCCGGCCATGCCGGCGCAGCAGCCCCGCCACGTCCCCGCCGGCGATCCGCGCCCACCACAGCCGGGTGCCCGCCGGATCCAGCCGCTCCTCCAGTACGAGGTGCCCGCCGCCCGGCAGCCGTACGACCGCCCCGGCCGGACCCCCGGCGCGGGCCGACGTCCCCGTACCCGCGCGCGTGCCCGGCGTCCGGAGCTCCACCGCCCACCGGCCGTCGTCCCCGCGCGTGGAGAAGTGGACGACCAGCCGCTCACCCCCGAGCCGCCCGTCGACCGCCGCCGGCAGCGTCCGCGACGTGTTCACCACGAGCACGTCCCCGGCCCGCAGCTGCCCCGCCAGCTCCCGGAAGGCGTGGTGCGAGACCTCCGTGCCGCGCGACACCAGCAGCCGTACGTCGTCCCGCCCCGCGCCGCGCTGCTCGGCCGGCACCCGCGCGGAGAGCGCCTCCGGCACCCGCAGCCCCTCCAGCCCCGTCCGCCGCACGGTCGCCCCGGTCATCAGGCCACCTCCAGCAACGAGGCCGCCGAGTAACGGCCGCTCGTCGGCCGCCGCCGCAACAGGCGCAGGAAGCCCGGCACCACGGACCGGGGATCCGGCCGCGCGTCGCCGTCACCGTCGTCCGGCACCGCCGCCGCGTACAGATCCGTCCGCATGTCGCCCGGGTCGACGCTCCACACGCGCAGCTCCGGCTCCTCGACGGCGAGCACGGCGGCCAGCTGGTCGAGCGCGGCCTTGGACGCCCCGTACCCGCCCCAGGTCTCGTACGCCTCGGCCGCCGCGTCCGAACTGACGGCGATCACCGTCCCCGCGCCGCCCGCCCGCAGCAGCGGCAGCGCCTCCTGCACCAGCCCCAGCGCCGCCACCACATTGGTCTCCAGCGCGGCCCGCAGCCCCTCCAGCGCCAGCGCCTCCAGCCGCACCAGCGGCTCCGCCCCCAGCGCGCTCGCGTTGCTCACCAGCAGATCGAGCCCGCCGAGCCCGGCCGCCGCCGCGACCAGCTCCGCACGGTGCGCGGGATCGGTCACATCCCCGGCCACCGCCGTCACCCGGGTCCCGTGCTCCCGGATCTCCGCCGCGGCGTCCGCCAGCGCGCCGGGGGTCCTGGCGTCGAGCACCAGGTCCCATCCCTCCCGCGCGAGGGCCGTGCCCAGCGCGCGCCCCAGTCCCTTGGAAGCCCCTGTGATGATCGCTACCGACATGGCGTCCGCTCCTTCTCGCCTCACGTCCGCCCCGGCCGTCGTTCGAGGGCCGTTGTCCTCGAAGCCGAGGCCGGTTGTCCTCAACATAGAAAGGACAACGTCCCCACCGGATCAGCCGCGGGTCCCGCCCCATGAAGGCACATGGACCTAGGTCCTGTCCGGCGGATCATCGTGGGCCCGGGGCGTCCGGCACGGCGCCTCGCCGCGTTGTCGGAGTCGCCCGAGTACGCCCGGTACGAGGCCGATCCTCCGCCTTGCGACGCACCGCACCGGACACCCCGGGCCGATCCACGATGATCCGCCGGACAGGACCTAGGCCGTCCGCCCCCGTCCACTGCGTCTCAGGTCCGATCCGGCCCGCCCCGCCCCGCCGGTACCGTGAGGCCATGAGCCATCGACCCAGCTCCGGGCTGGCCGCCGTGAGCACCGCACTTCTCGCGATGAGCCGGCATCTGGAAGTGCGGGACGTCCTCAAGACGATCGTCGCCTCCGCCCGCGAACTGCTCGACGCCGAGTACGCGGCGCTCGGGGTGCCGGACGACCACGGCGGCTTCGCCCAGTTCGTGGTCGACGGCGTCAGCGACGCGCAGTGGAAGGCCATCGGCCCCCTCCCGCGCCAGCACGGCGTCCTCGCGGCGATGCTGCACGACGCCCGGCCCGAGCGGCTCGCCGATGTGAAGAAGGACCCCCGCTTCGGCGGCTGGCCCGCCGCCCACCCCGACATGTCCGACTTCCTGGGCCTGCCCATCCGCGACGGCGACGAGACGATCGGCACCCTCTTCCTCGCGAACAAGCGCTGCCCCAAGCCGGCCGGCGGCTGCGGATTCACCGAGGAGGACGAGGAACTTCTCGGCATCCTCGCCCAGCACGCGGCGATTGCCCTCACCAACGCCAGGCTGTACGAGCGCAGCCGCGAGCTGACCATCGCCGAGGAACGCTCCCGGCTCGCCCACGAACTCCACGACGCCGTCAGCCAGAAACTCTTCTCGCTGCGGCTGACCGCCCAAGCCGTCTCCAGCCTCATCGACCGCGACCCCGCACGGGCCAAGGGCGAACTGCAACAGGTCGCCGACCTCGCCGCCGAGGCCGCCGACGAACTGCGCGCCGCCGTCGTCGAGCTGCGCCCCGCCGCCCTCGACGAGGACGGCCTGGTCCACACCCTGCGTACCCATATCCAGGTGCTCGACCGCGCCCACGCCGCGCGGGTCACCTTCGACAGCTGCGGCGTACGGGCCCTGCCCGCCGCCCAGGAGGAGGCGATGCTGCGCGTGGCCCAGGAAGCGCTCCACAACGCGCTGCGCCACTCCGGCGCGGACCGGGTCGATGTGACCATCGCCCCCCGGGGCCAGGGCGCGGTCCTCAGCGTCACCGACAGCGGCAAGGGCTTCGAACCGCGAACGGTCCGCAGGGCCGGCCGCCATCTCGGACTCGTCTCGATGCGGGACAGGTCGAGCGGAGTGGGCGGCAGGCTCACCGTGCAATCGGCGCCCGGACAGGGCACCACGATCGAGATGGAAGTGCCCGGTGGCTGACGACAAGAAGATCCGTGTGCTGCTGGTGGACGACCACCAGGTGGTCCGCCGGGGTCTGCGCACCTTCCTGGAGATCCAGGACGACATAGAGGTCGTGGGCGAGGCGTCCGACGGCGACGAGGGGGTGGCCGGCGCGGAGGAGCTGCGCCCGGACGTCGTCCTGATGGACATCAAGATGCCGGGCACCGACGGCATCGAGGCGCTGCGCAAGCTCCGCGAACTCGCCAACCCGGCCAAGGTGCTGATCGTGACGAGCTTCACCGAGCAGCGCACGGTGGTGCCCGCGCTGCGCGCCGGGGCCGCCGGTTACGTGTACAAGGACGTCGACCCGGAGGCGCTGGCCGGCGCCATCCGCTCCGTGCACGCCGGCCATGTCCTGCTCCAGCCGGAGGTGGCGGGCGCCCTGCTGGCCCAGGACGACCCGGGCGCGGGACACGGCAGGGGATCGTCGCTCACCGACCGGGAGCGCGAGGTGCTCACCCTGATCGCGGACGGCCGCTCCAACCGGGAGATCGCCCGCGCGCTGGTCCTCTCCGAGAAGACCGTCAAGACGCATGTCTCGAACATCCTGATGAAACTGGATCTCGCGGACCGCACGCAGGCCGCCCTGTGGGCCGTACGGCACGGGATCACGGGCTGAGAGGGTCGATCCGGAGCGTCGTATTCCGATCTGAGATTCATACCGTCGGGTGTATGTCCCCCACACGGCGTATCCCCGACGGCGTCCGGGCGTTCTCCATGACGTGCCGCGGATTACCGCCGCGGTCCTTGCGATGGAGGATCTTGAAAATGAACAACCTTAAGAAGGCCGCTGCCCTCACGATGATCGCCGGTGGCCTCGTCGCCGCCGGTTCCGGCGCCGCCTTCGCCACCGGCGGCCCGCACGCCGCGGCCGAGGGCCAGGCCGTGCACTCGCCGGGCGTCGGCTCCGGCAACCTGGTCCAGGTCCCGGTGCACGTCCCCGTGAACGCGGTCGGCAACACCGTCAATGTGATCGGCGTCCTCAACCCGGCGTTCGGGAACCTCGGCCTGAACCCCTGATCCACCGCCTGCCAGGCCCCGCGGCCCCGGTGCCCGTCCTTGACGACGGGCACCGGGGCCGTGCCGTTGCTCACATCCCGCGCCGCACCCCGGCGGCCCCCCGCTCAGCGCGGCCCGCGCTCCAATTCCTCCACATACGCGTTGTACGCCGCCACCTGCGCCCGCCGCGACACCCGCTCCACCGGCCGCAGCGCCTCGCCCCGCGCCGCCATCTCCGACGCGCTCACCGCCCCGCCGTGCCCGTGCTCCCGCGCCAGGTCGACCAGCAGCCCCACCCGCTGCGCCAGCTCCAGCACCCGTACGGCGCGCGGCGGGTAGCCCGGCGCCAGCACCTCCCGGCCCCCCTCCGCCCGCGCCCGGTACGCGTCCAGCGCCGCCTCGGCCACCGGCCCCGACGCCGCGACGTCCAGCCGCGACAGCACCTCCGTCGCGTCCCGCAGCGCCTCTGCCAGCTCCCGCTCCGCCTCACCCAGCGACGGCACGTCCGCCGGCGGCGCCTCGCGCACCGGCAGACAGTGCCAGAGCACCTCCACATGAAGGTCGCCCTCGGGTCCCGCCGAGGACACCTCCGGCACCAGCCCGTACGGCGCCCCCGACGCGACCACGGCCTCCTCGGCCTCCAGCGCGCGGGCGTTGAAGTCCGGCGGCCCGCTGAGCCCCAGCGGATGGCCCGGCGCCGGAAGCGCCACCCGGAACCCGCTCACCCCCAGCGCGCGCAGCCGGCCGAGCGCCAGCGTCAGCCCCACCGGCCCCGGCTCACCCGGCAGCCCCGCCACCCGGTGCACCGCGTCCGGCCCGACGATCGCGAGAGCCGCGTCGTCCGGCGATACGAAACCGGCAAGGAGGGCATTTCCCCAGGCCGCCAACAGTCCTGAGCGTGGTTCGGAAAGCATGGCCCCAGCCTAGGGAACGGACCTAAGGAGTTGACCGCCGGACCGGTGGCGTAGGTTTTCCCTGTGGAGCTGCGCCCACAGGCGCATGCCAGATCTCAAGACTGCATGGGGAGACAACGCGCTCATGAGCGATGTACTGGAGCTGGTGGACGTATCCGTGGTCCGCGACGGACGCGCTCTGGTGGACGATGTCTCCTGGTCCGTCAAGGAAGGCGAACGCTGGGTGATCCTCGGCCCCAACGGCGCCGGCAAGACGACCCTCCTCAACCTCGCCTCCAGCTATCTCTTCCCCTCCACCGGCAAGGTGAAGATCCTCGGCGACAAGCTCGGCAAGGTCGACGTCTTCGAGCTGCGCCCCCGCATCGGCATCGCGGGCGTCGCCATGGCCGAGAAGCTGCCCAAGCGCCAGACCGTGCTCCAGACGGTCCTCACCGCCGCCTACGGCATGACCGCCACCTGGCACGAGAACTACGACGAGGTCGACGAACAGCGCGCCCGCGCCTTCCTCGACCGGCTCGGCATGACCGAGTACCTGGACCGCAGGTTCGGCACCCTCTCCGAGGGCGAGCGCAAGCGCACCCTGATCGCCCGCGCCATGATGACCGACCCCGAACTGCTGCTGCTCGACGAGCCCGCCGCCGGTCTCGACCTCGGCGGCCGTGAGGATCTCGTACGCCGACTCGGCCGGCTCGCCAGGGACCCGTACGCCCCCTCCATGATCATGGTCACCCACCATGTCGAGGAGATCGCCCCCGGCTTCACCCATGTCCTCATGATCCGTCAGGGCAAGGTCCTCGCGGCCGGCCCCATGGAGACCGAGCTGACGTCCCGTAACCTCTCGCTCTGCTTCGGCCTCCCGCTCGTCGTCGAGCAGGCCAACGAACGCTGGTCGGCCCGCGGTCTGCCGCTGCGCTGACCACCGGATGACCTGATCGCACCCCTGTCGGGACCCGACCCGCCGCCCTACCATGATGATGTGGAAATCGACGCGTGGGTGTGGTGGCTGATCGCCGCCGTAGGACTGGGAATTCCGCTCGTCCTGACGGCGATGCCCGAATTCGGGATGTTCTCCGCGGGTGCGGTGGCCGGTGCCGTCGTCGCGGCACTCGGTGGCGGAATCGTGGCGCAAGTCCTTGTCTTCGTGGGGGTGTCGGTCGCGCTCATCGCCGTCGTACGGCCCCTGGCCGCCAGACAGGGCGCCCGAACTCCCCGGCTGGCCACGGGAATCGACGCCCTGAAAGGGCGTCAGGCCGTCGTCGTGGAACGTGTCGACGGCAGCGGCGGCCGGATCAAACTGGCCGGAGAGATCTGGTCGGCACGGTCGCTCGACGCCGAACAGACCTTTGAACCGGGGGAGAAGGTCGACGTCGCCGACATCGACGGCGCGACCGCGGTGGTGATGTGAACGCTCCGCCGGGCGCCCGCGCACGCCGTGCGAACTGAGCCAACCAGGCCGAACGCCCCGCACACACAGGCGTGTTCTGCGAAACTAGATCATCTGACAGTCCGGCAGTCCGGCAGCGAAGGGCAGTAGGAACGCGATGCCATCAATCATCATCGTCCTGGTCATCCTGGTGGTGCTTGTATTCATCGCCCTGATCAAGACGATCCAGGTCATTCCACAGGCGAGCGCCGCCATCGTGGAGCGCTTCGGGCGCTACACCCGCACGCTCAACGCCGGCCTGAACATCGTGGTCCCGTTCATCGACTCGATCCGCAACCGCATCGACCTCCGCGAACAGGTCGTCCCCTTCCCGCCCCAACCGGTGATCACCCAGGACAACCTGGTCGTCAACATCGACACGGTCATCTATTACCAGGTCACCGACGCCCGCGCCGCGACGTACGAGGTCGCCAGCTACATCCAGGCGATCGAACAGCTCACCGTCACCACGCTGCGCAACATCATCGGCGGCATGGACCTGGAACGGACCCTCACCTCCCGCGAGGAGATCAACGCGGCCCTGCGCGGCGTCCTCGACGAGGCCACCGGCAAGTGGGGCATCCGCGTCAACCGCGTCGAGCTCAAGGCCATCGAACCGCCCACCTCCATCCAGGACTCGATGGAGAAGCAGATGCGCGCCGACCGCGACAAGCGCGCCGCGATCCTCACCGCCGAGGGCATCCGGCAATCGGCGATCCTCACCGCCGAGGGCGAGAAGCAGTCCGCGATCCTGCGCGCCGAGGGTGAGGCCAAGGCCGCCGCCCTGCGCGCCGAGGGCGAGGCCCAGGCGATCCGTACCGTCTTCGAGTCCATCCACGCCGGAGACCCCGACCAGAAGCTGCTCGCCTACCAGTACCTCCAGATGCTCCCCAAGATCGCCGAGGGCGACGCCAACAAGCTCTGGATCGTGCCCAGCGAGATCGGCGACGCGCTCAAGGGACTCAGCGGCGCGTTCGACAACCTCGGCGCAGGCGTACCGGGCTTCAACACCGGCAAGGACAGGCGCCAGCAGCCGCCGCTCGACTGACCGGCTCCCCCTGTCCCGTACGCGGGACGCCACGCGTGGTCCCGTACGACGCACACCCGTCGTACGGGACAGGGCTTCCCGTCGGGCATGATCGGTGCTAACACCACCGATCACCGAGGGACGTGCTGCGTGACCATCTGGGAGATGCTCGCCGTCTTCGTCGCGGGCACCTGCGCCGGCACCATCAACGCCATCGTCGGATCAGGGACGTTGATCACGTTCCCGGTGCTGCTGGCAACCGGCCTGCCACCCGTCACCGCCACCGTCTCCAACGCGCTCGGCCTGATACCGGGCGCCGTCAGCGGAGCCATCGGCTACCGCGCGGAACTCACCGGACAGCGCCGCCGTGTCCTCCGCCTGGGCACCGCCTCCGTCTGCGGCGGACTCGGCGGAGCGATCCTGCTCGTCTCACTGCCCTCGACCGCCTTCGAGACGATCGTGCCGATCCTGGTGAGCCTCGCCCTCGTCCTGGTGATCCTCCAGCCCCGGCTCGCCAAGACCGTCCGGCGCCACCGCGACCGCCGGGGCGTCGCCACGAAGACCGACGGCGGACCGCTGCTCTTCGGCGGCGTACTGGCCGCCAGCGTCTACGGCGGCTACTTCACGGCGGCCCAGGGGATCATCTACATGTCCCTCATGGGCATGCTGATCGACGAGGAGATGCAGCGCCTCAACGCCGTCAAGAATGTCCTCGCCGCCATCGTCAACACCATCGCGGCGATCTTCTTCCTCTTCGTGGCGCACTTCGACTGGACGGCGGTCGTGCTCATCGCCGTCGGCTCCGCGATCGGCGGCCAGTTGGGCGCGAAGGTCGGCCGGCGGCTCTCACCCACCGTGATGCGCGGCCTGATCGTGGTCGTCGGCACCGTGGCCGTCGTCCAGCTGGTCACCCGCTGAAGCACCCGCACCCGCACCCGCGCCCGTACACGACGAAGCCCGCCTCCGACGTACGGAGACGGGCTGCCCGGCGGCCGGCACGACCGGCACGACTAAGTAAGACCCCCAAAGCGCGACAAGGCCCTACGCGGCCGTACCGACCCCCGCGAGCCACTGCGGCAGCGTCGACCGCTCACCGGCCCGCAGCGCCAACAGCATCGCGTCGGCCGGAGACGGCACGAACGGCTCGTAAAGCAGCGGCATTCCCGCCTGCTCCGGCGTCCGGTCGGCCTTGCGGTGATTGTCCTCGGCACACGAGGCGACCGTATTGAGCCAGCTGTCCGCACCGCCACGCGACCGCGGCACCACATGGTCCACGGTCGTCGCGCGCCGACCGCAGTACGCGCACCGGTGCTGGTCACGCACCAGCACACCACGTCTCGACCACGGCGCCTGTCTTCGGAAGGGCACCCGTACATACCGGCAGAGCCTGATCACCCGCGGCACCGGAAGATCCACCGCCGCCGCACGCACCCGCAGCGCCGGGTGGGACTGCTCGACGACAGCCTTGTCCTGGAGGACCAGCACCACCGCTCGGTTGAGTGTCACCGTCGACAGCGGCTCGAAGCTCGCATTCAGTACCAGCGTGTCCCGCATCCCGCCCACCTCCCGTGTGCCGCCCCGCCGGACGGCGGGCTGGGATCAACTCTGGCCGGGCGCGCCGAGATGGACAACGCAATATCCGCCGATCCGAGTTCCGGGGACGACCCCAATAACCCCCGCAACGAAAAAATGCCCTGCTCTGATCTCTCCAAGACCAGGGCAGGGCAAACAACAGCTGAACGGTCAGCTTTCCGCCGGAGCGGTGTACTCACCGATGAGCTGCGCACGCGCGAGCGTGTGGAACCGCAGATTGAAGCCGACATACGCGGGCGAGGCGTCCGAGTCCGGGCCCAGCGTGTCGCTGTCCACCGCGTACACCGTGAACACATAACGGTGCGCCGGATCACCCACCGGGGGAGCGGCGCCCCCGAACCCCTTCGACCCGTAGTCGCTACGAGCCTGCACGGCACCCTCGGGCAGCCCCACGAACGAACCGGAACCCGCCCCCACCGGAAGCTCGGTGACCGACGCCGGAATGTCGAACACCACCCAGTGCCAGAATCCGCTGCCGGTCGGCGCGTCCGGGTCGAAGCAGGTCACGGCGAAGCTCTTCGTCTCCGCGGGGAATCCCTCCCACCGCAGATGCGGCGAGGTGTTCCCCGCCGCGAAGACCTGGGCGTCCTTCAGGACCGCACCGGGCGCGATGTCGTCGCTCACCACGGTGAAGGACGGCACCGGCGGAAGGAAGTCATGAGGGAGTGGAGCCCTCTTCGCCTCGGTCACTACAGAACCTCCGGATTCGGCTGCGTGCCGCCGGGGCCCCACGGGACCCGGCGGCCTTCCGCAGTCGACACTAGCGCCGTCAGACCTCAGGCCCAGTTACGACGTCCGCCGACGTCGGCGATCCACTGGTTGAGGTAGGCGGCCCAGTCGGTGCCCTGGAAGTCGTGCAGACCGACCTTGAACGCGCGGAAGGAGTCACTGCCCTCGCTGAACAGCCCCGGCTTCTTGTCCATCTCCAGAATGACGTCCATCTCACGGTCGTCCGCGACGAACGTCAGCTCGACCTGGTTCAGCCCGCGGTAGCGCTGCGGCGGCACGAACTCGATCTCCTGGTAGAACGGCAGCCGCTGACGCGTCCCGCGGATGTGCCCACGCTCCATGTCCGCGCTCTTGAAGCGGAAGTCCAGGCTGATGAAGGCATCCAGGATGGCCTGCTGCGCCGGCAGCGGGTGGACGTTGATCGGGTCCAGGTCGCCGGAGTCCAGCGCGCGGGCGATCTCCAGCTCCGTCGTCACACCGATGTTCATGCCGTGCAGCTGCTGCCCGGCGATGCTCGTCACCGGGGTCTCCCACGGGATCTCCAGACCGAAGGGCACCACGTGCACCGCGCCGGCCTTGACCTCGAAGGCGCCACCGAGACGCTGCTTCACGAACTCCAGGTCCTGCTTGACCTCCTGGTCACCGCCCTCGACCTCGACGCGCGCCTGAAGACCGACGGACAGCCCCTCGATCTGCTGGTCGACCGACCCGCCCTGGATGCGCACCTCGCCCTGGACGACTCCGCCCGGCACGACGTTCTGCTCGGTCAGCTCGGTCTCGACGGACGCACCGCCGGCACCCATGCTCGCGAGCAGCCTCTTGAAGCCCATAGTCACTCCTCCTAGATCCTGACCTCTACATACGCGCCACGACCGCGGGCGGTTCCCCCGCTACGCTCGGACGACATGATCGAGCGCCCCGACGGTACGCCGTTGCCCCGCCACTTCTTCGACCGGCCCGTACTGGAAGTCGCCCCGGACCTGCTGGGCCGAACCCTCGTACGCCGCACGGCGGAAGGAACCATAGAGCTGCGCCTCACGGAAGTGGAGGCGTACGCGGGCGACATCGACCCCGGCTCCCACGCCTTCCGCGGCCGTACGGCCCGGAACGACGTGATGTTCGGCCCGCCCGGCCACGCGTACGTCTACTTCACGTACGGCATGTGGCACTGCCTCAACATGGTGTGCGGCCCGGTGGGCCACGCGAGCGGGGTACTGCTGCGCGCCGGGGAGATCCTGGCGGGCGCGGAGCAGGTACGGAAACGACGGCTCTCGGCCCGCAACGACAAGGAACTGGCCAAAGGACCGGCCCGGTTGGCCACCGGCCTGGACATCGACCGCGCGCTGAACGGCACGGACGTCTGCTCCGGCGACGACGCGCCCCTGTCCGTCCTCACGGGCACGCCACCCCCAAGTGACCTGGTACGCAACGGTCCTCGCACCGGAGTCGGCGGCGACGGCGCCCCGCACCCGTGGCGATTCTGGATCGACGGCGACCCCACGGTGAGCCCGTACCGCGCCCACACTCCCCGCCGCCGGACAACTTGACGCGCCGGGTCGCGCCCCCTAATGTAGTCCGAGCCGCTTTCAACGGGTCTTGCTCTTCAGCAGCCCGCAGTGGCCACCCACTACCTACGATTTGCCCCTGACGGGTTCTATTTCGGCATGCCGAAATCTGAACTGGCCGACTCGATTATGAGTCGCCCGGGGAATCGGTTAACGTAGTGGACACGCCGAAAGGGAAACGCGAAAGCGGATAACTGAAAGCGGTCCCGCTGACTGGGAATCAGGCGCCGAAAGGTTCTGATAGAGTCGGAAACGCAAGACAGCAACACAGCAAGAACCGAAGGGAAGCCCGGAGGGACCCGGAAACGGGACCAAAGGAAGCGTCCGTTCCTTGAGAACTCAACAGCGTGCCAAAAGTCAACGCCAGATAT